>NZ_JAMBOQ010000003.1:0-358391 GCF_023715685.1 Priestia aryabhattai
ACTATATTACCTATTACAACAATGCCCGTATTCAAACGAAACTAAACAACCGGTCACCAGTACAATACCGGCAAATGGTTGTTTAAAAGGTGCTTTGATTCCTGTCTCACAAACAGGGTGCAGTCCCACGGTTCCGCCGAGGGTTCTTTTTCCGGAGTATGCAGCTTTTTATACATCGTTGATAAATCAACGTTTTCTCAGTAGGTGGAGAAGAAACTAATGTATAAGAAGTGCACCTTTTATTCATATGCTCGTTCCTATAAGAATAGTCTTTTTGAATGATTACAGATGAGGAAATAACCCGTGAATACCTTCTGCAATCATTTGTATAGCCATCACTGCCAGTATTAATCCCATTAACCTTGAGATAACATTTAAACCATTCTGTCCGAGCTTGTTGATAATAGATGTAGAATAATAGAAAAGGATAAAAGTAACTCCTAATATAAGGGTGTAACTAATGAATACACTCCCTAGATTTGCTATCGAATAAGAACTGTGAGACATGACTGTCGCAATTGTTCCGGGTCCAGCCATAATCGGCAGAGCAAGGGGGGTGATGGAAATATCATTTTGGGAAGCTGCAGCTTTTTGTTCATGCGAATGAGGACTTTGTGCATTAGAAGGTTTAGCATGAAGCAAGCTATAGGCGATGCCAAAGATTAAGATTCCTCCTGCTACACGAAAAGCATGTATGGTGATCCCAAAGGCGGAAAAGATAAAACTTCCTAAAAGTAAAAATAGGGTAAGAATAATAAAAGAGATAAAGACAGCCTTCCTTGCACTATGACGTCTTTCTTGAATAGAATAATCATTCGTAAGAGTAATGAAAATAGGTATGTTTCCTAGTGGATTCATAACAGCAAAAAATGAGATAGTAAGTTTAAGAATTAAAGCTAACACTGTAAAAACTCCTTTCATCTTAATAGTACATACCCATTTAGCTTACTTCGTTAACCTATCCACCTATATTTTCACTTTTTAATAGAAAAAAGGACCCTGTAAGGTCCTTCTAGTATTTGCTTAGTTGACTAATGCAGCATTTAATTTAAGTGAATGCCTTAAAATTATGTAGATTAATTAGTCAATTATCAAAACAAGTTTACCATTTCCTATACCTTTTTCTAGTTGTTTAAAGCCCTGCGATACTTGCTGTAGTGGAAAAGTTGTACCAATAACTGGACGAAGTGCACCACTTGTTAGCATGCCAATTACACCATGAATACTTTGTTCATATTCATCCTTTGGTGCATTCCAAAGAGCTGTTGCTAAAATATCACATTCTTTTTGCATTGCAAGGCGTGGGTTTATGTCTATTGAACCACGGTTTCCAACAATTATAATTTTACCGAATGGTGCAATCAGCTTTAAATCTGTTTCTAAATTCTTATTTGCTAAAAACTCAATAATTACATCAGGTCCATTGCCATCCATTAAGGCTAACATATCTTCAATCGTTGCTTCTGTCACATGATCAGTGACAAAATCTGCACCAGCTTGCTGAACCATTTTTTTACCCTCTGGCTTGCTTGCTGTTCCAATCACTTTAGCACCGTTAGATTTCGCCATTTGTACAACCTGCAATCCAACTCCACCACTGGCTCCATGAATAAGCACGGTTTGACCGGGCTTCAGGCAGGCACGTTGAAATAGCGCACGATAGGCGGTTAGTGCAGGTACCCCTAATGCCGCACCTTGTTCAAAAGATACATGGGATGGTAATGGATGAACCAACGTTGCATCACATACTACTTTTTGGGCAAAGGTGCCTGTATTTTTACTTCCCATTAAAGACGCAATAAATACACGATCACCGACATGAACATTTGTAACTTCTTCTCCAATCGCCTCCACAACCCCTGCCCCGTCTAATCCTGGAGTATAAGGCAACTGAGGTATACTAAACGCATATGTACCTGATAATGTGTAAGTATCACTCGGATTGACACCTGCCGCATACAAACGAACACATACTTCTCCCTTTTCTGCTACTACATCCTTAACGTCCGTAAATACTAATTTCTCAGGTCCACCAAATTGTGTGACTTGAATTGATTTCATGTTCCAAACCTCCTTGTTAATTATTATATATCGAAAGGTTTGAAATTACAGTAATATCAAGGTTTGAATTACTAGTTTTCACAAATTTGGACATTTTGAAACAAAATCAAATACACCGGCCGTAAAAGTATACGTTTACGGACTTTTCTTTTGTATAAGAAATCTATCATTTTTATCGTTCGTTTAAACTTTAAAATAAATTACGAACGTATTCTAAAATACACACACTTTTACGAACGTTTTTAGTAGGTTAAGAGGAAGAGAAAAACAAAAGGAGTATAAAAATGGAAAACAGAAGATGTGGATACATACGTGTGAGCAGTCGAGATCAAAATGAAGGTCGTCAACTTCAAACAATGCAAGAAGTTGGTATTTCTCCCCGTGATATTTTTTAGAAAGAGACTCGTCAATAAGAAGTCTTTGCTTAATAAAACAAAGACTTCTTAAAGAGAGAAGTAGTTCACAAGTGTAACTACTTCCTTATAGTTTTATAATAGTCTTTTATGATGATACTACTGTATGTTGTTAATTCTTGATTGGTTGAAGATACTCAGTTTTGGGTAGTAAAATTTGATGAGATACGGGAGAAGCAATAATCAAAGATGTATTGACTTTACCATAAAGGGTTAAACGGTTTGTAAAGTCTTCTACCTGTTTTATGGATGAAACTGCCGTTTTCATAAAATAACTGTTTATTCCGGTTATCCGATGACATTCTAAAATATCTTTTTCCTCTTTGATAATTTCTTCAAATTGCTGAGTTTTTATTTTTAAATTCTCTATTTGAATAATTGCTTTTACACTTTTTCCAATTGCGTCAGGTGGAATAATTACCATAAAACCTTGTATCACACCATTTTTTTCTAAACGTTGTAGTCTTTTTCTTATACTTAATTGACTTAGAAGTAATTTTTTAGACAATTCATTGACAGTAATTCTACTGTCTTCTTGTATAAATTGCAGTAAGCTACGATCAATCAAATCCATTTTCATCACTCCATCTTCAAATGAAATTGTTCCTATATTCCTTTATAAAGACACTATTAGCATGAACCTAAAAAGGATACTTGACTATAGATGATTATTATATTAATAAATTAATCGTTAAATTCATTTTTAATCTTGATGATTAGAAATAAACCGAATTTAAGATAATAAGTTAAAAAATTAAATAGGTGACTTGTAATACCATAACAGAAAATTCTTCCACGCAAGACGATACTATACTATAAGTCCAACATTATATACCTAATATGTATCAAAGGTTCAACGAAGCACTTGTTGTTTATTAGAATTACAACTTCCACACCCTCCACAATTCACCTGTAGATTTGTTTTGCTGCAATTTGTCTTTGTTTCTTCGAGATGTTCTAAAATATTTCCAAGAAGATCATTGACACTATCGCTGACAATGTTTTTACCGTTGACTATTGCAAATGGCTGTACTAAACATTGGCCGCAATAAAGTAAACATTTTTCTTCTATAATTTCTGCATTTGAAATTTGTTGCAATTTCTCTTTTACATCATAGAGCTCTTCTTCAAAATTACAAGGGCAAAATTTAACAGTATATTCCATTTCATTCTCTCCTTTAGGCTAATGATTTGTTGATAAGATTTAGAATGATTTTACAAATTATTTTTAAAAAGATGCAAGAGTATACAGCGACGCAGTCGTGCTTTAGCACGTTAAGGAGGAAACCTTTCACAGAATAAACGCTTCAATGTAAGCGCTTGCTTAATGAGAAAACTAGTTATAATATTTAGATTGTTGGAAATATTATCCCCTTATTTGGGAATAAAACTATTCATCTATTAAAAAATAGGAGGTTGTTTCAATGTCAGAAAAAGTATTAGAAACGAAAAAAACAAAAAAAGAAGAAATCTTTCCGGTGCAAAGCATCCACCACTTAGAACTATATGTAGGGAATGCAAAGCAAGCTGCTTATTATTATTCAAATGCCTTTGGTTTCAAAATTAAGGCTTACCGCGGATTAGAGACAGGTTGTCGTGATCGTGTTTCTTATGTGCTTGAACAAGGAGCAATTCGTCTAGTGGTTACGGGAAGTCTTGAGGAGAGCACAGATATCGCTGCATTTGTAAAACTACATGGTGAGGGAACAAAAGACATTGCATTAAAAGTTTCTGATATTGAAAAGACATATAAGGGAGCAGTTGAGCGAGGAGCAATTGCCATTCGAGAGCCATGGTCTGAAGAAGATGAGAATGGAATTGTTAAGAAAGCGATTATTGGTACGTATGGGGACACTGTTCATACGTTAGTCGAGACAGTAAATTACAAAGGCAGTTTCTTACCAGGGTATCAATCTTATGAATTAGAGACTGGTACATCTTCTACGGGAATCATTGGCATTGACCATATCGTAGGAAACGTAGAGATTATGGATGAGTGGACAACTTATTACGAAAAAGTATTTGGTTTCAATGTACTTAAACACTTTGATGATGAAAACATCTCAACAGAGTATTCAGCTCTTATGTCTAAAGTAATGATGAATGGAACAGGGCGTATTAAGTTTCCGATTAATGAGCCAGCGGAAGGAAAAAGAAAATCACAAATTCAAGAATACCTAGACTTTTACAAAGGCCCAGGTGTTCAGCATCTAGCATTACTTACAAACGATATTATTAAAACAGTTAAAGCGTTGAAAGACAATGGTGTAGAGTTTCTTGACACACCAGCTACTTATTATGAAGAACTAAGTGAACGAGTAGGAAAAATTGATGAAGATCTACAAAAGCTTCAAGAACTTAGTATTTTAGTTGATCGCGATGATGAAGGATATTTACTTCAAATTTTCACAAAACCTATTGTAGATCGTCCGACTTTGTTTATTGAAATTATCCAACGTAAAGGTGCCCTAGGATTTGGAGATGGAAATTTTAAAGCACTATTTGAATCCATTGAACGTGAACAAGAACGTCGAGGAAATATTTAAGGTATAGTTAAAGCTAACTCAAGATTTGTTGTTTGGTAAATATGAGAAAGAAAGGAGGAATACGTCATGAATATAAAGAGTATAGCTGAAAGTGGTGTTGAGATGAGCGAGAGCTCGAAATTGAAAGCTAGTATCCATGCTTTTTTATCAAATCTAATTGATTATGCTGGGTTGTTTCCACCCGCTAATTTATCCCTGGACATCTCAATAAAAAATTACAAAGAATTTCAAATGTGTAAAGATTCATGGATGCTAGGACGGTTTATCATTCCTATCTCACAACTAAATCAACTTACTCCGTATGTATCAATGTTTTCAAAAGAACGTCCATTAATTATCTCAACTTTAGGATCTAGGAGTAATAATAAGATAGAATGTCTAAATAGCCTACATGCGGATCTTGAAGTAGTTAGGGCTTTTCATAATGAATATAAGAGGAATATCAAAATTGACATATGTGAGATTCCTCTCCCGCCTCATATACCTGACCGTGCTTTATTGCAAACTATTGCAAAAGCAACAGACAAGAGTGGGCTCCAAACCTTTTGTGAAGCGACAATGCCTTTAGATAGGGACTGGAAATCTAAGATACTTGAAACTCTGGATATTATTGCTGCGCATAATAATGAAAGCGATCTCTTACTAGGGTTTAAATTACGGACTGGCGGAGTTACAGCAGAAGCATTTCCAACTTCTCAGCAAGTAGCAACCGTACTTGTTGGATGTCGTGATCGAGATATTCCCTTAAAGTTTACAGCGGGATTACATCATCCAATTCGTATGTATCGTGAAGAAGTGAATACACAGATGCATGGTTTCCTCAATGTTTTTACAGCGGGGATGCTAGCTTATGTCAAAAAACTAGATATAGTATCAACAGTAAAAATTCTTGCTGATGAGAAATCAAAGAATTTCAAATTTACTGATAAAGGATTACAATGGCACGATTTAACCGTCCCAACTTCTGAAATTATAAGATTACGAGAAAAATTACTTTGTTCCTATGGAAGCTGTAGTTTCGACGAGCCCCGTGAAGACTTACGTACATTAGGAATTTATAGTATAGAGGAGGATTTGAGATGATGAAGTCATTTATAGAGGTAGATCCCAAATCTCATTTTCCCATTCAAAACCTTCCTTACGGTGTATTTCGCCCCCTTATGATGGGGGTTCCCCGTATTGGAGTTGCTATTGGTGATTATGTATTGGATCTTTCCGTGCTAGACGCTGAGGGATATTTTGATGGTACGGCTGTAGAGGGGAAAGGAGTTTTTGAACAAGCTTCCCTTAATGAATTTATGGCTCTTGGAACTAAAGCATGGCGGGAGGTAAGGGGACGTATCCAACAATTACTACGTGAAGATGAGTCAATTTTACGGGATAACTATGCTCTTCGTGATATTGCTTTAATTCCTCAAAAAAATGTCAAAATGCTTTTGCCTGCACAAATTGGGGATTATACAGATTTTTATGCTTCAAAAGAGCATGCAACTAATGTAGGGATTATGTTTAGAGGAAAGGAAAATGCCCTCATGCCGAATTGGACTCACTTGCCAGTTGGGTATCATGGACGAGCTAGTTCAGTGGTTCTTAGTGGTACTGATGTAAGGCGTCCACAAGGACAAATGAAACCAGCGAATGCAAATGCACCTTTATTTGGTCCAAGTTGTCAACTTGATTTGGAATTAGAGATGGGATGGTTTATTGGTCCAGGTAATGAGAGAGGGGAAAACATTGCTTTAGAAAATGCTGAGGAACAAATCTTCGGTCTTGTATTAGTCAATGACTGGAGCGCTCGAGATATCCAATCCTGGGAATATCAACCGCTTGGGCCATTCTTATCCAAGAGCTTTGCTACTTCAATTTCTCCTTGGGTGGTGCCACTTGAAGCTCTCGAGCCTTTTAGAGTAGCTGGACCAGAGCAGGAGCCAGAACCGTTACCTTATTTACGTACAAATAAACCTGGTTCATTTGATATTCATTTAGAGGTGAATCTTAAGGGAGAAGGAATGAAAAATTCCAAAACCATCTCTACAAGTAACTTTCGTTATCTTTACTGGTCCATGGCTCAACAGGTTGCTCATCATACAGTAGGGGGGTGTAATTTACGTCCTGGTGATTTGCTTGCTTCGGGAACAATTAGTGGACCTGAAAAAGAGATGCGAGGAAGTTTATTGGAGCTAACATGGCGGGGAACTGAGCCGATAGAAATAGAAAATGGAGAGCAAAGAGTTTGGTTAGAAGACGGAGATCAGCTAACGATTACAGGGTGGTGTCAGGGAGAGGGATATAGGATTGGATTTGGGGAAGTGACAGGTCGTGTTCTACCAGCCCTTAAACAATCTTATACCTTATCCCACATTTAACTCGTAAAGCTCGTTCAGTATGCTCCAAGACAGATGTGTTTGGGAATGACCAAAGGGATTAGAGTGAACTGATGGGCTTTACGACTAGGTAGAACTTATGTTTGAAGGTAGAGAAAAAGAGTTGGAGAGCTCACTGTATCAGTCTGTAACAAAATTACATAGAACAGGGTGGGGGAAAGCATGGAATTACTGGAACATAAAATCATCTCACGGAAAGAATTAGAAGGTCTTGATGTTTATAAACCAGGTAAGCCTATTGAAGAAGTGAAGCGAGAATTAGGTCTTAATCGCATTATTAAACTTGCTTCGAATGAAAATCCATTAGGTTATTCACCAATGGCAAAAGAGGCCATGATAAAAGAAATGGAAAATTTAATGTTTTACCCGGAAGGAACAGCGCCTGTTCTGGTAAAAAAGATAGCGGAACAATTAGAAGTTAAGGAAGAGCAAGTTATAACAGGGAATGGGTCAGATGAAGTACTTCGTTTGCTCACACGCAGCTATATCCGTTCTGGAGACGAGGCTATCATGGCAGACGTCACATTCCCTCGTTATGAAACGAATGTCATCATCGAAGGGGGCAGGGCGATTAAAGTACCACTTGTGAACGGGGGGCACGATCTTGGAGGTATGCTCGCTGCTATTACGGACAAAACGCGCATGATTTTTGTGTGTAACCCAAACAATCCTACTGGAACGATTGTTGGAAAGAGGGAACTGACATCATTTATTGATCAAGTTCCTAATCATATACTGCTTGTTGTTGATGAAGCTTATTTTGAATATGTGACAGCAGAAGACCACTTGGATACGGTGCCACTTATTCACTCTCATGCAAACTTGATTGTCTTACGTACTTTTTCAAAAATTTATGGATTGGCTGCTCTACGTATTGGTTACGGAGTGATGCATTCAAATTTTGTACAGGAACTTATTAAGGTAAAGGAACCCTTTAACACTAATCGTATGGCACAAGTTGCAGCCATTACCTCTTTGGAAGATTTAGAGTTTGTTAGCAAGTGTAAAAAAGAGAATGAGAAAGGAAGATTATATATTTCAGCAGAGGTCGAAAAAATGGGTCTCAGCTATTTTCCATCCCAAGGTAATTTTGTAATGATAAAGCTAAATTCATCTGGTGATAATGTGTTTCAATCGTTACTGCATAAAGGAATTATCGTTCGTTCCGGAGGAGTATTGGGACTTTCAAACACAATTCGTGTATCAATCGGAACAAAAGAAGAAAACGAAGCGTTTATCCAAGCACTTCGCGAAGTAATACAATAAGAGAGGAGCAGTGTTTATGCCGCATTATGTAAAGATGGGGAAGGTTCCTGCTAAACGCCATACACAATTCCGAAAAGAAGACGGGAGCTTATACTATGAGCAAGTGATGGGAACAAAAGGTTTTTCGGGTATTCAATCACTCATTTATCATATCAATCCCCCAACACAAGTAAGAGAGGCTAAAAAAATCACAGAAATCCATTATGAGATTGAAGAAAAAGAGGCACTTAAGCATCGTCACTTTCACACTTGGGAAACCGAAGCAGGAGGAGATTTCCTTGAAGCAAGAAAAATCTTTATGGTTAATGATGATGTAGCGATTGGAGTTGCCCGGCCAACACAACAAATGTCATATTTTTATCGCAATGGAGAAGGCGATGAAATGCTGTATGTTCATGAAGGAAAAGGAAAAATAGAGAGTATCTTTGGTGAACTGTCTTTCCTTCCAGGTGATTACCTAGTTATTCCTATTGGTACTACATATAGAGTAGTTCTAGAATCAGAACAAGCACGATTTCTCATTGTGGAATCAAACTCAGCTATCATGCCTCCAAAACGCTATCGTAATGAGCATGGTCAACTTCTAGAGCACTCTCCCTATTGTGAGCGTGATTTAAGAACACCAGAAAAACTAGAACCAAAGGATGAACGAGGAGAATTCGAGGTTCGTGTGCGGGCTCAAGGTATGTTGACTTCTTATTTATTTGACTTTCATCCATTAGACGCTGTAGGTTGGGATGGGTATTTATTTCCTTATGCTTTTAGTATTCATGATTTCGAACCAATTACAGGTAGAATTCATCAGCCACCTCCAGTTCACCAAACATTTGAAGCTCATAACTATGTAATTTGTTCATTTGTGCCACGATTATATGATTATCATCCAGAGGCCGTTCCGGCTCCTTATGTGCACAGCAACGTAGAAAGTGATGAAGTATTATACTATGTGGATGGAGAGTTTATGAGTAGGCGTGGAATTGAAGAGGGATCTATTACTCTTCATCCAAGTGGGCTGCCACACGGTCCACACCCAGGGAAAATGGAAGAAAGCATCGGGAAAAAAGAAACGCGAGAACTAGCTGTTATGATTGATACATTCCGACCGCTTCATGTCGTTAAGCAAGCGCATCGTTATGAAGATTCTTCTTACATGCAGAGCTGGTATAAATAGAAAAAATATACTGGGTTAAATTTTAGAGCAGATATCATAACCTTTATGCTTTTTGTGCCGGGCGTTATTTAAACGCCCCGCTCCCTTTTATTTAATCATTATTGAAGATAACTTGAAGCATGCTATTAAACTTTTTAAAGATGAGTATTCATGAAAACAGAAAAGTGGTATGGGAATAATCTAATAGATATATTAGTGAATTTTTTCCTTTTTTAATTATTAAGGCCACTAATACGCTTATTCTAGAAGAAGTGCAAATCATAAAACAAATATTCCATTTTTGAGGGGAGAACCTACATGGATTTATTTCGAAAAAAGTCAATTTCTCATATGTTGGCCAGTGTTCAAGAAACAGATAAATCTTTGAACAAAGTACTTGGAGCTAAAGATTTAACAATGATGGGGATTGGCTGCATTATTGGCACAGGAATTTTTGTTTTGACAGGAGTAGCCGCTGCAGAACACGCAGGACCGGCTCTTGTTCTTTCGTTTATCTTTTCAGGACTTGCCTGTATATTTGCTGCGCTATGTTATTCAGAGTTTGCTTCTTCTATACCGATTTCTGGTAGCGCTTACACTTACAGTTATGTTACTTTCGGTGAAATGGTGGCCTGGATTCTTGGTTGGGCATTACTGTTGGAATATGGACTTGCAGCTTCGGCGGTTGCTAGTGGCTGGTCAGGTTATTTTCAAGGCTTATTAAGTGGGTTCGGGTTGAAATTACCACTTGCTATAACAAGTGCTTACGATCCCGGAAAAGGGACCTTTATTGATGTTCCAGCTATTACCGCTGTTTTAGTTATTACCTTTCTGCTCTCTCGTGGTTTACGTGAATCTACACGTGCAAATAATATTATGGTTGTGATTAAGATTGCTGTTGTTCTCTTATTCATCGTCGTTGGAATGTGGTATGTAAAGCCAGAAAACTGGACACCATTTATGCCATTTGGTTTCTCTGGGGTAACAGCGGGTGCTGCATCTGTCTTTTTTGCTTACCTTGGCTTTGATTCTATAGCTTCTGCAGCCGAAGAAGTAAAAAATCCTCAGCGCAATATGCCTATCGGGATTATTTCTTCCCTTGCTATATGTACGATCTTATATATTATTGTTTCCTTCATTCTAACAGGTATTGTTCCCTTTACTGAATTAAATGTGAAAAACCCGGTAGCTTTTGCTTTAAGCTATATTCACCAAGATTGGGTAGCAGGCTTTATTTCGGTAGGAGCTTTGACAGGAATGACAACAGTGTTACTTGTACTTTTATACGCACAAACACGTTTGTTTTTTGCTATGAGTCGGGATGGCTTATTGCCTAAAACAATGTCTAAAGTCGATTCAGTAAAGAAAGCCCCTATTATAAATACGTGGATTACAGGAGTCCTAGTTGCAATTTTTGTTGGATTCATCCCTTTACATAGATTAGCTGAACTAGTTAATATCGGAACACTCTTTGCGTACTTGGTTGTTTCGGTAGGCGTATTGGTTTTGCGTAAAACACAACCTGAACTACCACGTGCTTTCAAAGTCCCATTTGTTCCGTTTATACCTATTATCTCTATGTTATTTTGTGGCTACCTTATGTTTAATTTACCAATGGCCACTTGGATTGGATTCGGAACCTGGTTGGTGATTGGCCTTATTGTTTACTTTATATTTGGTTACAGAAATAGTGAATTAGGAAAAAGGGAGAAAAATTTGAAAGCTGATAAAGAAATAGATAAGAGAGAGATTCTATAAGCCTTTTGCATGCACTTATCTAATTAATATATTCAAGTTAATTAAAAAAGTCTATCTTAATACACGTAATCTTCTATTCATTAACTGCCTTAGGACAAACAATTTCGTGCAGTAGAATCTGTTCAATCAAACATTTTATTATAAATAAAGCTAAAAAGGATGCCTATTGGCATCCTTTTTGTAGGTGAAAATCGTTTCATTTACCGTCTCTCTAAATACGAATATTTTTTATGCGATTTGTTCACACTAAGTGCCTGACTATATTGTGTGTTATCTAGAATTTTTAAGTAGCTTACTTATTGGTTCCTTTTACCGCCCTTGTAATCCATTTCTTCCTTTTCTCTAATTATGTTTAATAACTATGGATTTTTTGAAGGATTTTAGGTTTTTAAGTCCAAGTAATAGGTTAATATTGACTTATAAAGCGACTGAAGGGTGTAGAAATGGAGGAGAGTAAGTTGCCTAACAAAGAATATCGATACTATTTTATAAAGTTAGGTAAGTTATATTATGTAACTGAATTATGTAGACACATAAAAAGGAAAGAAATATCCAGTTACGAATTTACAAATGATGAATTGGTTGCGTTCCCCTTTGACACACAGTCCATTGCGAAACAGACCGCAGATGAATGTGGTGGTTATATTGTAGTCAGAAACGCTACATTTGAGGATTATATTAGTCAAGGAGAACGATGGAGCAATTATATAGATTATAAAGAGAAAAATACCTGTAAGGTCTATACTGTTAAGTAAATGGTAAACTATTTCTGCTATAATACTTTTAATATTTATATAAAATGTAGAAAAAGCGCCCATTTGGGATGATGGATACAGTCAATCAAAAAAATTAACAGAAGAAATGGTCAACGAAGCAGAAAAGAAGTTGGGTGTGAAGTTACCAGAATCCTATATTGAGTTATGTAAAATGCAGAATGGGGGCTATTTAAAATACTGTAACTACCCTACCTCTATTCCAACAAATTGGGCAGACGATCATGTAAATCTCCCTGAGATTTATGGAATAGGGAAAGAAGGCATTTTATCTAGTGATTATTATATAGAAGAATGGGAGTTACCAAAAGATATTGTTCTACTATGCGGAGAGGGACATTGGTGGGGTGCATTCGACTATTGGAATACAAAAGATAATCCTCCTATAATTTATATGGATTTAGAATGGGGAACAGACACACTTATTTTTGAATTAGCTCCTGATTTTGAGACCTTGGTAAATAGCTTATTTATTTATGAAGATGAAGAATGATTACATTTATACAATACAAAGGAACTGGCATTCAATTGTCGGTTTTTTTGTATTAGTTTCATATGATTTGATTCACCAAGCTCTCCCTTCTCCTCATTACGTTCTACTTTAGTCCTTGAGACATCTTTTAATCTCTCGTCCATTGCATGAAAAAATAAACCTCTAGGCCAATCCCCGACATAAAAAAAGAGCACATATTCTATGACCATCTATCGATTACCTACTGCGGTAAATTTTCCTTTTCGTTTATTAGGGTAAACATGCAACCTTACTGCGGTAGCTATTTAGTATCTAAAGAATAGCTACTTCATTCGGTAATCAGTATCTACTTCGTTAGTGTTCCTAATTGCAGACTAAAAAAATCAATCTCTATCCGTCTTTCTTTCATTTAAATAGTCTTCTGCTCTATAGCATGTAGTCAAATTATTGTTGGAGAAATATAGCTTTACCTTTTAATTGATGCATCGCAGGGACATACTAAAAAATGAGGTGATCACATGGAAATAAATCGAGCTAAACAAATTCTTTCTTCTCCTAAGGAAATTGATGTTCATTACCACGGAGTTCCTATTTGGATTAAGAGTGTAGATGAAACATCAAGTATGGCTACCGTACATGCGAGAGGAACACATGATGAAGACCGTATGGTGCCAGTCCTTGATTTAGAAGAAAAATAAAAAGTTGGAAAGAAAGAATGTAGGTTTTTACATTCTTTTCTTCCCAACTTTTTAAATTAAAACAGAAAGCTTTAAATAGAAATATCCAGATAAGGTAAGTGACAGATGCGACAGCTGTAACTCAACTTACTTCAAAAGTTCCGTAACAGGCGGCGTTTTCTTGAGGGAATGCAGAGAGTGTGGAATGAAGAAGAGTATCTAAGGATAGAGGATTATATAGCCAAAAGAGAAGGAGTTGTGCCCTTCTCTTTTCTATTTGCATTTATTTGCTTCACTTTAGGATCTGGAACATACAATTTGTCATGCTTCTCCTGATCCTTACTACGTTCGGTTCTATTCGTTTAGGCATCTTTCAATCCCTCGTCCAGTTCATAAAAAAGATAAGCTATTAGGCCAACCACCAGCTTATAAAAGCCAACCACATATTTTTTTATGTAAGGTGTTTGAATTTTATTTTTTTGGTTAAAATCTATAATCAACTAACTTTTTTTAGCAGTATGTGATCCATGTGACCTTCTACTCTCTATGAGTAGAAGGGTTTTTTATTTGTTTAAGTTCTTTCCTTTTGGGTATAAAAATAAATGTAAAGTTATCTAAGTCATCTACCTTTGTTTATAGTATGTTTCTATCTTGCCTTCTATCTATAGGATAGAGGGCTTTCCTATGTAATCTGTTTAAATTATGAGTTTATTGGCAATGAATAAAGGTGTTACCTTTCTCGCAGGTTATACAATGACATTTCAATCACACAAATGACCTTCTACCTGACAGGAGTAGAAGGTTTTTTGGTATCAATTATTTATCAATATTAACATTAAATGCTGAATTATCTATATTATTTAAAGTAGTTTTATTTTTATCATCTACTTCATTACGTAAAAGTGAATCACGTGTAGCTTCGTAAGCTCATCGCTTTACATCATTATTTCAGCTTTATTAATCAGGGTTACATGTTATCTTTCCATATCTCAATGCATCATAAATAGCACGCCCATCGCTTGAATTAGTTTCTGAAAATTTAATGGGCAGTAGCGAAAAAATAATATAATAAACAGAAAAATAGACAAACTGGTAAAAAAAGAGATTTGCTGGAAGGATGTCAGCTATAATTAAACTATTTATAAGGAAAATAGAAGCTAAATTAGCAATGGCACCTCCAGCATAGACACAAGCATGGGTAAATCGGTTGTCGTATTTTAGTTTTTCATATACACAAAAAGAATCCAAAAAGTAAACTGATTTTATTTTAACTTTTCTCCATTTAAAAATCGTTTTTCCTTTTCCAATTGTAAAATCCACTCTCCCTCCAAAAAAGATTGCCATGATAGAATGACCTAATTGATGAACAAGAGATACAAGTGGTAGTACAAGTAAGAATGAAAACAAGAACTTAGGCATATCACTGAATCCAAACACACTTCCATCTCCTTTATTATGAAATGATTTAATAAATAGCTAACTTATTAAGATATGTACATTCTTTTTGATAGTGGACAGACTTTTGTCAGCAGAGAGTCTCCCTTTTTTAATCATATGTGCAATCATCCGTTTGGCACTCCGAAAGGGCTTCAATCGAAGGATAGGACCACCAAAGCAGTAGTTAAAGTTATCAATAATCTTTAAGCATTGCCTATAAAGAAGAATATCTTCACTTTATTTTTAAACATTCTCCATAACAATAAACGACCCTATATATTGTAAACAAAGTTACTAAGGTCGCTTATGCTATATTCTGATTTATTATTTTTTTGTCTTTTTCTTTATAATAAAATATCTGGTTTCTCATTAAGCTTCTGACAGAACTTTGATATCATGATTAATTTGATCGAACAAATAAGTAAGGTAAGAATCTAATTCAAATTGATTATCTTCAACAAAATCATCTAACACAGACTTACTTTCTTCTCTCATCTTTAGTCCCTCCAATTTAGGTTTTTCAATTTTTTATGCATGATGACCATGATTCTTTTTTTGGCCCATTTTTCTTAGAACAAAGCTTACAATTAACACCAAAATGATTGATCCAATAATGGCTGGGATGATTGCAAAACCACCAACGACTGGTCCCCAACTTCCCAAGATCAGACTACCTAACCAAGAGCCAATAAAACCTGCGATAATATTACCGATAATACCTCCAGGAACATCACGCCCTGTGATTAAACCAGCGAGCCACCCAATAATTCCACCTACAATTAGCATCCATATAATTCCCATAAATCATTCTCTCCTTTAAAATAGTTAGTTGACTTTACCCCCGACTAAAACCCATTAATCCTGTTATTTTTTTCCTTAATAAAGTTTTTCTCCTTATGTAATAAGGTGAATTTATATAACTTTTCTTACTCTCTACTTTATTCTTTTGGACATCTTCCAATGTCTCGTCGATTTCATAAAAAGAATAAACCATTAGGACAACCCTCAGCATATAAAAACAAACACATCTTACATCATTATCTATTCATCCCTTACTTCAGTAAGGGTTCTTTGTTATTTTTTGAGTGGACAGGTAAGCTTACTGCGGTAGCTACATAGTATCTAAAGAATCACTACTTCACTCATTAATCAGTATCTATTTATTTAATGGTAATGATTAAATATGCGCGATGATATGTAAAAACTAAGCATTGCTATCTTATAAACAATGACATCAATATAAGCTTCTTTTCATACTATATTTTGGGGGTGAATAAATGCCAAGAGTAAATTACCGAAGTTCAGACATTAACTTAATGGCAAGAATGATGCGAGCAGAAGCTGAAGGTGAAGGAAGACAAGGGATGTTATATGTTGGAAATGTAATTGTTAATCGTCTTGCAGCAAATTGTTTAGACTTTAGAAATTTAAGAACCGTGTCACAAGTCATTTATCAAGTACAGGGGGGGAATTATTCGTTTGAAGCTGTTCAAAAAGGGAATGTATTTTATCAAAGAGCGAGAGGTGTTGAAAGAAGATTAGCAAAGCAGAATTTGGATTATTGGAGACAACACCCAGCGAAATTTGCTCTTTGGTATTTTAATCCACATGCTCCGTGCCCTCCAACATGGTACGGGCAACCTGCATCTGGTCAATTTAAAAATCATTGTTATTATGAACCAAAACCTGATACATGTGCTAGTGTTTATGGAGGTTAGGTTATCGAGGAGTTATGATTAACTCTGGAGTAGTATGGTAGAGCTGCGAATACAACATTTTAGTTGTAGGTGATGGTAGCTATCCCTATTTATTCAATGCAACTCCTATAGATCATATAACAGTAGTCGGTTGAAAAAAACTTTGCCCCCCATCGTAGCCTATTTAATCTTTGTTTTAATGTATTTTTATCTGGCGAAATAAAAAGGGAACTTCCTGGTTAGCAGGTGTTCCCTTTTTTATATGAAACATAATAATCATTTATCCAAGAAATTTGTTTCAAAATAAATTCGACTGTGCAATGAGCTTTTTAAATAGATGCGCAAAATGTAGGCGTCATGAATATTTAATGTAGATTAAAAGTCCGTAGAAAGAATTGAAGAACTTGAGGATAATGGTTAGCTAACTAAAAGGTTGAAAAGGAGTGTTCCTCAATGATAATTAGTTTTTTATTAATATAAGAAATTAATTATTAATTTCTTAATAGATGGTATTATAAGGTAGTTAAAATAAACTGTCTTGGAGGATGAAGGACCTCAATGAAACTATCTCAGCTAGAAGAGGAGATTATAGCTTTACAAAAAATGATTTATAACTTAGCAAAGGAAAATCACGAATATTGTGATGGAGACATCCTTAAAATAAGTCAAGAATTAGATAAGAAAATTTTCACTTATCAAAAAATGATAAATTCCATTGACTAATATATATCTAGATATCAAACTAGTCATAAAGTAATATCTCGTAAGATAATGGATTAATATTTAAAAATGTACTTAATTAAGAAGAATATGCGGATATATAAGTTTGGGAGGCATCAACTTTGGAAACTACAGAAAAGTATATAATACAATCACATGAAAGATGTGAAACATTATATCATTTAAACCCTAAAGATATACCAATTCCCAAAGTGTGTTTAGTAAGAAAAGAATTACAACGACAAAATTCTAAATATGAAAGTATCCTCCAAGTAACAAGGTATTTCATGGAGAAAATTTTAGAATATTCAAAAGGAATTCCTACATTAGTGGTAGTTTCTAATGAAAGTGGATTTATCTTAGACATGTATGGAGACAAAACTATTCAACAAATGGTTGATAATCTAGGAATAACACCTGGAGTGCGGTTTGATGAGAAAGATGTTGGAACTAATTCTATTTCGTTAGCTCTTCAGTTAAAGAAGCCTGTTGAGATTATTGGTAAAAATCATTTTCAAGAAGTACTACATAGCGCAGCATGTTTTTCTGCACCTTTTTATTATTCTCCTTCTAAAGTATTAAGTGGCACTATCTCGTTAATGACGACTATTGATTATGCTAGCTCTTTACATTTAGGGCTTCTATCTTCAGCTATTGATTCAATCGAACGTGAATTAAAGCTCCAAGAACAAAATTACAAGTTAGATTTATTAAATCAAATACTTATGCATTCAACTCAAGATGGTGTTTTGATCACAGATACAAAAGGGAAAATAAGAGATTTTAATGAGGCTGCAAAGAATTTATTTGAAGCCCAAGAGAATTTCACAGGTTGTTTTGAAAATGAACAAGCGGAGATAGTTCAGAAATATATTGACTCTGTTCTTCAAACTAAAAAACCTCTTAAAAATATCGAAATTGATATAGATAATGAACATAAAGAAAACTTAATTAGGTGCTTAGTAGATGTCTTACCTTTATTTGATAGTTATCAAAAGTTAAATGGGGCTTTTCTACAATTTAGAGATATGAGTGAATTTTATAAACTACAGGAGCAAGTTATTGCATCAGAAAAGCTATCTACCTTAGGGGTACTGGGAACTGGCTTTGCACATGAAATTAAAAATCCTCTAACAGCTATTATTGGTTTGATTCAACTTTTACAGAAGCAAGATATAGACCTCAATACCCAAGAAAAATATTTAAACATTATATCTAAAGAATTGGAAAGAATAAAAGATTTAACTAATCAATTTGCTTCATTAGGGAAGCCTACGTTATTTAAACGAAAGTCATGTGATATTGATGTATTAATAAAAAATACAATTGCCCTTGTAAAAAGTCATGCTCTATTACATAATATTGCAATTAAATATGAAAATAAGAGAAATTCGTTAAAAACTAAAGTAGATGAATCACAAATTAAACAAGTGCTGATTAATCTACTTCAAAATGCTATTGATGCAATGCAAGATGGTGGAGAAATAACAGTATCTCTAGATTTTAACGAAGAAACAGAACAAATAAAAATTGTCGTTCGAGATAATGGGGTTGGAATGACCGCAAAAGAGCTAAAAAGCATATCTAAGCCCTTTTTTTCCACAAAAGAAAGGGGAATAGGGCTTGGTTTACATATTTCTTATCAAATTATTGAATCCCATGGTGGAAAAATTAGGGTTAATTCTATAAAAGATAAGGGTTCAACTTTTACGCTTTATTTGCCAGCTTACTCTCAACAGGAAGGTATATGACTAACATGAAAACAGTAGTTTCTTTATTGATTGATCATTTTAAAGAATGGGGAGTTACTCATATCTTTGGGATCCCTGGTAAATCTATCGTTCCTATATTAACTGAAATAGAGGACAACGGGCTAGAATTTATAGTTACTAGGCATGAAAATGGAGCAGGTTTTGCAGCATCAGGCTATTCATTGATAAAAGATACTATTGGGGTTGCAATAGGAACCTCTGGTCCTGGAGGAACAAATCTTTTGACATCTGCTGGTCAGGCTAAAGCCTATCATCTTCCTGTTTTGTTTATTACAGGCCATCCGTCCATAAAAGATACGGGAAAAGCTTTAGGGCAAGATTCCTCAATGTTTGGAACAGATTTAGTAAAAATGTTTGAGCCCGTAACGTTATTTAGTGCACGAGTTGAGCGCAAAGAACAGTTTGAATTATATTTTAAACATGCTATTGAAAAAGCATGTGTGGGGGTTAAAGGTCCGGTGCATCTTTCTATTCCCTTTGAAGTTTTATTAGAAGAAATTAATCCTTTCAAATTTGAATTACCGAGAGAGGTTCCTGTCGTATCAACACAATTGGAGAAAGTAATACACCAATTAAATCAAGCTGAAAATCCAATATTATTTTTAGGAAAAGGTGTACAGATTTCTAAAGCTTATGAGGAAGTGAAATGGCTTGCTGAAAAATGGGGGATTCCGGTGATTACAACTCCTGGTGGAAAAGGTACTTTTTCTACTAATCATTCTTTATCTTTAGGTGCATTTGGCTTAGGTGGTACAGAAAGAGCGACGAAGTATTTGCAATCTAATATAGATCTCATGATTGTAATTGGAAGCAAGTTAAGCGATATGTCTTTAGCAGGATTCAAGGAGAGTTATAAGCCTAAGAAAATTATTCAATTTGATATAGACTCCACCTTTTCAGGGAAATCAATTTCAGTTCCAACCCTAGTTATCCAAGGAGATGCAAAAAGAAACTTAGAAGAGCTCAAAAAGAAAGTGAATGGTATGAGATCAACTCCCTTAGCACCAATTAATTTACTTGCTCAAGAACAAGGGAATGAAAAAAATCAAACTGAAGAGCTAAGTGAAAGTTCACATTATATATCAGCAGCTAGTGCAATTAAAGAGCTTCGTAGATATTTACCAGATGAAACAATATTATTTGGGGATGATGGAAGTCATACTTTTTTTGCTATTAAGCACTATGATATCTATGAGCCTGGCACTTTCTTTTTTGATGATGTGTTTGGTACTATGGGACATGCTATTGGTTATGCAATAGGTGCTAAAATAGCTTCACCACAGAAACCTATTGTATGCCTCACTGGCGATGGATGTACACTCATGCATGGTACCGAAATCGCATCAGCTGTAAATGAAGGCGTTGCAGTAGTATTTGTTGTATTTAACAATGGCGGTTTAGATATGGTTGATAAAGGGATGAAACAATGGTTAAATCGCTCGGTTGGAGCCAAGTATAAAGAAAAAACTAATATTAAGAAATTTGCAGAATCATTGGGAGCTATTGCTTATAGGTGTAGAAATAAAAGCGAAATAGAGGATGCTATTAGACAAACGTTGGAATATAAAAATATCCCTTCAGTTATAGAGGTTATGGTTGATCCCAAAGAAATACCACCTATCTTAGATAGGATATAAAGATTCAGGTTCTAGTGTAAAAATACCACGAAAATTTCAAAAGATCTCTAAACCTTTGATATGATAATAACATTATTTGAAAAAGGTTTGTTTTCAGTAGAATAAAGTTTAATTTGTTGTAGCTGAAATTTTATAATGCTGAGCAATAACAAATGTAATTACCTTAAATTTCACACATAAAAACCACTTGCATATCGCAAGTGGTTTCTATTTCTAAGATTACATATATCCATGTGGTGAATCCATTCAAGGAGAGATTTCGCAAGCATGCCAGAACAGTACATAGGGTTAAAGAAAGTTATAAACAGGCAAGTAGATGTCCCTCAACCTCTTTAAACAGACGATCAAATAGAATTAATTAATTTCACGTTGATTGAAGAAGGGCATTTCATAAATTTGGAGAATATTATCACAGTCAAATAATTTGATGATGGACTGTACGGGTGTTAGGGTGACTGATTGAAAAATTGAACAGGAGTGTTCCTTAATGGCAAATAGTAGAACAAATCCTAAAGTTGATGAATTTTTAAGTAAAGCTAAAAAGTGGAAAGAAGAATATGAGACGCTGAGAAACATTGTTCTTGACTGTGAGTTGATTGAAGAATTTAAGTGGATGAATCCTTGCTACACGTTTGAGAAAAAAATATCGTTTTAATACATGGGTTTAAAGAATATTGTGCACTTCTGTTTCCTAAGGGTGCTTTGTTACAGGATTCTCATGGCGTTCTAATCCAACAAACAGAGAATGTACAAGGAGCGCGTCAGATTCGGTTTACCAATGTGCAGGAAATAGTTGAAAAGGAAGCCATCTTGAAAGCTTATATTTATGAGGCCATTGAAGTTGAAAAAGCCGGTTTGAAAGTGAAAGTTAAAAAACCGGAAGAATTGATGATCCCTGAAGAACTTCAACATAAATTTGATGAAATTCCTTCTCTGAAAACATCTTTTGAAGCATTGACTCCAGGACGGCAAAGAGCATATATTCTTTATTTTTCTACAGCTAAACAATCTAAGACTCGAGAAGCAAGGATTGAGAAATATATGGAGAACATTCTCAACGGAAAAGGGTTAAATGATTAGTAGGTTTTATTTAAAACATAGCTAATATAAGAAGCCACTTGTATAAAACAAGTGGCTCTTTGCTACGTTGAATACATTAAAACATTCACGTATCATTCCCGTTACCGTTATAGCATAAATTCTATATTTCTCATTAAATATATGAAATAAAAGGGCTATTAAAACCTTTATAATCATATTTTAAGGCATAAAATACGCATTACAAGACAAGGAGTTCGTATTTCTATATGCTTACTGTTGATATATAAACAATGCCTATTAGAGGGATGTAAATAAAAAATACCCCAAAAAGGGGGCGCTTTTTATGAAATACATACTATACACAAAGGTAATGAGTCGTTAGTAAAAGGATATAGTCAAGCTCCTTTTATATTCATTATTGCATTTTCTCTTTGAAACTATACCCCATAAAAATCAAAAACACTCGTACAGGAGGGTGTTTTTACAACTTTAAACTTGAAAGGAGAAACGATCCGTCAGCAAAGCAAGTTGCCGACCATTCGTAGTTTGTGCCCTTTAATTGTTTTTTATACTATATATCTTTTCATTAATCTTATACCAGCACCCTTCTAAGCCAATAATCTTTTGTCTACCCCTCATAATGGTCTTACATTTCTCTCTTGACTTATTTTCATTACCAATTTTGTAAGCCAATAAGAGATAAAAACGACCCCTACATCGATTACAAAGAAATAAAATAAGTTCATTGGACTTCTAAAGTGGAATAAGTATATATTAGCAATCACAGTCTTTGCTTTTTTTGCTTCCTTTGTGGGGGAAGCATTTTTAAATGGTTAGGAATATATAAATTACTGAAATGGGAACACATTTATTCTGTACCATTTTATATTTTGATTGGAATCTTTGTGAAAATTGTATTGCAAAAATTTATTTCTATTGAGGGAAAATCGAGACATGGAATTTAATTACGTAATCTGTAACAAAAAGATATTATAAAGAAAGTATAGGAAATATTCATTTTAATTGATACCCTCTTTACAAATGTAAAACTCAGGCGTATAGTACCTAACATACATATATGATCTTGCTATTTTCATACCTTTTATCGCTTAATCCACTAAGGAGTGGGGGACCCATTTTTGTGCACTTGCACTTGGGGTGAATCCTTCTAAAAGAAGGTAGGGCTACTCTAAAGGCCCGAATCCGACAGCTAACCTCATCAGCGTTTGGAGAGAAGGTTTGCTTTTATTTGTCCTGGAAAGAACACTAAGCAGAACCTTAGTGTTCTTTTTTGTGTTTTTTTTCTGAGATAGGGAATGATGAGAGTAAACCAATATAGGTAAATGGCAAAGGTTCCAGGAGGAGTTTAGATGAGTTATTCATCCATAAAACGTTTATTAATTGGGAGGCCACTTAAATCAAAGGAGCTAGGTGAACAAAAGTTAAATAAGATCAAGGCCTTAGCTATTCTTTCATCCGATGCACTTTCATCCGTGGCGTACGGCCCAGAACAAGTCCTTATTGTGCTTGCCACAATTGGGATGATAGCATTTTGGTACTCTATCCCAATTGGTATTGGTGTACTTATTCTTTTAACAGCACTTATCCTTTCTTACCGACAAATTATTTATGCCTTTCCAGAAGGTGGTGGCGCTTATGTTGTATCTAAACATAACCTTGGAGAGAATGCAGGGCTTATTGCTGGAGGATCTCTATTAGTAGACTATATTTTAACCGTATCTGTAAGTATTTCATCTGGAACTGATGCGTTAACGTCTGCTTTTCCTGTTCTTCATGACTATAGGGTCATAATCGCTTGCTTATTGGTTATTTTTATTATGGTTTTGAATCTAAGAGGAGTAACGGAATCTGCGTCAGCATTAGCGTATCCTGTTTATTTGTTTGTTCTTGCATTACTTTTATTAATAGGGATAGGAATGTGGAAAGTAGCGACTGGTCAGATCTCTCCTGACATTCATCCTGCCATCGGGACTGCAGTGCCAGGAATCAGCTTATTTTTACTATTACGAGCTTTTTCATCAGGGTGTTCAGCTCTTACAGGCGTAGAAGCTATTTCAAATGCTGTAACAAACTTTAGACAGCCAGCTGCAAGAAATGCGGTTCGTACGCTTGTTGCAATGGGCGTTATTTTAGCTATTCTGTTTTCAGGTGTAATGTTCTTGGCTTATTGGTTTGGAATTGTACCTAAAGCAGAGGAGACGGTTGTTTCACAGCTTGCTTCCCAAGTGTTTGGACGAAATGGTTTCTATTATTTTGTTCAGGGTACAACGGCTTTAATTTTAGTATTAGCTGCTAATACAGGCTTTTCAGCCTTTCCTTTACTGGCTGTTAATTTAGCTGTAGATAAGTATATTCCTCGTATGTTTACGATACGTGGTGATCGTTTAGGCTATTCAAATGGGATTGTGACCCTTGGAATTGCCTCTATTGCGCTCATCATAGCATTTCAAGGTAATACAGAACGGTTAATTCCTTTATATGCCGTTGGAGTATTCATTCCATTTACGCTATCTCAAACAGGCATGATTGTAAAATGGCTAAGAGAAAAACCAGCTGGCTGGCAAGGGAAATTAGTGACTAATTTTATAGGGGCTTTTATTAGCTTCACTGTACTGATTATTTTCTTTACAACAAAATTCTCACAAGTGTGGGCTGTTTTAATCTTCTTACCTCTTATCGTCTATCTGTTTCACCGTATTAAGAACCATTACGTAGAGGTAGGAAAGCAACTTCGCATCAAGCCAGGAGACAAAGAAGCATTAGCACTAGAAGGAAATGTAGTCATTATACCGGTTGCAGGCTTAACAAGGGCTGTCGAGAATTCAATTAACTATGCGAAAATTATTGGAGACACAGTTATTGCGGTCCATGTGGCATTTGACCGTGAAAGTGAAAAGAGAATGGAAGAGATATGGAACGAACGATATCCTGATATACGCTTAGTTACATTCTACTCACAATATCGAAGCTTAGTTGGACCTCTTTTACGCTTTATTGATCGTGTAGAAGAGCGAGCTGATGATAGCCATATGGCTGTCACTGTTTTAATTCCGCAATTTATCACAAGAAAAAGCTGGCATAACGCGTTGCATAACCAATCAAGCTTATTACTAAGAGCACACCTTCTTTACCGGAAAAATGTCATTGTAACCACATTGCCTTATAAATTTAAAAAGTAAAGTGAACAAAAAGCCCATTTACTTAATAAGTTGATGGGCTTTATCTTTCCTATATGAATTGCTAGTCTAACTAACGCGTTTTTTAGTTTCTGATTCCGGTTTGATTAGTAGAGAAGATAAAAATTCATAAATAATTGCAAATACCAAGGGTTGTTTACCCTCCTTCAGTTTATATTTAATTTAGCTTAGATATAACCATAAAAATCAAGATTTAAAAATTATTGGTATTATGTTAATTAGGCATGAAGTTGCATAGCAACATCGTACAGATAGATTATAATAAAAAAAGATAATTTCCCATAGCCCTATTTTAAAAAATTGTTAATTAATTTTTTCCTTTTTTCTCTTTCGTTAGTTGAAGATAGAGGATATAGGAAGAATTCCATATTGTAAATCGTAATCATTGCGTTTATAATAAATGAAACGATGATTTGTTGTAACGATGAAGGGTGGAGCGACGATGAATGAAAAGATGATGGAGGTTTTCGCAAGAAATATTATTGCTTCTCTTTCGATTAACAAACGAATGCTATATCAATTTATTGAAGGAGTCGAAGATCATTTAGCACAAAAGGCTGAGACGAAAGAACAGTTTTTAACACTTCTTAAAGAACAGTCTCCTCATCACCAAGCAGCCAATCGTTTTGGAATGACTATTTTTGAAACGGTTACTTTAATGCACGAAATTGAAGACGAAATTAATGAAAAGTTAGAAAGGAAATTAGATAGATACGAGTGGATAGATTACACGGATTACATTACATATTCAAAACAAGCCATTAATAGTACCCGTTATTACCTTATTATTTCCTAGTTATTTTACTGACTTTTTTATATTGTAGATGTATGAGATGAAAATAAGTTTGACTTCAAAAATGAGTGTATATACAAAAGCCGCTTTTGCATTAGAAGAAAAGCGGCTTTTATGATTTTGAATTTTGAGCGCGTATAGAAGAATTAAAGTATAATGAAACATAGTGCATCGGGTCATGATAAAGATAATCACTAATTTAAAATAAATGAGGGTACAAAATGAATCAAAGAAGTTTTAGTCAATACGGTCTTAGTGATAAGGTAGTTAAGGCACTTTCTAGTTTGCAATACAATCATCCTACAGAAGTACAAAGCAAGGTGCTTCCTATTGCGCTAGAAGAGAGAGATGTTGTCGTGAAGTCTCAAACAGGAAGTGGAAAAACAGCTTCCTTTGGCATTCCACTGTGTGAATTAGTTAACTGGGAAGAAAATAAACCCCAAGCCCTAGTGTTAACACCTACACGAGAGCTGGCTGCGCAAGTAAAAGAAGATATTACAAATATCGGCCGTTTTAAGCGAATTAAAGCAGCAGCTGTCTACGGAAAATCACCATTTGCCAAGCAAAAAGTAGAATTAAAACAAAAAACACATATTGTCGTGGGTACGCCTGGACGAGTACTTGATCATATTGAAAAAGAAACGCTTGCATTAGAGAAAATTCGTTATTTAGTTATTGATGAAGCAGATGAAATGCTAAATATGGGTTTTATTGATCAAGTAGAAGCAATTATTCAACATCTTCCTAGTGAGCGTGTAACTATGCTTTTCTCGGCTACACTTCCTGAAGATATTGAAGAGCTGTCTCGCAAATATATGAAAGAGCCGGTTGATGTTGAAATCAAAGCGAATGGTTTGACAACAAGCACGATTGACCATTCTATTATATCAGTAGAAAATGAACGTAAATTTAAACTGCTGAAAGACGTAATCACAGTAGAAAACCCGGACAGCTGCATCATTTTTTGCCGCACGCAAGAGCAGGTGAACACCCTGTTAGATGATTTGGATAATCTTGGATATCCTTGTGATAAAATTCATGGTGCAATGGTGCAAGAAGACCGTTTTGAGGTTATGAATGATTTCAAAAAAGGAAAATTCCGCTATTTAGTGGCGACAGATGTAGCTGCGAGAGGAATTGATATTGATAATATCACACACGTTATTAACTATGACCTTCCGTTAGAAAAAGAAAGTTACGTTCACCGTACAGGAAGAACGGGACGTGCCGGTAAAAAAGGGAAAGCTATCACATTTGTAACGCCTTATGAAGAGAGAATGCTATCGGAAATTGAAGAATATATCGGTTTTTCGATTCCAACATCCATTCCTCCTTCTGAAGAAGAAGTACAGCAGGCAGCAGCAGCTTTTACTGAAAAAATCAATGAGCGTCCAGAAGTCAAAAAAGATAAAAGCGAGTCATTAAATAAAGACATTATGAAGCTGTATTTTAACGGAGGAAAGAAAAAGAAAATTCGCGCGGTCGATTTTGTAGGAACAATTGCGAAGTTAGACGGGGTAACCGCAGACGATATTGGGATTATTACGATTCAAGAAAATGTCTCTTATGTGGAGATTTTGAATGGAAAAGGCCCAAAAGTGTTACAAGCAATGAAAAACAAAACAATTAAAGGAAAGAAATTAAAAGTTCATAAAGCGATTAAATAGCAGAAGGAAGTCCATCTTTTTAAAGATGGGCTTTATTTGTACAGCCAATAAGGGAGTTGAGAGTATGAAGTACATAAAAGAAGCGTGTGTAGAAGGGTATGAGCAAGCAAAAAAAGCCGAAAAGCTAGGAGCAGAACGCATCGAATTATGTGACAATCTCAGTCAAGGAGGCACTACGCCAAGTTATGGCACCATTCAATATGCAAGCGAACATCTTTATACAGATATCAATGTGATTATTCGCCCAAGAAGCGGTAACTTTGTATATTCCGAAGCAGAATTTCAAATTATGAAAAAAGACGTTAAAGCATGTAAGGACCTTGGAGTAAATGGAGTAGTATTTGGTATTTTAACAGAAGAAAGTGAAATCGATTATGGGCGTACTAAAGAGTTAATAACAGAAGCTCGTCCTTTAAGCGTTACGTTTCATATGGCATTTGATGAGATTCATGATAAATACAAAGCAATTGATGCACTTAGCGAATTGGGAGCAGACCGTATTTTGACCAAAGGTGGGAAAGGATCTGCTTTACAAAACTTGCATATGATTCGAGAACTTATCATATATGCTAATGACCGTATTGTTATTCTGCCAGGCGGAGGAATTCATGAAGGCAACGCGGATCGGGTTATGAAAGAAACAAAAGCAACTGAATTACACGGAACAAAAATTGTAGGGGATTTATCCGGTTAACGAAAAAAAGCTGTTCCAAAAGGAACAGCTTCTTTTATTTTGATGTATTTTCTTTTGCTGCTAAGCTGCTTGTCACTTTTGTACGTTGAAAGAAAAAAGAACCTACGACGAGTACAGCAATTAAAAGAGTTAAGAAGAACTGGGAACGTAATGAATCAATAAATGCCATGGCAATAAAAATACTAGTGATAGCAAGAATTGTAGCGTAAGTTAAGTAAGGAAATAACCACATTCTAATTTTTAATGCTTCAGGATTTTCTTTTTCATATTTTTTTCTCATTTTAATCTGTGAAAATGCAATAACAAGATATACAAGAAGCGCTACGCCGCCTGATGCATTCACTAAGAACAAAAAGATTTTATCTGGTGAAATGTAGTTAAAGATGACGCTAATGTACGAGATAACTGTACATGCTAATATCGCGCTAACCGGTACGCTTTTTTTATTTAATTTTGAAAATCTTGTTGGCGCATCACCATTTTGAGACATGGAAAACAGCATGCGAGAACTTGTGTAGAGACCAGAATTCAGACAGGAAAGGACGGCTGTTAAAATAATAAAGTTCATAATTTGAGCTGCGGCAGGTATATTCACTAATTCAAGAATAGATACAAATGGGCTTTTCATTAAGCTTGATGAATTCCATGGAAGAACCGTTACTAAAATAAAAATAGATCCTAAATAGAAAAACAAAATGCGATAAATAACGGTATTGGTCGCGATGGTAATGGCTTTTTCAGGCTGAGAAGATTCACCTGCCGCGGTTGCGACAATTTCTGTTCCCATAAAGGAGAACATGACAAGGGCAATGCCTAAAAATACAGAGCTAATTCCATTTGGTAAAAAACCGCCTTTGTGCAAAAGGTTGGAAGTGCCGGGAGAATCGATTCCTGGAATGAATCCACAAATAATAGCTATACCTAAAAGTAAAAAAAGAACGATGCTGACGACTTTAATGAGAGAAAACCAATATTCAAATTCTCCGAAAGATTTAACAGAGTACAGGTTAGTCATCGTTAATAAAAAAGTAAGAGCAAGGCTTACTCCCCAAGACGGTAAAGACGGGAACCAGTATTGAATAATATTTGCACCTGCAATGGCTTCAACAGCAATGACGATAACCCAGAAAAACCAGTAGAGCCAGCCAATCGTGTAGCCGGCCCAAGGGCCTAATGCCTCTTTTGCATAAGTGGAAAAAGAACCGCTGGAAGGATTTGCAGTAGACATTTCGCCAAGCATTCGCATGACTAAAATAACGAGCAAACCAGCAAATGCGTACGAAAAAATAGAGCCCGGTCCAGCGGTGTTAATGAGTGATCCGCTTCCGATAAACAATCCAGCCCCAATAATTCCTCCAAGAGAAATCATGGTGATGTGCCGGATCTTTAACTCTTTTTTTAACTGTGGTTGTGGATGGCTGTTCATTTGTGAAACCTCCTATATAACCTGAATTTTTAGTTAATATGGAGAATTATAGTATGTTGTCAAGCGCAAGAACAGGATATTGTTAGAAGTTCTTTCATGTAAAAAACCGGGCATGAATTATTCAATTCATATCCGGCTTACTCTGACACAGACATTCATTATGCGTATAAAGTATCTAATTAGCGTCTTTTTCCTTTATTATGATAAGCAATGTAGATGAATTTCTTATGAAAGTTAACTGAAAATCAGCTGAATGATCGTTTTAGATACTTTAAACGAAAGAGGTATACATCTAACTAAGTAAAGGATACTGTGGAATAAGTTTCAAACTCTCTGCAAAGCGCTAAATGCGGGTTTTCCTTTCTGAAAACGGGTATATATAGTAGTAATAAGTTTATTCTTTTGCTAAGTATAAAAAAAGATGTGCGATAGAAACAGGAGGTTATAAATAAGGAAACATGTTGAAGTAGTAGAAAACGGAGCGAATATTAACGAAGCAGTTAATCAATTTGCAGACAAAGGTTTTGAGAAGAATGAAGTATACGTGTTTACTTATGACAAGGAAAATTCTAAAGATTTAACAGAAGTAACGGACACAAATATTATTCGACTGTCTGAAGAAGGTCCTTTACATTCAGCAGCGAGTTTATTTTTAACAAGAGAAGATGAGCTTCGAACAAAAATGGCTTCACTAGGCTTATCAAAAGACGAAACAAAAAAATATGAAGAAGAGTTAAAGAAAGGCAGTGTGATCGTAGTGGCTGCTACAGGAGAAAGAAAAGACGTTTAGTTTTGATAGATGGGTGCTAATGCACCTATCTTTTTTTTGTTTTTTTTCAATCTATGATTGATAAAACTAATGGTGTTAGTTAAAATAAAAACTAATATCATTAGTTTTTATTTTAATAATAGGGGATGAGGAAATGAGAATAGTTCGTGAGAAAATGTTGTATCAACTGACGTTTTTGTCTCGCTTTTTTCCAGTGAATTGTTATTTAATCGAAGAGAAAGATAGCCTTACATTAATTGATGCAGCTCTTCCTTACAGCGCGTCAGGTATTTTGAAAGCTGCAGATCAAATTGGAAAACCGATTACTCGAATTGTTTTTACACATACTCATGAAGATCACATCGGAGCGATTGATACTTTGAAGAAAAGTTTGCCAAATGCTTCTGTTTATATGTCGCAAAGAGATTATCGATTATTTTCAGGAGATTTCACACTCGATTCTGAAGAACCTCAACACCCAATTCGTGGAGGAGTACCAAAACTAGGAAAGATTTCAACTAAAATTGATCATTTCATCGAAGAAGAGTCTTATATAGGCTCACTTGCTCCTATTTCTACACCTGGACATACACCTGGGTCTATGGCTTTTTTAGACCAGAGAACGAACGCATTAATTGCCGGAGATTCTTTCCAAGTGCGAGGAGGAGTTGCGGTATCAGGTCAGTTAAAACCATTGTTTCCGTTTCCTGCTTTTGGAACGTGGAGCAAGGAGCTGTCGCTTAAAAGTGCAGAAAAGCTATATCAACTAAACCCGTCACTTCTTGCTGTTGGACACGGAAGTCTCCTTTCTCAGCCGCTAAAATCGATGGGAAAAGCAATACAACAAGCAAAAGTAAAAATGGGAAAAAGGAGATGAAGAGATGTCGCCAAGACAGGGACTAGATTTCAGAAAGGTTGTTCAAACGGGTGTAAACTTAGCTAATCGTGAAGGGTTTTATGCTGTTACAATTGCTTCATTAGCCAAAGAATTAGGTGTACGTCCCCCGTCTTTATATAATCATATACAAGGGTTAGAAGAACTGCGTAAAGAACTGGCTTTAAGTGGACTGCAACAGCTATATCATCTTCTAAAAAGTGCTGTTGAACATGCTTCTGCAGAAGACGCTGTTTATCAGTTAAGTAAAGCGTACGTTTCATTTGTAAGAAAGTCTCCGGGAATATACGAAGCAACGGCAACGGTAGCATCAAGGATACAAGATGAAGAAGTACAAAAAGCATCTGATCACATTGTGTTTTTAGTGTTGGATGTGTTAAAACCGTATCATCTTCCGGAAAATGAAGCTCTTCATGCTGTTAGAAGTCTTCGTAGCATTTTACATGGTTTTTCTTCTTTGGAGCAGCAAGGGGGATTTGGAATGCCGTTAAGTACTGATGAGACACTAGATTTTTTAATTCGTACATTTGTATTGGGGCTACATCGGCATGAACAGACCACATAAATTCTATTAATGCCACTAAGCCTAACGCTTTAGTTGAAATTGAAAAAAAACAGAAAGAATGATAGATTACAAATAAAGACATTTATTTCTATTGTTTTAGGGTTGTTACTGATGGAGCAGGCAAAACCTAAGCTGCAAGGACAGAAAAGGTAGTTTCTGTTTGTTGCTGTTTAGGTGTTTTTTGTTTTTGTTTAAAATAACCAGCCCTTTTAATTTGTTTTATAAGGGGAAAATCTTCTGGGAATGGAGAGAAGCAAACATGCTTAATTCAAGAATGATCGTCATATTACGAGAACTAATGTCCGTACATTCTACATTATCAACCGTTACGAGCGAATATTTAGCAACAGTAAATCAGGTATCTTCTCGAACTATTCGAACCGATATAAAACAGCTAGATGACATTTTGTCTCAGTACGGAGCCAAAATTAAATCAGCTCGAGGGACGGGATATGAACTTAACGTTTTAGATGAAAAACAGTTTCATCAGCTATTAAAAGAACTTTCGGCTAATCAATTATTTGATTCAACTTCTATTCCAACCGTTCCTGATGACCGCGTGCATTATTTAATTAAAAGACTGCTGCTAGCAGACGAATATTTGAAGCTCGAAGATTTAGCAGACGAGTTGTATATTAGCAAGTCAACGGTTCAAAACGATTTAAGAGATGTTAAAAAACAGCTGTGTAAGTATGATATTCTTTTAGAAAAACGTCCTAACTATGGCTTGAAAGCTAAAGGGGACGAAATGAAAATGAGATTTTGTATGTCTGAGTACATATTCAACCGAAAAGATAAAGAAGTAGATATGGTATACAATGAAATATCCATTCTTCCCCAAGAATCAATCTTAACGATTAAAGCCCACATTTTAAATCAAATAAAACAATACAATATTATGGTTTCAGACATTGGATTAAACAATTTAATCATTCATTTAGCAATAGCTTGTAAGCGAATACAAGAAGAAAATTTTATCTCTTTGTATTCAGAAGACTTACTTGAGATTATGGAGCACAAAGAATATGAAGTAGCAGGTGAAATTGTGCGGGAAATTGAAAAGGCATTCAAGATTCGTTTTCCGAAGTCAGAAACAGCATATATCGCCATCCATTTGTTAGGTACAAAAATGCTCAACAGTAGCAATCATGAAGAAAAAGAAGTTAAGCAGTTTATTGACACAAATATTTATGAATTAACAGCGGCTATATTAGAAGCAATTGAAAAAGAGCTTCATTTAGGAATTAGTGAAGATTCAGAGTTGATTCTTGGCATGAGCTTGCATTTGAAACCGGCTATCAACCGCTATAAATATGGAATGAATCTACGAAACCCGATGCTTGAAGGAATTAAGAGCCATTACCCTCTGGCTTTTGAAGCTGGGATTATAGCTGGAAAAGTGTTAAAAAATCGCCTTGAAATTGACATGCATGAAACGGAAATTGGCTATTTAGCTTTACATATTGGAGGGGCCATTGAACGTCGGAAAATTATCAATCAGCCTAAGCGCTGTTTGATTGTATGCGCATCGGGGGTAGGGAGTGCCAAGCTATTATCATATAAGCTGCAGGCTACGTTTGGATTAAATCTTACTATTTTAGGAACAACACAGTATTATAAGCTTCACCAAATGTCGCTGCATTCTTTAGATTTTATTGTTAGTACCATTCCAATTCCAGATCATCTTCCTGTTCCTGTAGTAGAAGTAAGTACCATTCTAGGAAACAATGATTTTAAAAAAATTGAATGTTTAATGAAGAATAAACCGCAGCCTTCCTTAGAATACACGAAAAAAGAATTAGTATATTTACAGCAAGAATTTCAAGCAAGAGAAGAAGTGCTTCATTTTTTAGGAGAGAAATTAACTCATCTAGGACTAGTTCCTTCTCAATTTATAGAATCCGTTTTTGAAAGAGAAGCTGCATCACCAACAAGTTTTGGCAATCTCGTTGCGATTCCTCATCCTATGGTTCCTCAAACGGATACGACGTTTTGGGCCATTTGCACGTTGAAAAAACCGATTATGTGGGAAGGAAACCTCGTACAATTTATTTGCCTTTTAAGTGTGAAAGCGAATAATCAAGGCGATTTGCAAAAAATGTACAGTTTGTTAGTCCGCGTTGTGGATGATAAGCAGGTCGTGCAGCGCTTAGTAAAGTGCAAGGATTATGAGGAATTTATAGAGGTGTTTATGAAAAATATTAGATGAAAAAAGAAGTCCAAGAGAGGGGCTTCTTTTTTATCTGAATGTTCAAATATAATTTTTCCGTTAGTAACGGAAAAAGGTTGTGTATAAATGTAAGCGCTTTTATTTTAAGATAAAGCTATCAATAAAACAGATAGCAAAATAAAAAAACGGGGGAATGACAAATGAATATTCTATTATGTTGTGCAGCTGGAATGTCTACAAGTTTACTAGTAACAAAAATGGAAAAAAGCGCTCAGGACCAAAGCACGGAGTATAAAATTTGGGCGGTCCCTGGTGAATCTGTTCGCAACCATATTGATCAAGCGGATGTACTTTTATTAGGACCTCAAGTGCGCTACTTGTTGCCGCAGCTTAAAAAGCTAGGTGAAGAAAAAGGAGTACCAGTTGACGTTATTAATCCTGTTCACTACGGGACATGCAATGGAGAACAAGTGTTAAAATTTGCGGTTCAACTAGTTTCAAAATAGGAGCGTGGACTACATGAGCAAATTTAATAGTATGCTTGAAAACAAAATCATGCCTATCGCCGGAAAAATGGCGGGTCAACGCCATTTACAAGCACTTCGAGACGGTATTGTTCTGACAATGCCGCTCATTATTATCGGTTCAGTATTTTTAATTTTATCCAATTTACCGATACCAGGTTACAACGACTTTATGGCAGGGATTTTCGGAAAAGAATGGGCAGCAAAAATGGCCTATCCAGTTGGAGCTACATTCGATATTATGGCGCTGCTTGCTTGTTTCGGGATAGCCTATCGGTTAGCTGAAAAATACGGAGTGGATGCTTTGTCCGCAGGAGCAATTTCACTTGCAGCTTTTTTACTTGCTACTCCGTATAAAGTTTCCTTTCTTCCAAGTGGAGCCAAAGAAGCTATTTTAGTAGACGGTGGAATTCCCACCGCTTTAATGGGAAGTAAAGGGCTCTTTGTAGCGATGATTGTCGCAATTCTTTCTACGGAAATTTACAGATGGTTTATTCAAAAGGACATTGTCATCAAGATGCCTGATGGAGTTCCTCCTGCTGTTGGAAAATCGTTTGCGGCTCTTATTCCTGGCTTTACGGTAATAGCATTTATTTGGATTTTACGTTTGTTAGTAGAACAAACGCATTTTGGAAGTCTGCATAATATTGTTGGAGAATTGCTTGGAAAGCCTTTAGGTGTATTGGGCGGCAGTTTAGGCGGTACGCTAGTTGCCGAGCTTGTTATTATGCTCATGTGGTCTTGTGGACTTCATGGAGCGAATATTGTTGGTGGAATTATGGCTCCGATTTGGTATGGAGCTATGGATGAAAACCGAATTGCATTTGCTAATCATGAAGCATTACCAAATATTTTTACACAGCAGTTCTTTGATATTTGGATCAATATTGGAGGAAGCGGAGCAACGTTAGCTCTAGTTGTTGCTATGATTTTAAAAGCGCGCAGTCAGCAAATGAAGCAGCTTGGTAAATTAGGAATAGGACCAGCTCTTTTTAATATCAATGAGCCTATCATTTTTGGACTTCCGATGGTGATGAATCCAATGATGCTTATTCCGTTTATTATTACCCCTCTTGTAACGGTAGTAGCAACCTATATTGCGATGTCGACAGGACTGGTAGCAAAACCAGCAGGTATTGCGGTTCCTTGGACCATGCCTCCAATTATTTCTGGCTATTTAGCAACAGGAGGGAAATTATCGGGTGCAGTTATGCAAGCTATTAACATTGGGATCTCTGTTTGCATTTATTATCCTTTCTTTAGAATGTGGGATAAACAAAAATTCGCTGAAGAAAATGGGATACAGTCTACAGTTGAAGAGGTACCAAGTGATACACAGAAAGATATTGTGTGAGGAGGGATAAAGAATGGAAAGCGTTCAAGAATATATTTTTAAACTAATCTTACACGGTGGAAACGGCAGGAGTTCAGCAATGGAAGCGATAGCGGCTGCTAAAAACGGAAATTTTTCAGAAGCACGTGAAAAGCTTACACAAGCTGCGGAAGAATTAAATGCAGCTCATCATATTCAAACTTCGTTAATTCAAGGAGAAATTAGAGGGGAAAGCACAGAAATTTCTCTGCTCATGATTCATGCTCAAGATCATTTAATGAATGCGATGACAGTAAAAGAAATGGCTACTGAATTTGTAGATTTATATGAAACAATCAAAATTTCTGGGGGGATTACATTATGACAAAAGGTATTAAGATTGTAACGATTGGCGGAGGTTCAAGCTATACGCCTGAACTAATAGAAGGTTTTATTAAACGATATGATGAACTTCCAGTTCGAGAACTGTGGCTAGTAGACGTGGAAGAAGGAAAAGAAAAATTAGAGATTGTTGGGAATTTAGCGAAGCGAATGGTGAAAAAATCAGGTTTGCCAATTGATGTTCATTTAACGTTAGATCGAAGAGAAGCACTAAAAGATGCAGATTTCGTAACGACTCAGTTTCGCGTTGGTTTGTTAGATGCACGAGCGAAAGATGAAAGAATACCGCTTAAATACGGGGTGCTCGGTCAAGAGACAAACGGACCGGGCGGATTATTTAAAGGACTTCGTACGATTCCTATTATTTTAGATATCTGCCGTGACATTGAAGAGTTATGTCCAGAAGCTTGGCTGATTAACTTCACAAATCCTGCGGGAATGGTAACAGAAGCAGTACTTCGCTATAGTAACATTAAAAAGATTGTAGGACTTTGTAATGTGCCAATCGGAATGGAAATGGGGATTGCTAAACTGCTTGATGTAGACCACTCTCGCATCCGAATTGACTTTGCTGGTTTAAATCACATGGTCTATGGATTAGATGTATATGTAGATGGCGTAAGTGTCAAAGATCAAGTTATTGATTTATTGAGTGATCCAAATAACAGCAGCTTTGTAAAAAATGTAGCGGGACTTGGATGGGAGCCAGAATTTACAAAAGCGCTAAGTGCGTTAACTTGTCCATACCACATGTACTATTATAAAACGCGTGAAATGGTAGAAAAAGAAATTGTTAATTATGAAAAAGGTGAAACGAGAGCAGAAGTGGTAAAACAGTTGGAAAAAGAGCTATTTGAACTGTACAAAGATCCTAACTTAGACAGTAAACCGCCTCAATTAGAACAGCGCGGTGGCGCCTATTATAGTGATGCAGCCGTTCGGTTGATTACATCCATTTATACGGATAAAGGCGATATTCAGCCTGTAAATACCATTAATAATGGTGCTATAGCAAGCATTCCAGCTGATTCTGCCGTAGAAGTAAGCTGTATCATTACAAAAGATGGTCCGAAACCAATTTCAGTCGGCGACCTCCCTGTACCTGTCCGCGGTCTTGTTCAAACAATTAAGTCATTTGAGCGGATTGCAGCTGAAGCAGCAGTGACAGGGGATTATGACAAAGCTATTTTAGCATTAACCATTAATCCTCTTGTGGCTTCTGATAAACTAGCTAAGCAAATTGTAGATGAGATGTTAGAAGCTCATAAAGATTACTTGCCTCAATTTTTTAAAACTGTTCAAGCCTGAGAAAGAGCTGTTCGAATATATTATGTATTCGAACAGCTCTCTTTTTTCTGTTTGTACAGCTAGATTTCTGGCATCATCAATGTAACAATATAAGATAGAAACAGACAGCAAAGGGTGGCTAGAAATGATTCATTTATTAATTATGATGGTAGAACGAGTCGGAGTTATTGTCATTATAGGTTTTTTGCTGGCACATACAAAAGTTTTTCGGCAATTTCTCCGCAAACAGCAAGGTTATAAAGGAAAAGCTGTACTTATTTTCATCTTTTCTCTTTTTAGCATTATTAGTAACTACACGGGAATTGAAATTCAAGGAACGATTATTCGAAATGAAGATTTATTATTAAAGGTAGATCCATCAAGCTCGATTGCAAATACGCGAATTATGGGTGTGGAAATGGGCGGTCTGCTTGGCGGTCCTTTTGTTGGTTTAGGAGTAGGACTACTTGCTGGCGTTCATCGCTTTATGTTAGGAGGAAGTACGGCGTTTAGCTGTGCGGTTTCATCCGTTTTGGCAGGGGTGTTAACTGGATATATCGGCTATGCATACCGAAAAAAACATCGAACGATTACACCGCGCTTTGCTGCACTTGTAGGCATAGCGATGGAAACGCTTCAGATGCTAATTATTTTATTGTTTGCTAAACCATTTGATTCGGCATGGACGCTAGTGAGTATTATTGCTATTCCAATGATCATTGTTAATGGTACGGGAAGCTATATCTTCTTATCCATTATTCAGTCCATTTTACGACAAGAGGAGCAAATGAGAGCGCTTCAGACACACAAAGTATTATTAATCGCGGATCAAACTCTTCCTCATTTTCGTCAGGGTCTCACTGCTGAATCATGTGAAAATGTTGCAAACATTATTCATCGCTTCACAGGTACGGATGCTGTTTCGTTAACTGATACGCACAAAATTTTAGCTCATGTAGGAGAAGGAATTGATCACCACGTTCCTTCGCATAGTTTAATTACCGGGCTGTCTCACGAAGTGCTGAAGACAGGAAAAATTATGAAAGCGAAATCTAGAGAACAAATTGATTGTCAGCATAAAGACTGCCCGCTTCATGCTGCTATTGTAATGCCGCTTACTTCTCACGGTATCACAATTGGAACACTAAAAATGTATTTTAAAGATGCAAGCGGGTTAAGCCGGGTGGAGGAAGAGCTGGCAGAAGGATTGGCTAAACTTTTTTCAACTCAGCTAGAGCTCGGCGAAGCAGAGCTTCGAAGTAAATTGCTAAAAGATGCGGAGATTAAAGCCTTACAGGCACAGGTGAATCCTCACTTTTTATTTAATGCCATTAATACGATATCGGCGCTGTGCAGACAAGACGTAGAAAAAGCCAGAAAGCTGCTTTTGCAGCTAAGCATTTATTTTCGTTCCAATTTGCAGGGGGCAAGGCAGCTGTTGATTCCGTTATCAAAAGAGCTTGATCATGTTCACGCGTATTTATCGCTTGAACAAGCCAGGTTTCCTAATAAATACGAAATTGACATGTATATTGAACAAGGACTAGATGATGTCTTGCTTCCGCCGTTTATTCTCCAAGTGCTTGTGGAGAATGCAATTCGGCACGCATTTCCGCGTAAACAAAAGCACTGTCGTGTAGAAATTTATATTGAGACAAAAGATAAATATGTATACGTAAAGGTAAAAGATAATGGACAAGGTATAGACGCAAAACGATTGCAAATGCTTGGCAATCAGCCCGTTTTTTCAGAAAAAGGAACGGGGACAGCTCTTTACAATATTAAACAACGTTTGCATGGATTGTTTGGAAAAGAAACAACGCTGGAGTTTGACGTAACAGAAGGAACAACGGTTTCGTTTGTTATACCAATTGAATTAAAAAGCGAGGGTATGTAATATGCTGCGAGTACTAATAGTAGACGATGAAATGTTAGCGCGAGATGAATTAAAATATTTGCTGCACCGAACGAAAGAAGTAGACCTTATTGAAGAGGCGGAGAGTATCGAAGAGGCTTTGGATAAAATGATGGATGAAAAGCCGGATTTATTATTCTTAGATATACAATTGTCAGATGACAGCGGTTTTGATATTGCTAAAAGGCTTAAAAAAATGAAAAATCCGCCAGCTATTATATTTGCAACGGCGTACGATCAGTACGCTTTACAAGCCTTTGAAGTGGATGCAATTGACTACATTTTGAAGCCTTTTGATGAAGAAAGAGTGGTGCAGGCCATTCATAAATATAAAAAAATGCATGTCCCTCATCACGCTGTCAAAGAAGAAGAATCGATAGGAGAGTCTTCTTCTCAAACTGGAAAGTTAGCGATTTCTGTAGACGATTCGATTGTATTAGTGAATGTAGAGGATATTTTATTTACAGGATTGATAGAAGGAGAAGTCACGATTCAGACCATAACAGAATCCTATCATACTGCTGATACGCTGGCTATGCTAGAAAAAAAGCTCCCTTCTCAGTCGTTTATTCGTGTGCACCGGGCGTATATCGTTAACGTACATTATATTTCCGAAGTACAGCCATGGTTTAATTCTACGTATAATTTAGTGATGAAAAACGATGAGCGAGTTCCTGTCAGCCGTACATATGCTAAAGAATTGAAGAAACGTTTAGGAATTTAAGAAAAAAACAGCTTGCGTATGCATTTCGGCAAGCTGTTTTTTGTATTTCAAGGCTCAATTTTTGTAAGTGAGCACAAATATTTGACTCTTTAGTTTGAAAACGCTTTCTTGTTGATTTTCATTTTATATAATGAAGTCAACAAACAGAGAGAGGTGAAAGAAATGAGTGCTAAAAAAGTGTATGGCTTTTTAACACAAGCATTTATTTTTTCCGTAATTATGTTGATTTCAGATTTTATTGCAGAGCATTTGCCTTTTCCAATGCCAGCTTCAGTCATTGGACTTGTACTGTTATTTCTTGCGCTGTGCTTGAAAATTATTAAACTAGAGCAAGTTGAATCACTGGGAACGGCTTTAACTTCTTTGATCGGATTTTTATTTGTGCCAGCAGGTATTTCTGTTATGAATTCATTAGGTGTGATGCAGCAGTACGGCATTCAAATTTGTTTAGTTATCATCGTGGCAACGATTATTTTGTTAGGCGTTACGGGCTTATTTTCACAGCTTATACTTGGCATGACAAAAGATAATAAAGTAAAAGAAGAAATAAAAGATGTAGATATGAGTAAAAAAACGAAAAAACAAGACATTGCTTAATATCAATTATAAAGAGACAAGGTGGTTGGAAAGATGAATCCGTATTTTGGAATCGTGGTTTCTTTAGCTGCGTACGGTATTGGAACGTATTTATTTAAAAAGTCAAAAGGGTTTTTCTTATTTACTCCTTTATTTGTGGCAATGGTACTCGGGATTGCTTTTTTGAAAATTGGTCACTTTTCTTATGAGGAATATAGTAGCGGTGGGAAAATTATCAGCTTCTTTTTAGAACCGGCAACAATTGCTTTTGCCATCCCTTTATATAAGCAAGCCGATAAATTAAAAAAGTACTGGTGGCAAATTCTTTCTTCTATTGCGGTAGGATCAGTTTGTTCGGTGGCGATTATTTTTGCGATTGCTAAAGGTATTCATATGGATGAAGTCGTGATGAAATCAATGCTTCCACAAGCAGCTACAACAGCGATTGCGCTGCCATTGTCTCAAGATATTGGAGGGATTCCTGCTATTACTTCCTTTGCTGTTATTTTTAATGCAGTCATCGTATATGCACTGGGCGCTTTATTTTTAAAAGTATTCAAAGTGAAAAATCCAATTTCGAAAGGATTAGCTCTTGGAACTTCTGGACATGCGCTCGGTGTAGCCGTGGGGATTGAAATGGGAGAAGTAGAGGCAGCCATGGCAAGTATTGCAGTTGTTATTGTAGGCGTCGTCACAGTTGCAGTTATTCCAATTTTTGTTCAGTTAGTCATGTAGCAAAAGCCTGAAGAAGTCAGAGATTTTCTGACATCTTCAGGCTTTTATTTGTTAATAGACCACTCCAAAATGTCGTGATGCGCAGTTTTGGCAAGTTGTATGGTCGAAAAGACTCTCAGGAATGATAAATTCAAAACAAAATTGACATTGTTTGAATTGACTTTGTCTATAAAACATTGTCTCTAAGAAAATAGCTGTAATATGTTCGGTTATGTGCTTAAAGGAACGTTGTTCTAAAGTGGACCATGGAATAGACTGATGTTCTATGTAAACCGGAGAGGAAGTATAGGGTGTATCCCATTGAATTGTTTGATATCCAAACGTAAGGCCATAACGAGTTGCTGATGTAAATATGATTAGGTTTTGATGGAATTCTGGTAGAGGTAATTCTAGTTTTTGATCTTTGAGTGATCTAGTTTTGGAATGAAGGTTATACAATTTAATTTGAAAATGAATCCACTGAGTGGCATGAACGGTTATTGACATGTTTTAAACCTCCAATTCAGAATCTTTCTTTTATCATAATTGATTTCAAAATAAATAAATAGTAGGCAAAAGGAAGATAACAAAATTTTATATAGATTACTTATAAGGCGTAGGGAAAGGTGGTACAAGCACAGCATTCTTTTTTCTACCCCTTTTTAAAGCATATTAATCCTCTATATAAAACCCTGCTTTCAACGAACGATATCGGCGTACTCAAACGCTTTAAACAGATTTTAATGTTAGAAGTTATAACAAGGTTCATTTCTTTTAGAGAAGTTTATGAAATAATAAAAAATGTATATTTTACGGTCTTAATCTATGTGTTGGAGGTTTTTATATGAGGAAACAAAAGCTGATATTAATCGGAAACGGAATGGCAGGAATGCGCTGTATTGAAGAAATTCTTATTCATTCTCCAGATTGTTTTGATATTACTGTTTTTGGAAGTGAGCCTCACGTTAACTATAATCGAATTTTATTATCAACCGTTTTGCAAGGCAGTACAAAGCTTGAAGATATCAATATTCATTCTTTTGCATGGTATAAGGAAAATAATATAACCTTATTTAAAGGAGAAAGCGTCACGCGCATAGACACCGAGAGAAAAATAATAAAAACAGATAAAAACAGAGAGACGGTGTACGACAAGCTTATTATTGCTACTGGTTCAAGCCCGTATATGCTCCCCGTTAAAGGGTCTGAAAAAGAAGGTGTCCTCGGTTTTCGTACCATCGAAGACTGTCAGGAAATGATTAAAATCTCTAAACAGTATAAAAAAGCAGCGGTTATTGGAGGAGGTCTGTTAGGGCTGGAAGCTGCTAGAGGACTATTAAATTTAGGAATGGATGTTCAAGTTATCCATCATTCGGGTTTCTTAATGGAGCGACAGTTAGACAGAGCAGCATCTGCTATGTTAAGAGAAGAATTGGAAAAGCAAGGTATGAGTTTTCTATTAAACAAACATACGGATGAGATTATAGGGAAAAGCCGAGTAGAAGGCGTCCGATTTAATGATAACAGTAAAATTGCAGCTGATTTAGTTGTAATGGCTACAGGGGTAAGGCCAAATGTTAATCTAGCTAAAAAAAGCGGAATAGAAACAAATAGAGCAATCATCGTAAATGATTATTTAGAAACGAGCATCCCGGATATCTATGCAGTAGGTGAATGCGCTGAACATCGAGGGATGACATACGGCCTTGTTGCTCCTCTTTACGAACAAGGAAAAGTCTTAGCGCGACACCTTTGCCAAATAAAAAACAAAGGTTATCGCGGGTCCGTTCTTTCCACTCAATTAAAAATATCAGGAATAGACGTTTACTCAGTCGGAGAGTTTAAGGGAAATCAAGGTGCAAAAGCTATTACGATTTCGAATATGTTAGATGGTATATACAAAAAAGTAGTTTTTCGCGAAGGGAAAGTAGTGGGGGCTGTTCTTTTTGGAGATACCAGTGATGCTATAAAGCTATCACAAATGATTAGTGAAAAAAAGGATTTGTCGCAAGCGGAAAAAGTACAATTATTTCCTTCTCAACAAGAAAAAGAAAATGCAGTAGCTTCTATGCCACTTACAAATATCGTATGCAACTGTAACGGTGTAACAAAGGGAGCTATTATTGAAGCAGTACAGAAAAATGATTTAACGACAGTAGATGAAATAAAAAATTGCACAAAAGCTTCTGGTTCATGCGGAGGATGCAAACCCCTTGTAGCAGACCTTTTAACATATATTCAAAGCGATGAGTTTGATGAAATCATTGAACAAAAAACTTTTTGTACATGTACACATTTATCAGAAGATGAGCTGGTAAGAGAAATGCAGCAATACCAATTTGAGACGGTTCAGCAAGTAAGAGAAATGTTAAAGTTTAAAGACATGAAAGGCTGCTCGTTATGTGAAAGCGGTCTTCATTACTATTTAGATATGATGAATCCTCATTATGAAAACAATCGACATTCTTTATTTACTACGGAGAATGAACAGGCCGTTCTGCTTCACGACGGGACTTATGCAGTGGTACCACAAATTCACGGTGGTCTGACAAATGTACAGGAATTAAGGAACATAGCAAATGTAGCTGAAAGGTACAACATCTCTAATATTCGTTTAACAAGCGATCAACGCATTCAACTCATGGGAGTGAAAAAAGAATATCTTCAGTTGGTAAGTGAGGAAATAGATAGAGGACTTCAACGGCTATATGAACGTACAGTTAAAAATGTATCTGTTTATATAGGAAAAGGAACGTGTATTTGTCAGTATGAACCTGCTCTTGCTTTATCAAATGAATTGGATAAACAGCTTGAATATGTAAAGACCCCATGTGATATCAAAATCAGTATTGCTTCTTGTTCTCACATTACAGAGAATGTAACAACAAGTGATATAGGATTAAGAAGGATAGATAGAGGATGGGAGATATATGCTGGCGGAAGCAGCGCAGAAGCCAGAAGCGGGGAGCTGTTTTATGTGCCCGAAACGAACGAAGAAGCAGTAGAAATCAGCTGCTCTTTGATTCAATATTACCGTGAAACGGGGAATTATTTAGAAAGTATCGGCAGCTGGATCGAGCGAGTAGGAATTGTTCATGTCAGAGAAGTTTTGTTTGAGGTAGACAATCGAGAGTATTTAATGAAGCAACTTAGCTCAGAACGCTCTCGTGCAATCACATATTTATTATAGGAAAGAAAGGTGAACTACGATGACTGAGATGCTGTTGAGATATTTTCGTGAGCAGCAAAAGCAAGTTGAAACCGAGCGTATCTATAATACGCAGTGTCCTTACTGCAGCATGCAGTGCAAAATGCAGTTAGTTGAACAAACACATGTAAAAAGGAAAACGTATAAAACAATTGGAAAAGACAATCCTACTTCTCAAGGAAGATTATGTATCAAAGGAATGAATGCCCATCAGCATCCTTTGCATAAAGACCGGATTCAATATCCTTTATTAAAAGTAAACGGAGAGTTTGTAAAGATTTCTTGGAAAGAAGCTCTTCACTATATTAAAGAAAACGTTACAGAGATTCAAGAGAAGAATGGAGCAGATGCGCTAGGTGTTTATGGAAGTGCCTCTATTACAAATGAAGAAGCTTATTTATTAGGGAAATTTGCTCGAGTTGCGTTAAAAACAAAGTATATTGATTATAATGGACGCTTATGTATGTCAGCTGCTGCTTCTGCTGCTAGTAAAACATTTGGCATGGACCGAGGATTTACAAATAGCTTGCAAGAGATTCCGTTTACTGAATGTATTATGTTAGCTGGAACAAATATTGCGGAATGTCAGCCAACGATTATGCCTTATTTTGAAAAAGCAAAAGAAAACGGAGCTTTTATTATTGCCATTGATCCAAGAGAAACAGCTACAACTAAAATAGCTGATTTACACCTGAAACTTAAACCGGGCAGCGACGCGGCATTAGCCAATGGAATTTTGAAGGTCATTATCGAAGAAAATTATCTAGATGAACGATTTCTACAAGAACGTGTCAATGGATTTGAAGAGGTAATGCAATATGTTGCGTCTCTAGAATTTAATGTCATTGAAGAAATAACGGGAGTGCCACTTGAGGAAATGTATCAAGCTGCCCGTATGTTTGGCCAAAGAAAAACGGGAATGATTTTTACTGCTAGAGGGGTAGAACAGCAAACAGACGGAAGTGCTGCGGTGCGAAATTTTTTGAATATTCTACTTTCTGTCGGAAAAATCGGTAAACCTCGCTGCGGATATGGGGCGATTACTGGTCAAGGAAATGGGCAAGGAGCCCGAGAGCATGGTCAAAAAGCGGATCAGCTTCCAGGCTACCGTTCAATCGAAAACCACGAGCACCGGATGTATATAGCAGATGTGTGGAACATAGAGGAGAAAGATCTTCCTAGAAAAGGTGTTTCTGCATATGAGATGATTGAAAAAATTCATGACGGTGAAATTAAAGGGCTGTTTTTGATGTGTTCAAATCCAACAGTTTCAAATCCAAACGCTAATTTTGTTAAGAAGGCTTTTGAAAAGCTTGAATTTTTAGTGGTAGCAGATATGTTTGAATCAGAAACGGCAAAATTAGCAAACTTGATCTTACCAGCATCTTCCTACTTGGAAGATGAAGGAACCATGACAAATGTAGAGGGAAGAGTTACGTTGCGCGAAGCTAGCTTTCCGTGCCGTGGCGAAATCAAACACGACTGGGAAATACTATGTGAAATTGCTAAAGTTTTAGGGAAAGAGGAACATTTTTCGTTTTCATCAGCTGAAGAAATATTTAATGAACTGCGAATAGCAAGTAAAGGAGGGATCGCGGATTACTCCGGTATTACGTACGAACGATTACGAGAGGAAAAAGGAATTTTATGGCCATGCAGAAGCTTAACAGATAAAGGAACCGAGCGCCTGTTTGAAACGCGTTTTGCTCATAGTGATGGAAAAGCGATGATGGTCCCTGTCTCGAACCAAGCTATTGTTCCTAAAGCAAAAATAACGGAAAAATATCCTCTCTATTTAACAACGGGGAGAGTGATGTCGCACTATTTAACGGGTGTACAAACGCGAAAAAGTGCGTCTTTATCTGCTAGAAATTTCGAATCATTTATGGAAATTCACCCTTCAACAGCGAAAAAATATGAAATTTCGAATCAAGAATTAGTACAAATTGAATCTTCATATGGAAGTATTGTGGTAAGAAGCAAATTTTCAGAGGGCATTCGGCCAGATACCGTATTTGTTCCTTTTCACTGGGCAGATTCTCAAAATGTTAATAACCTTGTCTCTGAGAAATTAGATCCCGCTTGTAAGATGCCAGGATTTAAAGTAAGTGCTGTGAATATTAGCCCTTCTGTAAAAAGAAGCAGCTATTAAAAATGCTGATGCAAAAAGCCTCTTGAAAAAAAGAGGCTTTTTACATGGAATCAGGCAAGGTGCTTTTGGTTAATACGTACATTTTGTTTTTTGAATCCAGAATAATTCAGTAAGAGACAGAATAGGGAAAAAATCGCTAGTAAGGAAAAACCTACAACGTAATCTCCGCTTGTATCTTTTATAAAGCCTAGCACAATGGGAGGGAAAAAGCCGCCTACTCCTCCGAATGCTCCTACGATGCCGGTAACAGCTCCAATATTTCCTGTTGAAACAGATGGAACCATTTTAAAAACAGCTCCATTTCCGATACCAAGAGTAATGGCTGCAAGTAAACAACCTACGCTAAATAGGGAGAAGGCACTGATGGTAAATGCAATAAATAACCCTATTAGTAGCATTCCAGTAAAGACGAAGGTGAGTACTTTTTTTGCTCCGAATACATCCGATAAATATCCTCCAAGAGGCCGTACAAACGTTGCTAGTACAACAAAAACAGCTGTTTTTAGCCCACTTTCTACAGTTGAAGCATTAAATTGATCATGCAAAATGGTAGGAAGATAGATGCTGAACGTGACAAATCCACCAAATGTTAAAAAATAGAAAACAGACAAAAACCAAGTTTCTTTAAATTTTAATACCGATAAAGATTCCTGCAACGTTTTGGGAGAAGCAGCAGAAGGGTGGTCTGAAGTTCCTACCCATAATAAAAGAGCCATTAGGGCTACCGCAATTGCTAAACTCCAAAATACCCAAGGCAAGCCAAAAGAAGAAAAGATAAGTGGAATACTAAAGCTTGCTACCGCCGATCCTAAGTTACCCATCCCGGCAATCCCTAAAATAAAACCTTGCTTTTGAGGTGAATACCATTTAGAGACATATGTAATGGAAATAGCAAATGTTGTTCCAGCCATGCCGATAAAAAATGCCCAAAAGAGTAGCATGGAGTAAGAATGAGTAAAGCCTGCACAAATGGTAGGGAGTAAAAGAGCCAGCATAGTCAAAGAATACACTTTTCTTCCCCCGAAGCGATCTGTTAAAATCCCCATCGGAATTCGCATCAGAGAACCTAATAAGACGGGAGTGGCGATTAAGATACTTTTTTCAGCATTGGTTAATGAATACATCACTTGAATATCTGCAGCGATAGGTGCGAAGACAGACCATACTGCAAAAGCAATAATCATGGATAAAGTCGAGATAAGAAGTACAGATAAGGGCCGTTTAGAAAACATTGCTTAAAAACCTCCTTTTTTATATGCAGCGTAAAGCTGTTGCAATATGGTAATTATGATACTACGCTTTCTTTCTTATGTATCATTCTGTGTTAGGTTTTCTTCCGTACTTTTACTAAAGAACGGACGCAGATAAAAGTGGAGAGATAATTTAGACGTATACTCTGTCCAAGTGCTCATGAAGAAACGGTTAAAAAGCTCTGAAAGAACAGTAAGTAGAAATATAGTGGAGACTGGAAGAAAAATTGAAAATGGGAGAGATTAATAGAGTAAGCACCTATAAATTTGTGCTATCGAATTATAGCGAAATAAAAAATAATTCATATTTTATATAGAACACAAATTTTTGAAATAGAAGGTGGAAAAAGTGACAGAAAAGCATCCTCTTTCAGGTTATAAAAAGGATGATAATGGAGTTCTCTGGATATGGAGTTACGTTGGACAGGCTAGAGTGAAAATGGGGTATAAAGTAAAAAGTCTGCTTCACTATGAGCAATCTTCCTATCAACAAATCAGTATTGTGGATACAAAATGGTATGGGAAAATGTTAGTGCTAGATGGTACTCCACAAATTTCAACAGGAGAAGGGTTTATTTATAATGAAATGATTAGCCATGTGCCAATTATAACGCATTCAAATCCCCAAAAAGTTGCGATGATTGGCGGAGGAGATTGTGGTCCTGTACGGGAGGCAATGAAGTATGACGGAATTCAACAAATTGATGTAGTCGAAATTGATCCAAAAGTTACAGAAATCTGCCGCACATGGCTAACTCCGGCTTCTTGTTATGATGGTGAAACCAGGCTCAATATGATACATCGCGATGGAATAGATTGGATTCAAGAACAAAAGGGAGTTTATGATGTTCTAATAATTGATCGACCTGACCCTGTTGGACCGGGAAAAAAACTATTTCAACCTGATTTTTATCAATATGTCCACAACAGCCTTAAGGATGATGGCGTGGTTGTTTTTCAATCGGGATCTCCTTACTACAATACTTCTACGTTACAAGGCACAATTAAAAATTTAAAGGAGCTATTTCCAATTGTTCGCACATATCTAGTGACTATACCTCTTTTCCCTTGTGGCATTTGGAGTTTTACTATTGCTTCTAAAAAAATGGATCCTCTTCAGGCCGATTTGACGAAGTTACAGCATACACATACTCAATATATTGATCCTGAAATTTTCCGTGCATCATTTGTTTTACCTAAATATATAAAAGAAATAGTAGACGGAAAAGATTCTTAAAAACTAAGTAGCTACGAATGTTTGTTGAAAGTCATGAATAATCTCTGAAAATATATTTGTTATAGTAGTTCTGTGTTTGCTGCGGAGAGTACGGGATAATTCAATTTGAAACGTATTAAAATTATGACTGTAACCTAGATAGCCGCTATTGTCACCTTGTCTGTGAAAGGCAATTGATTCGTTTCCAATAAATTTATTATCAAATATTACATGGATTATCGGAAACGAATCTTTGGATTTTTTAGTCAGCGCTTGTTGAAACCAATCTTTAACTTCCTTTGAGCAAGATTGTCCATATAAGGTCCCCACTTCAATTGCATAAGGCCCGTAATGTGTATCCTTCATTCCATGAAAAGATAAATGTAAATAGGGTGTTAGAAGGCAATTATTACTATCTATTATCTTTAAAGATTTAACAATTTCTTGGATTGTTCTTCTATATTCATGTATCCCCTCATAGTTCGTTTTATTTAGATTTCTATTTAAATCTGCTACGGTTCTTGAAACCGTACTAACAATTCCTGCACATCCTGTTTTCTTTACTAAATTCTCTACGACTTTATCTGTAAATAAATCAGCAGCGGGTGGTTCTGCATGAAGTGCATCCACATGACAGCTTATAAAACCAGTTCCTTTGTTGTATTTTAAGTAGTTTCCATGAATGAATTTTAATGTCATTGATTATTTCTCCTTTTATATCGTTTGAAATCTATCCCTTCTATAATAAATGCAGTGAAAATAAAATCGGTGAATTATTACACGAGTTAAATAAATACATAAAAAAGTTTTTAGAGACGGTGGAAATAAATAGATAAATGTACAGGAGTATTTTATATAGTTACATACTATATGATTAGCTGATTATTGTTATAGGGCATTAAAGTAGCAAAATACGATAGAAAGTTCTAATTAGGAGGCTTTAAAATGGATCCAATGAGAGAAGAGTTAGGGATATTATCTGATAAAGAAATGACATTGCAAACTCTTAATCTGAATAATATACCGTCTGTTGAATTAGTTGACCCCAAAACCTGTTCATATCCAGTGATAGGGAGGAAGCATGGTCACCATAGCGGAAGAGATATTGTTATCGTAAATACAAAGGACCAAGCAATATATGAAGGATATGATTATTTTACGAAAATATATGCAATAGACAAAGAATATTGTCTAGAAGTGGAAGGGCTGAGCGTAAAAACAGTACAAGTAGTTACTAGTGAACATGTTGTATTTAATGAAATACCCATTCGAACGCAAGCCTTTGGGTGGAAATTAGAACAGATAAACAGTATGGATGTACCGGAAATGTTGATGAACGTAGCCATTCGAGCGCTCTACGTAACAGGGGCTAAAAGCGGCTTTGTTAAAATGGGGATATTAGAAAATGGAGAGTGTATTGTCACAGATATTAACTCATCAGAAAGCGAATGGATAGAAAATCCGTTAAAACCTAGTGTTCCTTTTAGCATGGGTGCTGATGTTGAGTTTATGTTAAGTTGTGATGGGGAGCTTCTACCAGCTTCTACTTTCTTTTCTGTTGAAGGTCCAGTAGGTTGTGATGAAAGGCAAATAGAGCAAGATAGCGGTGAGTATGCATTAGTAGAAGTTAGGCCTGAAAAAGCTAATTCATCAACAGAGTTATTTGAGAATATCCAAAAATTAATAGAAAAAGCATCTGCACAGGTACCATATGAAAATGTTCATTTTCGGGCAGGCAGCATGCCGTTTTCAGGGTATCAATGTGGGGGACATATTCATTTTGGCATTCCGCTTTCTTTATCCTTATTAAGAGCTCTTGACCACTACCTTGCTATCCCAGTAGCGCTGATAGAAGAATCTAAGACCGCTAAACTCAGACGGAAAACGAACCATGGAGGTCTTGGACGCTATCGTGAGAAACCGTATGGATTTGAGTATTTAACTTTAAGCTCTTGGATTATCGACCCTAGAATTACTCTCTCCACTTTAGCTCTTGCTCAGCTAGTTGCTACCCATCATCATGAATTAAAAAGCGAATTTTTATTTCACCCACTTACGCAGCGTGCCTACTATCAAGGGAATAAAATCTTTCTTAAACGGATGTGGAAAGATATCAAAGCGAATCTTATGAAAACATCTAGCTATCCACAATATCAAAATGAACTATCTTTTCTATTTGAAATGATAGAAAAAGAAATTCCTTGTGATGAATCAAATGATATTCGCGGGAATTGGAATGTAAAGATCTCTAAAGAAATCTATGACCGCGGATATATTATCCAAATCCCCAAAAAGCTCCGTTTAAAATACGGCCTCAAAGAGGGGCAGTCTACGATTGTTAGTGCAGGAAAGGCAATATCAACTGCAACTGTTCATTCTTATCCTTTTTCATTTCGCCATTCAAATATGGTTCAACTCTCTAAATCTCTCCGTGATAAACTATCTCTGCCAAAAGATTGGTGCCCCAAGCTATCAGCTTCAGAAGGCATCATAACTTTAGGTCCTATCATTGGCATTCTTGCTAACCGTCCTTTTGAAAGACAAACAACTTATTTCCATCATCTATGTCGCTTAGCAAATGAAAAGCGAATGCTTGTATATGTGTTTGAACCCGAAGATATTGATTGGGAGAAAAAACTGGTTAAAGGAACAACCATTAACGGTGAAGGGCTTTTTCCTTTTCCTGCTGTTATTTATGATCGTTATTTCATAGATGGTAGAAAAAATATTTTAATAGATGAAGTAAGGGCAAAACTTCAGGCGATTTATAAAATTCCTTTTGTTAATTCTTCAAACTTGTTTCAGCTTACTGGAGATAAGTGGGCAACATATCAACTTCTTATGAAAGAATATGAAGAATTTCTTCCAGAGTCACGTCTAGTAAAAAAATCTGCTGACATTGCGGAAATGCTTGATAGCTACGGAGAAGTTTATTTAAAACCGCTTGGCGGGGCCTTAAGTAAAGGAGTCATGCGCATAGTTCGCCGACCAACGGGCATCTTTTGGTTTGATCTTAATAAAAAAGAGTTGCATCAATTCAGTAATATGGAAGAATTATTTACTTTGCTCTCTCCTTTGATGAAAAACAATCCTTATCTTGTTCAAGAAGGAATTCGCAGAAAACAGCATAAAGATAAAAATTTAGAAATACGGGTTTATATGCAAAAAAATGAAAAGCAAATTTGGCTTCGAACGGGTATGGTTGCTCGTCTCACCGGTGAAGATGTGCTAACGGAAGATTCTGAAACGAATATGCGCCTCAGTAAAATATTGAACAGTTTATACCCTGATCCAACAGACAGAAGGCTCGTTATAAATCAATTAGCTAAAATATCTAAAAATATTGTTGCAACAGTAGAGGAGAAAGTGGGTCCTTTTGGGGAGCTGGCAGTAGATTTATGTATAGATCAGTATGGTTCCATAAAGTTACTCGAAATAAATGCAAAACCAGATAGTCTATTCTCACAAATTAGAGCCTATAAGCTGCGTACTTTGGCGGGGATTCGTCTGCTCAATTATGCGTCTTCACTGGCGGGTTACGAAGAAGAAAAGGAGGATTTAGCATGAAGAACTTCACATTAAATGAAATCCTTAAACAAACGGGGGGAGACCTTTGTTATGGATCAGGAAATCCTGTTATTAAACATACTATAAACTACGCTAAAAAGGATATAGAGGATCATACACTAATCTTTCATTTAGATAGAGAACCGATTAGAGGGAAGTATTGGAAAGAAAATCATTCAATTGTCGTTATAACAGACCGCCCGGAGCTGTGCACGAACTTAGAGGGAAATATTATTCTTGTTAAAACAGCTCAATTAGAAGATGCTTATTGGAAATTTATCGAATACTACCGAGGGCTTTTTGATCTTCCTGTTATTGGTGTGACGGGAACTTGTGGAAAAACGACCACTAAAGAGATGATCCGACAAATATTAATTGAAGATTATAAAGTGAAAGCTACGTGGATGAGTATGAATTCTATGTCTGTAAATCTACGTTATTTAACAGGTATTGATGATACGACAGAAGTAGCTGTTTTTGAGATGCCGGTCGCTTACCCAGGCTATCTAAAAGTTGCGTGCCGCTACTTTCAACCACAAATACGAATCTTATTAAATATAGGCATCCACCATCTCGCTGATTGTGAAACACCTGAAGAATATATGAAAGCAAAAGCCGAAATTGTAGAAGGCTTAGATCCAAATAGCGGCATTTTGATTTTAAACGCAGATGACGAAAATATTAAGAGAGTGCTTGATGTGAGTCATTTTCAAGGCGTTGTATATATAGGAAAAAATGATGATTCACAATTTCAAGCAAAAGATATTAAATATGCCAATGGGGGAATGGCTTTTACTTTAAAGCACCAAAACAAAGAGTACGACGCTTTTATCCCTGGATATGGTGAACATAATGTGTATAATGCACTGGCTGCCATTGCTGCTGTATTTTATGTTGGCGTTGATATTTCCGTTGCCATACAAAGACTTAGCTTATTTGAACAAGTAGAAGAACATTTGGAATTTAAAAGAGGAATGAACGAGTGTACGGTAATTAATGACACGTGGAACTCTTCACCTTTATCGATGGCTACAGCTCTTAAAGTTCTTAGTGATATGTCAAAAGAAAAACAATCTATCGCTTTATTAGGTTACATGCCTCAGCTAGGAGAAGGGCCTTATGCAATTAAACAATACGAAGAGATGGGGAAAAAAGCAGCGGAATCCAAAATTGACATTCTAGTTATAGTAGGAGATGAAGCAAAAGCTATCGGCACAGGAGCTTTAAAGTTTGGAATGGCTCCTAATAAAGTCTATTTTTGTAAGACCGGTGATGAAGTACACAATGTTTTAGCTCCGTATTTAAATGAAAATACAATACTTCTATTAAAAGTAACGCATCGTGTTATGAAAAAACCTACTTTTAAAGAATTAAGAAATAAACTTATTCCAGACAACGAAGAGTAAAAGGAGGATAGAAATGAAGAAGACTAAACAGCTACGAGAGTTGATAGAAAGTAAACAGCTAGAGTTTATTATGGAGGCTCACAGTGCGCTATCTGCAAAGATTGTAGAAGAAGCGGGATTCAAAGGGATATGGGCCAGTGGCCTGTCATTATCTGCAGCACTGGGTGTAAGAGATAATAACGAGGCTTCATGGACACAAGTATTAGACATATTAGAGTTTATGAGTGACGCAACGTCCGTTCCAATTCTTCTTGATGGCGATACAGGCTATGGGAATTTTAATAATGCAAGAAGATTGGTTAAGAAATTGGAGCAACGAGACATTCCAGGAGTGTGTATTGAAGATAAATTGTTTCCAAAAACAAACTCATTTATTAAAGGTGAAGCACAGCCACTTGCAGATATTAATGAATTTTGCGGCAAAATTAAAGCAATGAAAGATAGTCAACAAGATGAAGATTTTGTAGTGGTATCGCGCGTAGAAGCTTTTATTGCAGGGTGGGGGCTGAAAGAAGCTTTAAAGCGTGCAGAAGCTTATCGCCAAGCGGGAACCGACGCTGTTTTGATTCATAGTAAAAGGTCAGATATGACAGAGATTGAAGCTTTTATGAAAGAGTGGGGAAACAGGCTTCCGGTTATTATTGTTCCAACCAAATATTATTCGGTTCCAACTGATAAATTTAGAGATTTAGGAATTAGCTTGAGCATTTGGGCCAACCATAACTTAAGATCTTCCATTACAGCTATGCAGAAAACGTCCGCTCAGATTTATTACGATAAAAGTTTGATTAACGTAGAAAAAAATGTCTCTCCGCTTGAGGAAGTTTTCCGTCTTCAAAAAGCTGAAGAGCTTGATATTGCAGAGCAGCTTTATTTAAGCTCTTCTAATCATAGCACGAACGCTATGATTCTGGTAAAAGAATCAGCAAATAAAGTTTTAATAACTGAGCAGATGAATCAGTTAAAAAGAGTCGGCGTGACAAATATTATAAAAGTAGATAGTAACAAAGCTATGGAGGATAAGGCGTTTCCTAATAAAGGAGAATTATATCATCTTTATGCTGCAAGAGATAAGCTAGGAACTGCTACTTTAATAAGCGATAGTAACATCGTGTATAAAACACATGTTTTTGAGGAGTTAATTCATGAAAGTGGCGATATCACTATCGTAGCAGGAGCTGATTACGAGTTAAAAGGGAATCAAACATCTTATGTAACCGCTAAACTTCCCTATTCCAAACAGCTGTATTCCAAAACAGTAGACTTGATTCAAATGTCATGCAATCCAAACTCTAAAAACATTCATGGTGAATTCATTGGTCTTTGGAAAGTTTCAGGAAAAGGCACTGAGGTTGTAAAAAGAGCTTTAGAAGAACTGGCACAAAGAAAAGATTTTGCTCAGCTCACGTTCTCTGATTTCTTTAATTATATTAATCTAATTCATCCGGTTGCTGTTAAATATACGATGGGGTCATGGATAGATACCGAAACGTATACAAAGATTCAAAAAGATGGTGGGGAAAATGATTAGTACATCCGTATTTGGAACTCAATTAAAAAAACTAGGTTTTCAATTTTATAGCGGGGTTCCTTGTTCCTATCTTAAACATCTTATTAACTACGCTATCAACGAATGTGAATACGTTGCAGCAGCAAACGAAGGAGAAGCGGTAGCGATTGCTGCTGGCGCATCAATTGCTGGTAACAAAGCGGTTGTTTTAATGCAGAACTCCGGATTAGCAAATGCTGTTTCCCCTTTAACCTCTCTTATTCATCCGTTTAAAATTCCTGTCCTTGGATTTGTCAGTTTTCGTGGAGAACCTGGATTTCCAGATGAACCGCAGCATGAATTAATGGGAGAAATTACTCCTGCCCTGCTAAATACGATGAAAATAAAATGGGAATATTTATCTTTTGATTTTGTGGAAGTTAAAAAACAATTACAGCGGGCTAATCAAGCTGTTGAAAATAATGAAAGCTATTTCTTTATTGTAAAAAAAGGAACGTTTGAGCCAGTTAAGCTTTTAGAAAAATCAATGAAAAACTTTACTCCTAAAATGAAAAGTGAACAGGTAACAACTAACGAGTTACCTTCAAGGTATGAGGCATTACAAGTAGTTAATTCATTAAAAGACAATGATACCATTCAGGTGGCCGCTACAGGAAAAACTGGAAGAGAGCTTTACGAAATAGAAGACGCAAGAAATAATTTTTATATGGTTGGATCTATGGGGTGCGTTAGTTCCATTGGTTTAGGCTTAGCTTTGAGCAGAAATGAAAAAACCATCATTACGATTGATGGAGACGGAGCTTTGCTTATGCGCATGGGAAATCTAGCAACCAATGGATACTATTGTCCGGCAAATTTATTACACATTCTTCTAGACAATCAAACCCATGATTCTACAGGGGGACAACATACGGTCTCTCATAACATTAATTTTGTAGATATTGCTTCTTCCTGTGGGTATCAAAATTCCATTCATGTTCATAACTTAAATGAGTTAGAGACGTATATAAAACAGTGGAAAAGTGATAAAAAATTAACGTTTTTATATCTTAAAATAGCGAAAGGATCTAAAAAGAACCTGGGGCGTCCTGAAATGAAGCCTTATGAAGTCAAAGAAAGATTGCAGGTGTTTTTAGATGATTAAGACAGCTGTTATTCTAGCTGCAGGGATGGGGAGCAGGATTCGTAAAAGAGCTGGAAATCGCCCTAAAGGGTTTTTGATGATTGATGAAAAATCGATTATTGAACATTCCATTTCGAAGTTAGTAGAAGCAGGAGTTAAGACGATTTTTATTGGAACAGGTTATATGAAAGAAGAATATGAAAAGCTAATGCTTAGATACCCTCAAATAAAATGTGTTTATAATTCTAGATACGAAACAACGGGAAGTCTGTTTACGCTGTATCAATTTAAAAATTATATTAAAGAAGATTTTTTACTATTGGAATCAGATGTAATTTATGAAAAAAGGGCTTTGAAAACATTAGTAAACCATTCGAGATCAGATGTAATACTAGCGAGTAAATTGAACGGTGCTGGCGATGAAGTTTATATCGAAACTGATGAAAATAATAACCTTAAGAATATGTCAAAACAAAAAGAAGAGTTGAATAGTATCTATGCAGAATTAGTTGGTTTAACCAAACTCTCTTATGCTACATTTCAGAGACTTTGTGATGAAGCAAATACCCTGTTTCTGCTCAATCAATCGATTGATTATGAATATGGCCTCGTTAAAATTTCAGAAAAAGCAAATGTGTATATTCATAAACTGGACAATTTGGCATGGTGTGAAGTGGATGATGAAGATCACTGGGCAAGAGCAACTACTATTGTTTATCCGATTATTAAAGCTCGAGAAGGCATTCCACATGGCGTTAAGAGAAACATACTCCTAAATCCTGGACCGGCAACTACAACAGATACCGTCAAATATGCTCAAATAGTGGAGGACATTTGTCCGAGAGAAAAAGAATTTGGAGAGACGATGGAATTTATCTCTACTGAATTAACAAAATTTGTTGGGAATCCAGAGAAGTATACTACGGTATTATTCGGCGGATCTGGAACAGCGGCAGTGGAATCTATTTTAAGTTCAGTAATTGATAACGGTACTGTTGTTATTATCAATAATGGTCCATACGGTGAGAGAATGTGTAAAATCGCTGAAATTTATGGGCTGAATTATTTAGAATATAAAAGCTCTGCCGAGCAGGCTATTGATATGAACGACTTAGAAATTTTTATAAAAAAGATTTCAACGAACGTTTCTTATCTGGCGCTTGTTCACTGTGAAACTTCAACAGGGCTTCTTAATGATATTGAACAAATTGGGGAATTTTGTGCAGTGAAAAATATCGAAATGATTGTGGATGCAATGAGTTCGTATGCAGCTGTTCCAATTGACATGCAAAAAATGAATATAAGCTATCTGGCTGCAAGTGCAAATAAAAACCTTCAAGGAATGGCAGGCGTGTCGTTTGTTATAGCAAATAAAGAACGGTTAGAAAAAACGGAGCAAATGAAGCCCCGTAACCTTTATCTTCATTTATATGATCAGTATCACTATTTCCAAATGAATAAACAAATGCGTTTTACGCCTCCTATTCAGACTATTTATGCCTTAAAGCAGGCAATTATAGAAACTCAGTGGGAAGGAATTGAGACAAGATATGAACGCTACTCAAAATCATGGACTACTTTAACTGATGGAATTACTCGGCTTGGGTTAACCTATTTGGTTCCTGAAACACATCATTCTAAAATTATTACCTCTATCCTCGAGCCTTCCGATAAAAAGTATAATTTTGATATCATGCATGATTTTTTTTATAAACAAGGATTTACCATTTATCCTGGTAAAATTGATAAATTAAAAACGTTTCGAATAGCAAATATTGGTGATATCACATATAGAGATATAGAAAGATTTCTTCACCTTCTTGAACAATATCTTAAAGATTTAAAAGGAGAGTGAAAAAAATATGAATCAAAAATTAGCTGTAGCAGTTATGGTGGTAAATCAAGATCATCACGTGCTTCTAGTCAAGAATCATAGACGGGGATGGGAATTTCCAGGCGGTTTTGTCGAAGTAGGTGAATCAATAAGAGATGCGGGTATACGAGAGGTTAAAGAGGAATCTGGAATTGTTATTGAAGTGACAAACTTTCTAGGAGTAGAACAAGATGTTAAAAGGTCTACTACTGTTATTTTATTAAAGGGAAAAGCGATTAGCGGGGAAATTTCTGTCTCCAATGAAACGCAGGGTGTGGGATATTTTACGTTAGAAGAAGCAAAAAACATAATTAAATTAGATAACTTTAAGGATAGAATGGCTAGGTGTCTAAAAGAGACTGAAATACCATTTTTCTATATTTTAAAAGACACAGGCTCCTTTTACGTATAGGCGGGAGGTTTCTGTGTTGTGCTAGAAATGCAGGCTGAACTCGATTAAATAAAAAACTCTCATCGTCATGCGTAGCGATGAGAGTTTTTTATCAGTAAAAGTATCGTTGTTTATTCAGCCGTCGCAATTTCTTCTTCTACATCATGGTCTTCTAAATTAGCATCTAAAAATTCACTTGTTTCCGATAAATTGAGATTTAATTTCGTTTTTTTACAAATTTGAATTGTAACATCTTGAACGGAGACGTCTAAAACATGACCCCCTTCTTTTTTATATTCATCAATGAAGTGCAGGTGGTAGCCGGGAACACCGATGCCTGAAGAATATTCTGGCGTGTAAAAACCTGCTAGTGTTCCATTTACGTCTGAAGATGTAAATGTAGGCTGATCAGCAGCTGCATCTACCATAGAAGGGTAGGGTTTCTCTTGCTTTGCAACAGTGCGTGTTTTTACTTCTTTAAACTTCCCGTCGATGCGAACTGCATAGAATAAATTCGGGCTAGGAATAAGCTCGTTCATTAAGCTTTCTAGTTGTTCACGGTTCATTTCTTTTTCTCCATGGTAAGAGATATCTTCATAAAAGGTTGTCATAATGGCAAAAGGTGTTTTTGCATCTTTACTAATAGGTGCGGCTTTCCCATCAGCAATATGATAAAACTCTCCGTCAAAGGCAATCATTTCACCGTCCAATTGATTAAACGTACCGATGCCGAAATCACCTTTTTTAGCTAAGGCCTTGTATGTGACAACACCGTCAAACACTCCGTCTAATAAAGCAATCATAGTGGAAGTTTGATGAATCGTTAATTTTTCTTTATTGCTCATCCTTTACTCAGTCCTTTCAGTTAATTTGATCTGGTAGTAGCTGTGTATTTAATTTTTCGTTATCCTTATAATCTACAGGCACATCGATGATAACGGGGCCTTGTTCACGAAAAGCGTTTGCTAGAGTGTCAGAAAATTCTTCTGGTGAGTTAACTCTAAATCCTTTGGCACCAAAACTTTCAGCAAGCGTAACAAAGTTTACACTGCCAAACTCTACTGCAGATTTTCGGCCATATTTAATCTGCTGTTGAAAGCCAACCATATCGTAGGTTTGGTCGTTCCAGATAATGTGAACAATCGGTAAGTTTAACCGAACGGCTGTCTCGAGCTCCATAGCTGAAAATAAAAAACCGCCGTCTCCAGACATGGACAGAACTTTTTTGTGGGGGCGAACGAGTGCAGCTGAAATAGCCCAAGGTAAAGCAACACCTAGAGTCTGCATGCCGTTGCTGAATAGTAAATGCTGAGGTTCATAGGAACGAAAATAACGAGCCATCCATATGTAATGCGAACCGACGTCACACGTGATGGTAGTATCATCTTCAACAAAATCCTGCAGAGTTTCAATTAACTGTAGGGGATGAAGGTGAGTATCATTAGAAAACTCGTACTGATCGTCAGATTGTTCTAGTTTTATTTTTAGCGTTTTTAAAAAAGAAGCACTTTCTTTTGAACGTATTAAATTTGGGAGTTTATCCGCTAATATGTCAATCGTGCTTGGAATATCTCCTACTAACTCAATTTCCGGCTGATAATGATGGTCAGCTTGTGCTTGTAAATCACCTAAATGAATAATGCTTCTTAGACTTTCTGAGTTCCAAATAGAAGGAGGATATTCAACTGGGTCATATCCGATTGTTAAGACGACGTCAGCATGCTTCAATAAGACGTCTCCAGGCTGGTTGCGAAAAAGACCTACTCGCCCAAAAAAGTGAGTTTCAAGCTCACGTGAAACAGCTCCTGCACCTTGGAACGTTTCTACAATAGGAAGGGCATGTTTAGCTACAAGTTGACGGATCGATTCGACCGCTTTAGATTTACTTGCTCTCATACCTAAAAGTAAAACAGGTAGCTTTGCTGTGCGAATGGTGTGTATAGCTTGGGCAATAGCGTCTAAATTGGCAGCGCCAATCGTAGGAGTTTTTAAAACGGATAGAGGGGAAGCTGATGTTTCGCTATCCATCACATCCTGTGGCAAGCTGACAAAAGATGCTCCTGAAGGAGAAGAAGCAGCTTCGCGAAAGGCGTCTGTTATCACTTCTGGAACGTTTGCAACCTCTTCTACCTCAACGCTGAATTTGGTGATAGATTTAAATAGCCCTTCATTATCCATTGATTGATGCGTCTTTTTTAATCGATCTGCTCTAGGTACTGCTCCTGCTAAGGCTACCACTGGATCACCTTCAGAAGTAGCAGTGACAAGGCCGGTGGCTAAGTTAGCGGCACCTGGACCTGATGTGACAAGGCAAACGCCCGGCGTACCTGTCAGTCTTCCCATAGCAGCTGCCATAAACGCAGCATTTTGTTCATGGCGACAAACAATTACTTCTGGTCCTTTCTCTTTCAGAACATCAAATACGCCATCAATTTTGGCTCCTGGAATGGCAAAAATATAAGGCACATTCTGACTTGCCAAACTTTCTACTAGTAAATCAGCGCCTTTTTTTGTTTCAGTAGTATCAGCATTACTCATCGTGTATTCTCTCCTTTATGTTTCTTAAATAGGTTTTAAGGCCTGCTGATTGAATACCCAATTTGTATGACAACTAACCAAAGGAAAGAAGAAGGTTTTAATTTTCTAAATAAAAAACTTCCCTATTAATTAGGGAAGCAGGGATGTACCTATTGCGAATAAAACATATCTGTTTTATTTGTAGGTTTATGGTGCTTGAGGCATAGCAAGTGAAATTCCTACGTGGCTCTTATTTGATATGGTTAAAAAGCTTTTGGTAACTAACAATTTTTTGATCTAGCTTTTGACTTAATTTTAAGATCTCACCGTGAGAATAACTGCTTGTTTTTTTAGCTAATTGATAAATATCTGATTGTAAGGCTCGAATTTCTTTTTCTAACTGAGGTTGCTTCATTGAAATCCTCTCCAAGTCAGAATACTTCTATCTTTTATCTAATAGTATGAAATTCCTTCATATTTGTAAAATGTTTTTCGTTTTGAAAAATATGAAATAGGTGAAGAGCTGCTGACAAGCTTTGTCGAATACTTTTTTTACCTGTTTTCAACAAATATGATATACTGAAGCTAGGAAAAATGACAATCTGGAGCGCACGTTCAGTTATTCTTAACAAGCGAATGAATTCTTAGCTTTGACAAGTTTAACTTGTAAGGTGAAGAAATTCATCACATAATCTTATTAGATCTGAACCTTGTCAGCCCGGATGAGGATTTGTCGAAAACGATTCACTAGAAAAAACCTTCGAGACCGCCAACTCGGAGGTTTTTTTATTTTTGTGTATGGGAAGTAAAAAATAGACATAGACTAATAAAGAAAAAGGTCCCGCACCCATAATCGGCTGTAGTTGATTACACCTTGTCCATTTCTGCAAGGAAGCTGTCTTTTTACTATAGGGAAGTGCCGCCAAACACCATTCCCTAAAGACAATCAGCACACGAGCCTTATGGATGAAGAACCTTTTAGACGATACTTATTGGTGATTACTTATTTTACTACTGGAAAAATAGCAAAATAAGAGCGACTATGGCTCCTAAAAGCTCCACGTAAGCCGTTAGGAGCTGAACATTCTCAGCATCTAGGAAAAATGACTTGAGGATTCGTCTCAGACTATCCACCACCTTTTTTTCCTTGCGTGAATTCCCAAGGGAAAGAAAGGGGACGACAGTGCTTCTTTATTTTAACAAAAGTGGCAAATGATAAGTAGATTTATTTGAAGTATAAATTAAAAAAGCATGTAGAATACATGCTTTTTTAATTTGGGTAAATTTCTTTTATGCGTCCGACTTGTCCATCTGTTAAACGAACTTTGATGCCGTGTGGGTGAAAGCTTGAATTGGTCAGAATGTCTTTGACCGTTCCATGTGTAAGTTTTCCAGAACGCTGATCCGCTTTTAAAACAATGTCGACTTCAATTCCAGGGGCTACGTCTTTTCTATTTTGTCCGTTCATTATACACCTGTTCTCTTGCGCTGATTATTCGTTTTTTTTGTTTGTTGACTCGTCAGCTTTTTGGTTGCTTGATTCGTGCTGCTATTTTGAGCTTTACTTGAAGATTGATTTTTCTTATTAGCAAGCTGCTGTTTGATAGCATCTTGAAGACTAATTTTCTTTTTAAGTTGTTCTGTCATATGGGTTCCTCCTGAATACGTACATCGTCTGAAAAAACAAAGAAAGTAAGGGAATGAAAAAGCTGACTAGATAGTCAGCTTTTTTTAATTAGAAACAGTGACTTCTTCTACAGGCTGCATAAGTACAGCTTCTTTATCAGGATACGTTTTTTCAATATGATGTTCTCCCCAAGAGCATAATGAATCAAGAATGCTTTTTAAAGACCATCCGTAATCTGTTAAAGAATATTCTACTCGAGGCGGCATTTCATTGTACATTTTTCTAACAATGATGCCGTCTGCTTCAAGTTCACGAAGCTGCTGCGTTAATACTTTTTGTGTAACGCGCGGCATAATTCTTTTTAATTCTCCAGGGCGCTTTGTCCCTTTGATTAAGTGGCAAAGAATAACGACTTTCCACTTGCCTCCAATGACTTCTAGTGCCGCTTCCACTGGAATATTATATTTTTTCACGTTAACAACTCTCCTTGTTCTAGAGATAACGGTCAAATGCATGTTTTCGCATTTTTTCTGATGTTTATCATATCACTATAGAGCAAAATTTTCTAGGTGTAAGCATTTTTTTAGAATACCCAATAGTTCATGACTTTAGTATTTACGCTTATTGTAACCTCCAGGTACCTATATCACTTGAAAGTGCGTACTTTTTCTTTGGTTTTACATCGCTCATAATAGCAATTGTTGATGGCGAATTAGCGAATATATGAATGGTACCTAAGCTAATCAGCTGTAAGAGAAGTTATTATAACGAATAGGAGGCGTTAAGAAGTGAACACACTTTCACAAACGCAACAAAGTAAAAAAAGCGGTGCTTTACCGTTATTAGCGCTAGCTATTAGCGCCTTTGGAATCGGGACAACAGAGTTTGTTCCAGTAGGTTTATTATCATCGCTTGCAGATGATTTAAATATTTCCATTACACTAGCAGGGTTATTAATTTCAGGATACGCAATGGGAGTTGCATTTGGAGCTCCCGTATTAACGGCTTTAACAAGTAAAATGAGTAGAAAATCATTGTTAATGCTATTAATGGTTATTTTTATCGTAGGAAACTCAGTAGCAGCTTTATCAACAAGCTTTGGGCTGCTGCTTATAGCACGAATTATTACTGCATTTTCACACGGGATTTTCTTTTCCATCGGTGCGACTATCGCTGCTGATTTGGTGCCGGAAGATAAGCGAGCAAGTGCCATTGCTTTAATGTTTACAGGTTTGACAGTTGCAACTGTTACAGGTGTTCCGCTTGGTACATTTATCGGACAAGCTTTCGGTTGGAGAGCAACATTTTGGGGAGTAGCTTTACTTGGGATTATTGCCATTATTGCAAGTGCTCTTTTAGTGCCTAAAAACTTAAAAGAAGCGCCGCCAGCAAAGTTTAGTGATCAATTGAAAATTTTAAAAAACGGGCCGCTTTTACTATCGTTTGCTATTACCGCTTTAGGATATGGCGGAACGTTTGTATCTTATACGTATTTAGCGCCTATTCTTGAAAAGTTAACAGGATACGCACCAAGCGCGGTTAGTATCTTGCTACTGGTATACGGTGTAGCGGTAGCCATCGGAAATACGATCGGAGGAAAAGCTGCTAATAAAAACCCATTAAAAGCATTATTTTGGATGTTTTTAATTCAAGCAGTTATTTTAATTATTTTATCGTTTACTGCATCTTTTAAAGTAGCGGGAACAATCACGATTTTTGCCATGGGCTTATTGGCATTTATGAACGTACCTGGACTGCAAGTGCTGGTCGTGAACTTAGCTGAAAAGTATGTCCCTTCAGCAGTAAACGTAGCATCTGCGCTTAATATTGCTGCATTTAACGTTGGAATTGCCATTGGTTCTTTTGTAGGCGGCCTGATTGTTGATTCGATTGGTCTTGTTCATACTCCTTGGATTGGAGGAGTAATGGTTCTAGGAGCGGTCTTATTAACCGCATGGAGTCGCTTAATAGAAGCAAAAGCAAAATGAAACTAAGAGATCATCGCTTTTTGCGATGATCTCTTAGTTATAAAAGGAGAGGAAGCAAATGACTACATTTCAACATCATAAGGCGTATCGTCGTATGTACAAGGAGCATGAGTTAACGTTAGGTTTGCATATGCCACTTGAAAATTATCAGTATGCCACACCTACCATGGACAAACAAGTAGAGCTAACGCAGCTTGCAGAACAATATGGATTTACAAGCTTATGGTTTCGTGATGTCCTGCTTCAAGATCCATCATTTGGCGATCCAGCAACAGGTCAAGTTTATGATATGCTTATTTATCTGACTTATCTTGCCAGTCAAACAAAAGAAATTGCTCTTAGCACATCTGCTATCGTGCTGTCTTTGCGCCATCCGCTTCGCATAGCTAAAGAAATGGCAACCATTGATCAGCTTTTTCCTGAGCGTTTGATTATGGGCGTATCTTCTGGAGACCGTCAAGCAGATTTTCGAGGATTAGGTATTCCTCATGAAGAAAGAGGAAAGCGATTTGCAGAGGCTTTTCATTATTTAGAAGAAGCGTTAAATAAAGAATTTCCATCTATCCAGTCCGCTTTGGGATCCATTCAAGGAGCAAATGTTGTTCCTAAGCCAACGAAACGTATTCCAACAATGATTACGGGATATAGTCAGCAGAAGATGGAGTGGTTTGCACAGTATGGAGACGGCTGGATGTACTATCCTCGTCATCCGCATTTTCAAGCAGAAGCCATTAAACAATGGAGAGAACTTGTTGAAATCTATCATTCAGGCGTTTTTAAACCTTTTACACAACCTATGCATCTAGATTTAGCGGAAGATCCAAATGAAATGCCAACGCCAATTCGTTTAGGATTTCGAGCAGGGCGTAATACATTAACTGAGCTTCTTTCTATTTATAAAGAAATAGGAGTTAATCATCTGTTTTTTGCTCTTTTTGATAGTAAGCGTCCGGCTGAAGAAGTCATACATGAGCTTGGTGAAGAAGTGCTTCCTCATTTTCCGTCTCATATGTAGCAAAAAGAGGCTGGGACCAAAGTATTTTAGTTGAAGGAAGATCCGAACGATGAATCGAGATTCTTAATGGAGAATCCAACTCGTTCGGATTTTTTCATTGATATGGGAACGTAGGTTTCATATATGTAGTAGTTGCTTCTAGCGGTTGATTGGAAGGCAAAGCGAAGTCTTGCACGGAAATCAACAGCCGTGTAACAAGCGATCCATACCAGCTCATTTATCCAACTTGTTCGTCTTTAGATTGGATTGATGTAGTTATGTCTCAATCTCTTTTTATATAGATTTCAAGTTATAGGATATATAAGAAATATGTATTAGAGTTATTGATCCTATGTTCTTTATAATAAAATTATCCATTATCTCCTTGGATGATATAAAGTCGAAAGGAGAAACATGATGAGTGTTGCATTTCTATTTCCAGGACAAGGCGCACAATATGCTGGTATGCTTCATGATATAAAAAATAAATGGGGGTTAGTGACTACGTTTGAAGAAGCAAGTGAGGCTTTAAATCAAGACGTATTATCGTTGGATTCGTCAGAAAAATTAAAATATAATAAAAATGTTCAGATATGTCTTTTTATTGCAGGGGTGGCTACGGCTAGGTCGTTTAAAAACAAAGGATACTCACCAGACGTGGTAGGAGGGCATTCAATAGGAGCGTTTGGAGCAGCGGTTACATCTGAAGTGTTATCTTTTAAAGAAGCTCTTCTTCTTGTGAAAAAAAGAGGGGAACTGATGGAAAATGCTTATCCTGATGGTTATGGTATGGGGGTTGTAATGGGAATGCGTGAACATCAGCTTCTCTCTCTTGTACATGAAATATCAACTGATGCAGCTCCTGTTTACGTAGCGAATCCAAATGCTCTTGATCAAATAACGATTTCTGGCACCGTAAAAGCAATTGAGAAAGTTCTTGAAAAAGCATCTAAAAAAGGGGCTAGAAAAACTAAAATGCTTCATGTAACGGTGCCTTCTCACTGTCCTCTTATGGAAGGAGTTTCGAGTGAGTTACGAAAAATAATAACTGAAGTGAAAGGAAAGGACCCGGTCGTTCCTTTTATAGGCAATTGTAAAGCTCGGAAATTATGGAAAGCTGCTGATGTTAAGGAAGATCTGGTAGCGAGTGTTGCTCTGCCCGTTCGCTGGCATGATGCTACGGAAGTTATGTATGAAATGGGTACAAGATTATATATTGAAATGGCTCCAGGAAGAGTACTAACGGATTTGACTGCTAAGAGCTTTCCAGAAGCAAGGGCTATTTCCGCAGCCGAATCTTCCATGAAGTCTGCGTTAATTTTAATGGGAAAAGAAAAAATGTAAGCGCCTTAATTTAGAAGTATAAGAAAGGAGCTAGAACATGAGTGGCATAAAAAAACCTTCAAAATCATGGACAACTCGCCGAGATCAAAAAGCAGCTCGTCTTGTGCAAATAGGTCATATTCTTAAAGGAAAGTTATTGAGTAATGAACACATTATCGAAGCGTTAGAATTGCTTATATCACCTGGAGATAAAGTAGTGCTTGAAGGAGACAATCAAAAGCAAGCATCTTTTTTATCAAAGGCTTTAAACGAGGTAAGCGCTGATAAAGTAAACGGTCTTCATATGATTATGTCTAGTATTTCACGTCCGGAACATCTCGACATATTCGAGAAAGGAGTTGCTGAAAAAATTGATTTTTCGTATGCCGGTGCTCAAAGCCTTCGCGTATCTCAAATGATTGAAGATGGCACGTTGAAAATGGGGGGAATTCATACATATCTAGAGCTTTACGGACGTCTTTTCATTGATTTAATTCCCAATATTGCATTAGTGGCTGCCGACAAAGCGGATGCACAAGGTAACTTATATACAGGAGCAAATACGGAAGAAACACCGACCATTATCGAAGCAACAGCATTTAAAGATGGAATCGTCATTGTGCAGGTAAATGAACTTGTCGAAGAACTTCCGCGAGTTGATATTCCGGCTTCTTGGATTGATTGTATCGTCGTGGCGGATCAACCTTATCAATTGGAAGCTTTATTTACGCGAGACCCTCGTCATATTACAGAGCTCCAAATTTTAATGGCTATGATGACGATTCGGGGTATTTATGAACGCCACAACGTACAATCATTAAATCATGGCATTGGCTTTAATACAGCTGCTATCGAGCTTTTGTTGCCTACTTATGGAGAAAAGTTAGGATTGAAAGGTAAGATATGCAAGCACTGGGCCCTGAACCCTCATCCTACGTTGATCCCAGCAATTGAAAGCGGATGGATCGAGAGCGTGCATTGCTTTGGCGGAGAAGTAGGAATGGAACAATACACAGCGGCGCGTCCAGATGTGTTTTTTACGGGACGTGACGGCAGCCTGCGTTCAAACCGTGCGATGTGTCAAGTGGCTGGTCAATATGCGGTAGATGCTTTTGTGGGATCAACTTTACAAATAGATGGAGAAGGAAATTCTTCTACCGTCACATCTGGACGTCTGTCAGGCTTTGGAGGGGCGCCCAATATGGGGCACGACCCTAGAGGCCGCCGGCATTCTACGCCTGCTTGGTTGGATATGATGAACGAGCAGCACGAATTAGCAAGAGGCAGAAAGCTAGTTGTTCAAATGGTTGAAACCTTTCAATCAGGAAATGAGCCTGTTTTTGTTGAATCTTTGGATGCGATAAATGTAGCTAAGCAAGCAAACTTAGCTACTGCTCCTGTCATGATTTACGGGGATGATGTGACACATGTTGTGACGGAAGAAGGAATTGCTTATTTATATAAAGCACAAAGCTTGGAAGAAAGAAAAGCAGCGCTTGAAGCAGTAGCGGGGGTAACGCCTATAGGGTTACGACACAACCAAAATAAAGTGGAAAAGATGCGCAGAGATGGCTTAGTGGCTTTTCCTGAAGACTTACAGATTCGCCGTACAGAAGCAAAACGTTCATTATTGGCGGCGAGAAGTGTAGAAGATTTAGTAGAATGGTCAGATGGCTTGTATAATCCTCCTGCTAAATTTAGGAGCTGGTAAGGAATATGCGTATTCAGAGTATTCAAGAAGAGCCAAAACCAGCTGTGTTTTATTCATGTCTAATAGCTAAAATGGCAGTTACCGCTCTGGTTGATGAGGCGGTACTTACACCTAAGCCTGGGCTTGTAGATGCAGCAACAACTGGATCTCATCAAGATATGAATATTGAGACGCTGTTAACCTCTGCTTATGCTTTACAACCGACCTTTTCACAGATTGCATTATATAGTCAAGGAAAGCAGCCAAGTCAGATGCTAAGGGAAGAAATTGCTCGAATTGGACGCGAGGGCGAACAAATTATGTACGCGGCTACGGATGGTGTTAATACACACAAAGGAGCCATTTGGGCATTAGGTCTACTTGCTTCTGCAACAGCGGTTTGCGGCATTCAAGCATCACCTGTATCCATCACAGAAGCTGCAGGACAAATTGCTCGTTATGCAGATCGTTTTTGTCCTCTGCATTCATCTAATGGACTTCGTGTGAAAAAACAGTATGGCATAAAAGGGGCGGTTGGAGAGGCGAAGCAAGGATTTCCCCACGTGATTCATATAGGCTTGCCTGCTTTACATAAGGCTCGCAAGCTAGGCATACATGAAACATCAGCGCGGATTGATACTTTAGTAACACTAATGGCCAATCTTGATGATACGTGTATTTTGCATCGTGCTGGTCCGGTTATGTTGGAGGAGGTTAAAATGGCGGCATCCAATGTGTTAGAAGTTGGAGGGGTATCTACATCAATGGGAAAACAGCGGCTAGAAGCGTTAGATAATATTCTTCTATCATCTAACGCTTCTCCAGGTGGGAGTGCAGATTTGCTGGCTGCTGTATTATTTTTAGATCGAATATCTCTTTTTAAAGAATCGTAAACGTCTGCAGGGAGGAGTGGCTAATGGAAACGTTAGTGTTTAAATACAAAGCCGATCGAAAGTTAACTCAGCGCGCACATGTAGGCGTTGTTGGTTCAGGGGATTTAGAAATTTTAATGGTTCCTTCTGATGAAGAACATGCTCACGTATCAGTACGAACAGGAAGTGAAGGGTTTAGTGAAACCTGGAAAGCCGTATTAGACAGGTTCTTTAGTGTTCATACGATTCAAGCGAAGATTGTAATTAATGATTTCGGTGCTACGCCTGGTGTAGTCGCCTTGCGTCTTGCACAGGCTTTGGAGGTGAGTGAAAATGGGAGTGAATAATCAAAGCTTTATTGGGTTAAATGGAAGAGAACGAGCGCAGGCAATCTTAGATCAAGGCACATACCGTGAGCTGCTCGGCCCTTTTGACGGGATTGAATCGCCTCATTTACCTAAGCAAAATATTGTTCCTCAAAGCGATGATGGTGTCATTATAGCAGGTGGGCTGATAGCAGGGGAGCCAGCCGTTGTCATTTCAATAGAAGGAGGGTTTCAAGGGGGAGGCATTGGTGAAGTATCGGGAGCTAAAATTGCAGGAGCTTTAGAATTAGCCCTTAATAATCACAAAAAAGGTGTTCCTGTTAGACCTGTTTTTCTATTCGATACAGGAGGGGTAAGGCTGCAAGAAGCGAATTATGGACTTTTGTCGATATCTGAAATTGGCTCAGCTGTGGTTGCTTTGCGTGAGTATACACCTGTTGTCGGAGTCATTTCAGGAAATGTAGGCTGCTTTGGAGGAATGTCCATCACTGCTTCACTCTTTAGTTATCTCATTATGACAAAAGAAGCAAGGTTTGGCCTTAACGGCCCTGAAGTGATCGAACAAGAAGCAGGGATTGAAGAGTTTGATGCAAGAGATCGAAGCTTAATCTGGAGAACGATTGGCGGTATTCAACGCCATGAAACAGGTTTTGCAGACGCCTTAGCACCGGATGATGTCACTGCTATTCAACGAGCAGTTCAAGAGACGTTTCAGAAGAAAGAAAAAGTAACTAGTAAAACAGAACAAGTAGATTTTTACAGACATTTGCTTAGTAAGGTTGATCCTTCAGAAAAAATGGCTCCTTATCAATTTCAAGAATTGTATAAAGCAACAAAAAATGAACATATCTCTTCAACAGTCTCTTACTCGTTGAATGAAGTTCCAGGTAGTATGCCTAACAGCCGCGGTCGCGTGTGGATCAACGCTTTAATAAATGATGAAGAAGCAGATTTTGAAATTCCTTCCGTTCTTTATAAAGACGCATTGCTAGGAAGAGAAAAGGTCCGATATATATCGGTTGTACCTAATCCTTATAATCGTTTCTTACGTGCACGAAAAGGGGAAGTAGGACTAGATGAAGGATGGGCAATTGCCAAGCACGTTCGTGAAGTAATAAAAGAAGATCGAAATCAATCTCCGCGCCCTATAATTGCCATTGTGGATGTACCGAGTCAAGCGTATGGCTATCATGAAGAACTTCTAGGTATTCACTATGCTTGTGGTGCTGCGGCTGATGCTTATGCAGCAGCGCGCTTAGCAGGTCATCCAGTTATTACATTAATTGTCGGAAAAGCAATTTCAGGAGCATTTTTGGCTCATGGATACCAATCAAATCGGATATTGGCTTTGAAAGACGAAGGAGTGAATGTTCACGCCATGTCCAAACAGTCGGCAGCGCGTATTACCAAAAGAAGTATCAAAGAACTTGAAGAAGCTTCAAAGAAAGTTCCTTCCATGGCCTATGATATTGAATCATTTGCCTCACTTGGCGCTTTATATGAGCTGATTAGCGGTATTCAACCAGAGCAGCCCACAGAGCGCGACGTTCAAACGATTCAAGATATTTTGACTAGAGCAGTAGAAGATGTACGCCGTGAAGGTGTGTACGATTTAAGCAGCCGGCTGCACAGTGAGCAAGCAAGAAAAGCAGGGCGAAAAGCTTCTTTATTAGTAAGAGGTGAGTTGGAAAAACAATGGAATATATAGCTCATGATTTGCTTCAGTTAAAAGAGGAAGCAAAGCTTATCAGTTATACACCTATTCCCGAGTGGGTGGAATATTCATTAGCGAAGGCTCCGTTTGTAGTTGTAAGGCGTGCTGTTCACCGAGATAGACGGATACCTGTTGGAGTAAGAGGAGAACGAAGAAATCAGCGTTTTGGTGCTTTTTTATCTGAGGAGGCCATTATACAAACAATTAGGCCGGAAAATCTCATTTCACTTTTTCAAAACGGCCAGTCCAGAAACATGCCAGCTATACGCGCTTTAGAAGAGGTGGCTATTATTTTTAAAAATTTTGCGTGGGGACCAACCGGCAGTGTAGGGTTCGAGCTTGCAAGCGGTGAAGAAGTTGTAACGACAACCAGTGATTTAGATGTACTCATTCGCCTTTCTTCTTATTTGTCGGTGAAACAAGCGGAAATGATAGTCAGTAAGCTAAAGAGGTGCCCAGTTTCTGTAGATGTACAGGTAGAAACAGAAAAAGGAGCATTTTCTCTAGCGGAATATGCAAAGGGAGAAGAGACGCTGCTTTTGCGTACCATATATGGACCTGCTTTAGTAAAACTGAATCAATTAGTATAAAAGACGGAAAGAGGGACCTGCACCTTTTCCGTCTTTTCTGTCAATACCAGCTTTTTTCTTGGCTTAACAAACGCTTTGCTTCCAAAAAGAATATTTGAATAAACTTTTTTGTGTTAATGCGAATCGGCAAAATTTTAGAATCTCCCTGCAATTCTTTCATTTTTTTACGAACGGCTGTAAAGTCAAAAAACTTAGAAGCATAATTTTCAAACTTTGGATTTGAAAAATCTGTTAATCCAATAGAAGCAAAGTGATTTAGTGAGTGAGTAACTGCTCGTCTTATTCGCTGTTCACAAGCCTTGGTTTCGCGATTAATTTCAATGGAAGACGCGTGAGCTCCTAATTTTTTCTCAGCGACATTCACAAAAATATTTTTTAGAGAAGGGAAATGTTTTTCCACACTTTCTCTTTGGTCATAAGTGTACAGAAACTGTAAAATATCCAGTAAATCTTTTGCTCCATTTTCTCCTACAATACCTAACTCGGCTAATAAGAATTTCCCTACATCGTATAGATGGGCTTGTTTCGTTATCGGCTGGCTTGAAGGGGGGGCGTGATGGGCTGTCGCTAAACTATTCAAGGAGGTTTTAATATCATCGATTGATTTCTCAAGGGAGATTCGTTCAATTACCTTTCGAATAACCGTTAAAATTTCAATTCGATTAATTGGTTTTGTAATATAGTATTCAATTCCTAATGAATAGGCTTCTCCTATCAATTCTTTGGACTCTACCTGTGAAATCATAATCATTTTTCCTTTAAATGAATCTTTTAAATGACGGATCGTTTCGATTCCGTCTCGTCCTGGCATAAGTAAATCAATAAATAAGATATCAATTTGCTTTAAATTTAACGTAGAGGCATCTAAAAAGCTTCCGTCTACGACTTCTTCTACAACTTCTCCTAAATCCTCATCTTCAATCAGCTGACTGAGCGTTGAACGAATGGCTGAATCATCATCTGTAATACAAAATCGCATAAACTCATCCTTTCTGAATTAGACTACAAAGAGGTATTTGAATGATAAAAATCATCCCGTTATCTCCACGTTTAGCTTCAATCGTACCTCCAAGTTCTTGAACAATATCCCTTACGTAAGAAAGGCCAATTCCAGTAGAGGGGTTTCCAAATTGATCGTATTTTGAGGTGAAACCAGGTTCGAAAATAGCTTTTTCGTACTTCAAAGGCACGCCAGGACCATCGTCTTGTACATGAAATTCTACATGTTCAGCTTGTCTATGTACGGATAAAACAATCCTTCCCTCATCTTTAATCGCCTCCACTGCGTTTGCTACCAAGTTATTAATGATCGATAAAATGGTGTAAACGTGGTAGCTGAAATGTTCTCCGGTTACAGAGGAAAAAAAGCGAATTTGTTTGTGAAGAGAATCAGCATATTTTTTGTTGATGCGTACGATCAGCTCGATTAGTTCCTCTGCTTTCATATAATTTTGGAAACTTTCATTTGAAATTGTTTTAGATAAGCCCGCAAAAATACGCTGGTTATCTTTTTTTACTTCGTGAATATCTCCGGCAATCCGAAGCGCCTTTTTACTGAGCGTTTGATTTAGCAAAGAATGATCTTTTTCCTGCTGATTTAATACACGATATAAATCGTACGAAGCTTTTGTAATCACTTCTGTATTATGAAGGGTCTTTTTTAAATGAACAGTTTCTTCATAAAGGCTTGTAATGAGCATTAGCATGTGCTCATTTTGTTTGCGAATTTGACGTTCTCGTGACTGTGATTCATAAATCGTCATCATATTAAAAAAGCTAAGTACAATGAAGCTGTGAGCAAAAGCAATAATGGCCATGTCGGATAATGAATCGACATGAATTGTTGTATGCAAAACGATATACTGCGCAGTTAGTTCGACTGTATCAGCAGCTATTTCAATGATGAGTCCAATCAATCCAATCACAATAGCACTATAGTTCATGCGGCTTACTTTAAAAATAAAAAATAAAAGTGCATACGTAAAGTAAAAGAAAAACGTAGGGTAATGCATATGTGCAGAAACCGCAAATTGAAAATGATCGAGCATGATATAGTCTAGCATGATGCGAAAGAGAACGACGCTTAAAGCGGTTAACAAGCCGCCAGCTAAAACGGTTTTCCGTTTTAAAAGCAACAGGAAAAAGAAAAATGTAGGGGTTCCAAATGTAATTCGAAATGTTTCATTTAACGGATAAAATTTTAACTCTCCCGCCAGCGGGACAGTAATGAGCATGAGCAATAAAATGTACGGATCTTTTCGGATGAAAGATTTAAAATTCAGATAATTACACCTCCTGAAGTGATTCGTGAATTAGTATACATTGTGACAGCGTCCAGCACAATGGAGAAGAGTGCCAAAGATAAAAATATAATTTCAAAAAGTTTTGTAGGTTTTTGTATGCTCTCGTAGGTTGCATTGTACATTAAAAACGAAAATGAAATCGCACTTTATGAAAGCGCTTTAAAATAAAGAACAATTAAGTGATGAGGTGATTTTAATGAAAAGAGAAATAGAACAGGAAATGTCTTACTTACAGCTCACTGCAAAAGATCGGTTACATGAGTGGGTGCAACAAATAAAAGAATTTTCTTCAGAAGGAAAAACGGCTGATTACATCCCAGCTCTGAAAGATATGGACTCGTCTCAATTAGGTATTTGTTTGATTGGTGCTGACGGAACAGTTATCCAGTCTGGGGATTATGAATCGGTATTTACTCTTCAAAGTATTTCTAAAGTCATTAGCTTTATAGCAGCTTGCTTATGCTGCGGCATTCCTTATGTACTAGAGAGAGTGGATGTAGAGCCAACTGGAGATGCATTTAATTCTATTATAAGACTGGAAATGCATAAACCAGGAAAGCCGTTCAATCCTATGATTAACGCCGGTGCTTTAACGGTTTCATCTCTTTTATCTGGGGAGACGGCAAAAGAAAAATTAAGCTATTTGTTTGATGTGATAACGATGCTTACCGGGAAAACACCACTCATTAATGAAACGGTCTTTGAATCGGAATGGCAAACGTCTCATCGAAATCGTGCGCTTGCCTACTATTTAAAAGAAACAAACTACTTACAAGGAGAAGTAGAAGAAGTTCTAGAGGTTTATTTAAAGCAGTGCTCAATTGAAGTAACGACTGAAGATATTGCGCTGATCGGATTAATTCTGTCATTAGACGGATATCATCCAGTGTTTCACAAACAAGTAATTCCAAAAGAAGTAGCTAAATTAACAAAAGCGCTCATGCTTACGTGCGGTATGTATAATGCCTCAGGAAAGTTTGCGGCATTTGTTGGTATGCCAGCTAAAAGCGGTGTATCGGGAGGTATCATGTCATTGGTGCCACCTACTACGAAAAAGCAGTCTCCGTTCCCAGACGGATGCGGTATCGGAATTTACAGTCCGGCCATTGATGAGTACGGGAATAGCGTAAAAGGCGTTACGCTGCTAAAAAAAATCGCAAAAGAATGGGATTTGAGTATTTTTTAGTCTATTTACGTACTCTTCATTCGCTTCAATAATATAAACACCAAGAGAAAAAACTTTCATGTTTTGCATTTGTTCTACCAAATTTTTTAATGAGGTGATAGGCATGCAACAAGCAATCGAAAGTGTAATTAGTGTCATCAATGATTTTTTTTGGTCAAATTTATTAATTATTTTACTTGTATCAATCGGTATTTATTTTACGATTCGCTCTCGTTTTTTGCAGTTTCGCATGTTGAAAGAAATGGTACTTGTTTTGAAAGAAGGACGAGCAGCTAAAGATGGGGGAGTCTCTCCGTTTCAAGCTTTTTGCATAAGCATGGCAGCTCGAGTAGGAACGGGAAATATTACCGGTATAGCGATTGCTATTGCACTCGGTGGCCCGGGGGCTGTATTTTGGATGTGGATTATTGCCATTATCGGTTCAGTATCAAGTTTTGTAGAAAGTACATTGGCTCAAATTTATAAAGTAAAAGGATCAAGCGGATTTCGAGGAGGACCCGCTTATTATATGGAAAAAGGGTTAAATAAAAGGTGGATGGGCGGGTTATTTGCTGTACTCATTACACTATCATTTGGCCTGGTGTTTAACGCTGTGCAGTCTAATACGATTACGCTAGCATTTGAGAACTCTTTCGGAACGAGCCGCTTGTTGATTGGGATTATTATGACAGTTATATTTGCGGTAATTATTTTTGGCGGGATCAAACGCATCGCCAAGATATCGGAATACATCGTTGTCGTATTAGCCGTTTTATACATTGGAATGGCTCTGTTCATTATCTTTAAAAATATTGGTCAAATGCCTGCGGTTCTATCTCTAATTGTGAAAAATGCATTTGGGTTTGAACAGGCGCTTGGGGGATCAATTGGTGCAACGTTAATCAACGGAGTAAAGCGCGGACTGTTTTCCAATGAAGCAGGAATGGGAAGTGCTCCCAACGCCGCGGCAACTGCAGTGACGAGTCATCCAGTTAAACAAGGTCTTATCCAAGCATTTGGTGTCTTGACGGACACACTCGTGATTTGTACAAGCACAGCATTTATAGTTCTCTTATCCCCCGCCTATAAGCAGGGACTAAGCGGCATTGAATTAACGCAAGCTTCTCTTAGTACACATATTGGTTCTTGGGCATCAGGGTTTTTAGCTATCATGGTATTTCTATTTGCTTTTAGTACGTTAATTGGAAATTATTATTATGGAGAAACGAATATTGAATTTTTAAATTCAAATAAGATGTGGCTTTGGTTTTATCGTGTAGGTGTTTTAGCGATGGTTATTTTTGGGTCGGTCGCTCAGCTTCAGCTTGTATGGAATTTGGCAGACTTATTTATGGGGATGATGGTAGTCGTGAACTTGATTGCTATTTTTCTATTATCCAAAGTGGCGTTTTCTGCCTTGCATGACTATACTCAGCAGAAAAAGGAAGGGGAAAATCCAGTCTTTTATAGAGATGCGTTAGAAAACAATCAAAATATTGAATGTTGGGAAAGAAAATCCACTCCACCTCCTTCTGAAAAAGAGAATATTATCTAAAAAAAGTTCAGCCAATTGGCTGAACTTTTTTTATGCGTTTTTCTTTAATTCAGTTTGCGGAGTGCCTTTAGAAAATAATGTTTCTTTCACGCCATTTGTTGCTGCTTTGGTTTTTGCAGCAAAGATTGGATTTAAAATAACAACTACGAGTAAGTTAGATAATAATCCCCAGAACCCTTCATAAAGGCCAAATGAATTTCCTGTTGCATGGACGGTAAACGTTACAACCAACCCTACTACTAATCCAGCAATCGTACTTTCTTTCGATTGATTTCTCCAAAACAGGCTGATGACGATAGCAGGGAAGATTTGTACCATACCAGATACCCCTAGTAACTGTAGGGAAACAAGTGCTTGAGGGAATAATAAACCGAATAAAAGTGCCAGTCCGATAACAACGAAAACCATAGAACGAGTAACCATTGTTAATGTTTTACCCTGTACATTTGGATTAATTAAATCTCTAAATATATTATTTGCAAACAAGTTAGACGCTCCGATAGCCATGATAGAACATGGAATTAATGAAGCAAGAGCAATCGTTGCATAAGCTAACCCTTGGCCAATACCGCCATATGAATATTGAATTAAGGTTAATAATGCTAATCTAGGATCCGTTGTATCTTGAGGTAATACTTGATAAGCAATAAATCCTAAAAAGATGACTAGAATTAAAACAATATTGTAAAGCGGTAAGAAAATAGCATTTTTACGAAGCGAATCTGCACTTTTAGCAGTGAAAACACCTGTAGCAGCGTGGGCCCACATGAATAAAGCTAAAGCAGATACGAGTGATGCTGTAATAAACCATGGAATGCCTTTAGGTCCTTGTGTTGGGATCGTTAATAGCTGCGGTGCATCCTTTGCAACATTGTCGATCATGTTGCCCCAGCTTCCAAAATGCATAATTGGCAGAGAAACAACCATAAATAACATAATCGCCCATACTAAAATATCTTTAATAATTGCCGTATATGTGGGACCTTTAATTCCGCTGAAAAAGGTATAAAGAGCCACAAGAAAGAATGAAAGAATAACAACAGCTTTTACGTTAATGTAGCCAGTTCCTGCAACACGAAGAGTATCTTGAATACCGCTAAGCTGAAGATCAATATAGGGAATAAGCATCAATACACCTACTATGGCAATTAAAGAGGAGAGAAATTTACTACTAAAACGTTCTCTAGCATAATCAGCAAGCGTAGTAAGTTTGTGCTTTTTAGCAACAGTCCAAAGCTTTGGAAGAAAAAAGTATGAAATTAAAAAGGCTAAAACAGAGTAAGGAATGGCAAAAAATGCAATGCTTCCTCCCTGATAAGCTGTACTTGTAAGACCTAGGAATGTATAAGCAGTATATAAATCTGCTCCTACTAAAAGCCAGACGAGCAGGCTTCCAAAACGTCTTCCGCCTACAGCCCACTCTTCAACTGAGCTTCTAGATGATTTGTCACGTCCCGCTATAAAGCCAATCGCGATAACGACAAGAACAATTGCTGATGTGATTAAAAGTGCGGTTAAATTTCCTTGCATTATTCAATGTCCCCCCAAGATTTTTGTAAACGATAAATGATAAATGTACACACAGGCGTTAAGAAGACCCATAAAAATAACCATAAATGCAAAAGAGGTAATCCAAAAATAATTGGATGAATGTTATTTACAAAAGGTAAAAAAGCGAATTGAGCAATAAATGGAACGATAAATAAAATAAAAATTATGAATTTTCTGTTCAATTTTACTCCTCCTACTAAAATTTATCTAACAATGTTCACTATGATAGCAAGTCTGACATGGTAAAGCAATAAGTTTTTTGAAAATTTCGTTATAACCTATGAAAATTTTTTTAGAAAAACAAAAAAGAGCTTATGATGAGAGTATATTCGAAATGATTATGGAAGAAAAAAAGGGGATAATCTAAGCGAAGTTGCTCTTGAAGCAAAAAGAGAACGGAAAAGAAGAAATTTAGTTTTTGCAGAGAAGTTTTTGTTTCTTTGATGAGATAAAGTATATTGCTATTGCATCATAAGAAAAGAATTTGTATGTTCAAAAAGAGATTCATGGAAGGAATAAAACAGAGCAAATAAAAAAACTAGACAATAAGTGCTTGTCTAGTTCCACCACTCTGTCAATGGTCCTTTGTCGCCATAAACAGGATCTGTTGTAGGAATAGGTACTTGTGCAATTTCATCAAATACGTGAGGGCGATCAGTTTGTTTTCCTGTTCGTAAATTGTAATCCATGCCTTCTGGATAAGCTCCAACCACTTTAAAATCAGCAGTTGATTGGAGACGCATATGCCCTGTTCCTGCAGGAAGTACGAGCACATCGCCAGCATGCACCACAATATTTTCCCCCATATGTCCACCTAGTTTTAAGCGCGCAGATCCGCTAATTACACCTAGTGCTTCATGAGAATTGCTGTGGTAATGGTGAAAATCATGTATGCCGCCTACCCAGCTGTTTTTCCAGTTGTGAGAATTAAAAATGCTCTCCACTTTCTCTTTCTTACTAATAAATACGTGTTCATACAACAAAACTGGAAGACGAGGGTGATTTGGAATGGTTCCGTCGTCATCAAAATAAAGAACTTTTACATTTGCATAATTCATAAGCATCCCTCTAACAATCTTTTTTCGTAATTTTCCCTGTTTTTTGCTTGCGTAAACAGAGAAGTTTGCTCGAAGTACTTCATTAGTTGCGAAGTGCATGATATGTAGGTTTTAACGTTTTCAAAAAAAAGTCTCCCACTTCAAACGTCGCTAAGTGGTGGGCAGTTCACTTTAGTATCTTTTCTTCATATTGTATATAAGTAAAGGGCCTAGTGCAAGAATTCTATAGATATATAGCTGTTAATTCATGTTTTGTAAATAAGTAATATATATTAGTATAACTTATGAGAGGGAATTCGTTCGTGGAGTAAAAGAACCGAATAATAAGAAAGTTAGGATTTTGGATCATTTTTGTGATGTATAAAAGGTTTTTAGATATTGAATTCTTAATTTTACGAATAATTTATTATTTTTAGAAAATTAATGTAAGTATTTTTGTGTATTGAGTAATGGTGATCAATGTTATATACTAATAAAAAATATATTCCTATATGTGACTGGCGCAACATGGATGACCATGGGGGAGCATATAGCGTATAAGCCGCGCGCCTGGGCAAACACTTGAGAAAATTTCGCAAGTGTTTTTTTTATTTTCCTAGGGAAGAGGGGTAGATTTGGATGAGCAATATGCAAAGGAAGATGGGAACATTTGCATTAACCATGACAGGAATAGGTTCGATTATTGGTTCCGGATGGCTGTTTGGAGCATGGAAAGCAGCTCAAATTGCGGGACCCGCGGCTATTTTTTCATGGGTTATTGGAATGGTGGTTATCTTGACTATTGCCCTATCATATGCTGAACTGGGCGCGATGTTTCCACAAGCAGGGGGGATGGTTAAATACCCTCAGTATTCACACGGATCATTTATTGGGTTTTTGGCTGCTTGGGCTAACTGGATTTCAATAGCTTCAACGATAACAGTGGAAGCTATTGCATCTGTACAATATATGAGTACGTGGCCGTGGAAATGGGCTCGCTGGACTCATGAATTAGTAGACAATGGCATTTTAACGTCTAAGGGGTTGGCAGTTGCGTCTTTGTTATTATTCGTTTATTTTTTTGTGAACTATTGGACGGTAAATCTCTTTGCCAAAGCCAATTCATTTATTACGATTGTTAAATTAATTATTCCTGGTTTGACGGCAGGGGCTTTATTTTTTTCTGGTTTTCATAGCGGGAACTTTTCAAGTGAGCATGGGGTAGCACCTTACGGGTGGGCAAGTGTTTTAACTGCAGTGGCAACATCAGGTATTGTGTTTGCATTTAATGGGTTTCAAAGTCCAGTAAATATGGCAGGAGAAGCAAAATCACCTAATAAATCGATTCCGATAGCTGTAATTGGTTCAATTTTTATTGCTGGAATTGTATATATTATATTGCAAATAGTTTTTATCGGAGCAGTAAGTCCGTCGTCAATTGCTGATGGATGGAATCATTTGAATTTTAATTCTCCTTTTGCTGATTTAGCGATTGCGCTTGGAATTAACTGGCTGACAATTGTGTTATACGCAGACGCATTTGTTTCTCCTTCCGGCACAGGTGCTACATATACGGCAACTACTTCTAGAATGTTATACGGGATGCAACAAAATGGATATTTGCCAAAGATATTTGGTACTCTTCATCCACTTTACAATGTCCCGCGCCCAGCTATGTGGCTAAATTTAGCAGCCTGCTTTTTGTTTCTCTTTTTATTTAGAGGATGGGGTGTCTTAGCAGAAGTGATCTCAGTAGCGACGCTTATCTCTTATATTATGGGTCCTGTAGCGCTTATAACATTAAGAAAAACGGCTTCACACTTTTACCGTCCATTTTATTTAAAAGGAGCATCAATTATTGCGCCATGCGGCTTCGTTTTTGCTTCCTTGACGCTTTACTGGGCAAGGTGGCCTCTTACAGGTGAAGTGATCTTTATTATGGCAATTGGCCTGCCTGTTTATTTTTATTACCAAGCGAAAAATAAATGGGTGGGCTTTAAAAAAGAATTTTTAACCGGGGCTTGGATGCTTATCTATTTAGCGTGCATGATTTTTATTTCCTACATAGGAAGCGAAAAATTTGGAGGCAAAAATATTTTGCCTTTCGGATGGGATATGCTAGTGATTGCTTGCGTATCATTAGCTTTTTATTACTGGGGAATTAAAAGTGGCAAATCCAATCGATATATGAAGGAAGCTGAACAAATCAATCAAGAAAATTTTCAATCTAAATAAAAAAATACGAGCCGGTGCTCGTGTTTTTTTATTTATTTATATGAGTGGAGAATTTAGACTTGGTTTTTATCAAAATATTGTAAAAAATATAGATTTTAAGGTTTAAGGATTTACACAGAGGGAACCTTTATTTGGGGTAAAGTTCTAAAAAAACAAAATAAAGGGGATCAGGCAGCTGTGAAAAAAATGAATGTTTTGGCTTTGGTTTTTGTACTTATGCTAGTATTAGCGGCTTGTAACAGTTCTAAGGAAACGGGAGGATCCACTTCGGCTAAAAATAAGGTGATTGAAGCATCCATTGACAGCGCTTCTTATATTTTAGTAGATAGTGATGAAGGAGCTACAAGTGAAGAAAAAGGGCTATTGAAAGTTGATTTGAAAGTGAAAAATGTCTCCAAAAACAGGAGTGAACAGTCGTGAGCTTGGACTAGAAAGCAGTGCATCTGACAAGATTGGCGCTGGAAAGCAAAAAAATTTAACGTTTGTCTTTGAAGTCAAAAAAGATAAAAAATACAAAATTGGGCTTCAGCCAACATCATCTGATTATGATGAAGAAATTGACGAAGTAACATTAACGCTGAATACGAAGAAATACGCGAAAAGCTATAATAAGCTGCAAGACCCAGCAAAAGCTCTGCAAGCTTATACAGAAGTTCTTTACTTAAACAAAGAAAATGTAGACTATGATAAATATGTAACAGCAGACAAAACAGCTGTCATAGAAGAACAGAAAAAAGCGTTTAACGAGGAATTAAAAGGTGCGTTTTCTAACAGTTTAACCGACAAAGCAAAAAAAGATTTTTTTAACATGTATAAAGATGTTTTAAAAGAAAAAGCAAGCGTGAAGACAAAGGTGATTGCGAATGCAAATAATAAAGCCGTAGTAGAAGTGGAGTACACTACCGTTAATTTATCAGACTTATATTCATACGTATCGCAGCTTAAGCGAGCATACACAGATGAAACGAAAGATTACGATACAGAACACTCTGAAGAGTTTGCGGCTTCTAAATTCAAAGATATTGTAAATGAATTAGAGACGAAAGAAGGAAGTCGTCCCTTACGAATTTTTATGGTGAAAGAAGATGGAAAATGGACTGTGAAGTCAAGTGACCTATACAGTGATTCTTTAGGTGAAACGTTTGGATCAAGCTATATTCGATAAACAAAAAAGAGAAGAATTTTTCTTCTCTTTTTTGTTTTCTGTAAATAAATCAACGAGTTTTTTGTAAAGCTAAATTTATCAAAATATGCTAGTATAGGTTCATTCATTCTTTTATTCTTATTATGATAGGCATCAATGGAGGTTCTTACTAATGAAAGCAAATTATTGTAAAGATACAAAGGCCGTTCGAACGAGCCGCATTTTCCCTAATGATATTAATAATCACAATACGTTATTTGGCGGAAAGTTAATGAGTGATATTGATATGATTGCGTCCATTTCAGCTTATCGTCACAGTCGTACAGAGTGTGTTACAGCTTCAGCAGACTCCATTCACTTTCTGCATCCTATTACGCCTCAGGATTCTGTATGTTTGGAGTCATATGTATCATGGACAGGTCGTTCATCCATGGAAGTGTTTGTGAAGGTGATTAAAGAAAATTTAAAAACCGGAGAGCGTCAAATTGCAGCCACATCATTTTTAACTTTTGTGGCAATGGATGATGATGGAAAGCCCCGCGCAGTACCGGAGCTTATTCCAGAAACAGAAGAAGAAAAATACCTTTTTCAAACGGGGGCAGATCGCGCTGCCACACGTAAACAAGTGCGTAAAAAAAGTAACGAACTAGCCTCGGTATTGGATTTAGGACAACCTTGGTAACATAAAAAGACTGCAGTGCAAAGCACTGCAGTCTTTTTATGTTTGATGAAATCTCCTCTCCTGAGCGAGAGGAGGAAATAAAATCATATGAAATTTATTTTCGTTCATGGTAATATGGATTTAATATAATTTTCTAAAAAGTTTAAAAAGTAAAATATTTACAAAGAAAGGTGTCGTGTCTAATGGTAACAGTAGAAGCAGCGGAAAGACAAAACAGCAGCACTGCCCTGCGCCGTGATGTAAAGTTTCTCGGTCAATTGTTAGGGAAAGTTCTGGTTCACCAAGGTGGAGAAGAACTGCTCAACAAAGTAGAAAAAATACGTGAAGTGGCAAAATCACTTAGAGAAAATAAGGATGAAGCCATCTATAAAGAAATAAAAAATGAAATCGTTACTCTTGAACAGCCGATGCGCGAGCAGGTTATTCGGGCGTTTGCTGTTTATTTTCATTTAGTTAATATTGCAGAGCAAAATCATCGAATTCGTCGCAGACGCGAATATCAGCAGCAAGAAGATTCCATTATGCAGCCGGGTTCATTGGAAAGTGCCGTTGTTTCGCTTAAAAATAATGGCGTGGCGCCAGATGTAATTGCTAACTTGCTTCAAACTTTATCCCTGGAGCTCATCATCACTGCTCATCCAACAGAAGCCACTAGACGAAGTGTTCTTGATATTCATAAACGAATGGCTGAGCTTCTGAAAAACTTAGATAATCCAACGTTAACAAAACGTGAACGTACGGAAATTGAAGAAAGACTGTTTAGCGAAGTGTTGATTTTATGGCAAACAAATGAACTGCGAGATCGCAAGCCAACCGTAATGGATGAAGTATCCAATGGATTATATTATTTTGATGAAACGTTATTTGAAGTACTTCCTCAAATTCATCAGGAATTGGAAAATTCATTGCAGGAGAATTACCCGGAAGAAAATTGGAAGGTGCCTAATATTCTTCGATTTGGTTCATGGATTGGCGGAGACCGAGATGGAAATCCAAACGTAACTCCTAAAGTAACATGGCAAACGCTTGTCAAACAAAGAAAGTTAGCTATTCGTAAATATAAAGAGTCGCTTACTCAATTGAGACAAAGATTAAGTCAATCTACAAAAAGAGTCGCAGTTTCAGATAACCTTATTGATTCTATTAATCAAGAAATATCGTTATTACCTGAGAAAAAGCGATGGAGAATCAAACACGAAGTATATCGCTGCAAGCTTACGATTATGCTTCATAAATTAAATTTAGTTGGAGAATCGGAAGCAGGTTATCAAAGGTCTGAAGAACTTTTACATGATTTGTTTCTAATCAAAGATAGCTTGCAAAAGCACCAGCCTCAAGATTATCAGTTGAAAAGTTTGTGTAAATTAATTCGCCAAGTTGAGCTGTTTGGGTTTCATTTAGCAACGCTTGATATCCGTAATCACAGCGGGGAACACGAAGCGGCAATCAAAGAAATTTTCCATGCTGTTTCTTTAGCTGAAGATTATTCAGCGTTAACAGAAGAGAAAAAAGTTGAACTACTAGGGAAAGTTCTTCAAGACCCAAGACCTGTGGTATCGTTTGTAGAGAATTACTCTAAAGAAACGCAGCAAGTAATTGAAGTATTTAACATGATACATCGAGCACATAAAGAATTTGGAGAAAGATCTATTGAAGTCTACTTAATCAGTATGACGCAGTCTGCAAGTGATTTGTTAGAAGTCATGGTGCTCGCCAAAGAAGCGGGGATTTATCGTCTTCATGCAGATGGCCGTATTGAAAGCAAGTTAAATATAGCTCCGCTGCTTGAAACAATTGATGATCTCACAGCAGGTCCTGAAATTATGGAACAGCTATTTCAATTAGATTTTTATCGAGAGCACTTAAGGAAACAGCAGGATTTGCAGGAAATTATGCTTGGCTACTCAGATGGAAGTAAAGACGGAGGAACACTTACTGCTAATTGGAAGCTCTACAAAGCGCAGCAGGAAATTCACGATATGGCAAGGAAGTATCAAGTTCGTCTGAAGTTTTTCCATGGCCGAGGCGGCTCACTAGGCCGAGGAGGTGGACCGTTAAACCGAAGTATTTTATCTCAGCCTGTTGAGACGCTAGGAGACGGCGTTAAAATTACAGAGCAAGGAGAAGTTCTTTCTTCTAGATACTCTTTATATGACATTGCTTACCGAAGCCTTGAACAAGCGGTCTCAGCTCTTCTTACAGCGGCAGCAAATGTTTCTCAAGAAGCTGAACAATGTGATATTCGTACACATGAATGGGAAGAAACAATGGACGAGATTTCAACTGCTTCTTTACGTAAGTATCAAGAGCTTGTTTTCAAAGATCCAGACTTTTTAACGTACTTTAAACAAGCTACACCTCTTCCTGAGCTGGGGGCTCTAAATATTGGGTCACGTCCAATGAGTCGAAAAGGAAGTGATCGCTTTGAAGATTTGCGAGCGATTCCGTGGGTATTTGCATGGACGCAAAGCAGACAGCTGCTTCCAGCCTGGTATGCTGCAGGTACTGGCTTACAGCATTTGGTGGAGAAATCCGGAGATATACAGCTTCTTCAGCAAATGTATAAAGAATGGCCATTTTTCCGCTCGACAGTCGATAATCTGCAAATGGCCTTAACAAAAGCAGATTTAATGGCAGCAAAAGAATATACGGAAATGGTACAAGATCCGGTTATTTCAGAGCGAATTTTTACCGCCATTAAAAAAGAGTATAATCTCACGAAAGAAATGATTCTTCAAATCACGGGTCAAAAAGAATTAATGGATCATCTTCCTACGATTAAAGAATCTATTAAATTACGAAATCCGTATGTGGACCCTCTAACATTCTTACAAGTTAAGGTCATTTCCAAGCTGCGTGAAGATGAAGCTGGAACGTTAAATGAAGAACTTTTAAAAGAAGCGTTATTAACGATTAATGGCATTGCAGCAGGGTTACGTAACACAGGTTGATGGATACCAAAAGACACCTCAAGAAAACAAAGGAGGTGTCTTTTGTTTATTCTTCTCACATAAAGAACTGCCTGTCAGTTCCCTCTCTTTTAAAGAGAACTTCCGTCTGTTGAATAGGCACTGAGAAAAATCAATGATAGAATAGAGAAGAAATAGAAATATTATACAACTGAGTGTGAGTGGTGGGGTAACTAGATTGAATATGGAGGAGGAGGACAATGGTAAAAAATTCGCAAATCTTCATTGAAGCTGACTCCGAGAATTCTGTATTTATTGGACTGGAATTTTGTGAGTATACACAAAAAATGAATCCTACTTGTTTGTCCAAACAGCATATAAATGTGTTTATTCATCCGGAAGAACTCACTGTGGAATTTAAGAAAACAAAAAGTGATAGAACCATCGACGATTTTCATCTGATGCATATCGTTCCGGTTCATTGCTTTAATTATTTATTATGTTCGATCTCGCAAGGTATTGTTACAGCTGTTCAGCTGAAAGCGGTCGGTCATCAAGGAGAAACGTTGTTTGAAGAAAATCTTACATTGAAGTTTCATGAAAAAGCGACGGATTATGAAGAAACGCTCTCGTTTTTCAAACATTTAAATCAAGAAATACAAAAACAGACGAAAAAATATACAGCCAGTTATATGAGCTCATAATAAAGCAAGCTGCGGTTTTAAAAACAGCAGCTTTTATTCGTTTAACCGAAAAAATTATGTTAGAGATGCTTACAAAACAAGAGATTTTTTAGTAGGAAATTGATAAAGTAAAAATAAGAGAAATCAGTGGACAGAAAAGCTTTTAGCGGCTGGCCGCTCTTTATTCAATATGTAAGGTTAGGTATTGGTATTAAAAAAATAGCGATGAATACGTATTGTCATTGTAGATGAAGTGCTAAGGCCGCTCTATCTGCAATCATGTAGAATCTTCGCGCGCTTATAGTCTGTTTTACGGAACGAAAAAGCTGCGGAATTAGAAGAACTCCTTCTATTTCTGCGGTTTTTTTTATAAACAAGAAATAAATTTACTTATCGTACGGAGGCGATGCAGATGATTAAAGATTTAGTATTGGCTAAGGAATGGCTGCCTGCAGCTTATTCACATGATTTAACAGGTCAGCCCTTGCAAGTAACGATTTTAGAAGAGAGAGTTGCGCTTTTTCGCACAACTAATGCCATTAAAGCATTTAAAGATTTGTGCATCCATCGCGGTGCAGCGTTATCTCTTGGAAAAGTGGTAGATGATTGCATTGTATGCCCTTATCACGGATGGAAATACGATGATGCCGGGGCTTGTGTGAAAATTCCTCAACAGCCGCCGGGAAGAGCTATTCCTTCAAAAGCAAAAGCACAGGTGTATGACTGCGTTGAAAAGTACGGGATTATATGGGTGAAGATGAACAGCGAGGCAAGTGATACTCCTCTTCCCCTGTATGACGAACATCTTAACTCCGGATTCAAAACGGTTTGCGCCAACCCTCATACTCTGCAGGCAGCAGCTCCTCGTGTCGTAGAAAACTTTCTAGATGTAAGCCATTTGGCTTTTGTTCACGAAGGAAGCCTTGGACACTCTGACTACGCCGAAATTCCTGATTATAAGGTGCATTGGAAAGATAGCCGATACGTTTCTGATGAAATCGCTGTGTACGCAGATGCAGATGGTACGGGTAACTTTGCGACTATTTATTATACCTTTGAAATTCTTCGTCCTACCGTTGCAAGGTTGAAAAAAGTGAACTACGAAACGGGTGAAATCTTTTCGATGCTGTTTGCGGTTTTACCTGAAGAGGAAAGAAAGTCCACCGTGTTTGCATTGGTTTCTAGAAACTATTCGTTTGATGCACCTGATCAATATTTCCGTGATTTTCAGCAGCTTATTATTGAACAAGATACCAGTATTGTGGAAAGCCAAAAACCCGAAGAGCTGCCGCTTGACTTACAAGCAGAGCTTCATTTGAATCCGGATCGACTGAGTATTGCATATAGAAGATGGCTCGGTGATTTAGGAGTGACCTTTGGAAGTGACATAGGAACAAGATTAAAAAAAGCTGCTCAATAAAAAAGAAGAAAGGAGTCTCCTTTCTTCTTTTTATGCATTTTCACGGATAAGCTGCTGATAGCTATTAAAAAGGATAGGATATGTTAAGCGGCTTAGGATGACGCAGGAAAGAGTAGCAGACGCTAGAATAGTAAAAACGATAAGCAGTTGGAATTTGACAGCCTGTATCGGATCTGCACCTCCAATAATCTGGCCTGTCATCATGCCCGGAAGCTGAACGAGTCCAATTGTTTTTTGACTTTCTACAGTAGGAATCATGCTAGCTTTGATTGCAACATTTAAAATGCTATGAATAGCTTGTCTGGGAGTGCCGCCAAGCGCCAGAATCAATTGAATTTCTTCTCGTCTTCTATTTACTTCAGCATCTAACCGATTTAAAAATAAATTGGCAAGAATCATTGAATTTCCAATAATCATACCGCTGACAGGAATGATGTATCGCGGAGTAGCAGGGATAATATGTAGGCCGAGCATAATGCTTTGGGTCAAGATTTCTACAATAAAAAGGGTGACAAATACGCGCAAAAAGGCCTTGAAGCCCTGCTTTTTTTTCTTTACAACGTTTTGGGAAGCGACCGTCAGCATAAGGAATAAAATAAGAATCATAAAAGCAGGGTGATTCGCATCAAAAATAAAAGATAAAACATATCCTATCACTAACAGCTGAACGGCTGCTCGAATACTAGCAATGATAATATCTTTTTGGAGTCCTATACGAAAAGATTTTGATAAAAAAAGAGCAATAAAAACAAAAACGATTGTAAAAATAAGTGAAAGTGAACTCATAGAAAGGCTCCTTCAATAAATTGTTTTGTTTCCGCTTTTACAGGGGTATGAAAAAAAGCCTCCGTCTTCGCTTTTTCTATAATCACTCCGTTCATTAAAAGCCAGACTTCCTCTCCTAAACGTTTGGCTTGATCTAAGTTATGGGTAACCCAAATAATCGTTTTATTCTGTTCTTTATGTAAATGAGAAATAAGCTGTTCAATTTCATGAGCAGAAGTGGCATCCAAAGCGGAAGTGATTTCATCTAAAAGTAAAAGATCCGATCCGTTCGACAGCGTGCGGGCTAATGATAACCTTTGTCTTTGACCACCGGATAAATCTCTTGCATCCTGCTCTAACAAGTCAGGGGAAAGACCCGTTAATGTACAGAGTTCTTCAGGCATAATGTCCTGTTTGCCATGCAGTTTTTGAACAAGCATCATATTATCTCGCACTGTTCCATCAATAACAGGAGCTGATTGAAAAGCGATGCCCACTTTTTTTCGCAAATCAGCAATATTCCATTTGTTGATGTCTTTTCCATATACTTCAATACTTCCTTCATCAGGTGCAGAAAGTAAATTGCACATGGAAAGAAGGGTGCTTTTTCCGGATCCTGATGGTCCTACCATCATGACGAGCGAGCCTTGCATCACTGTACCGGATATGCCTTTTAAAACACTATGTTCTTTATCTTTAAATGTTTTATAAACGTCTGTAAATGTGATGGCAGGCATTGAATTGAACGTGTTCATAGTAACTCCTTTCTGATTCGTTTTGTTTATTGTAACATAAGCTAAAGTGTAAAAAGTTATTGGGTGATATAAAAAAAGCTGTGAAAAATCACAGCTTTTAAACAGTTGTATTTACTTTTTGGCTGGCTTTTAAGGCATGATCTAAATCTTCCAGAAGATCATCGATTGCTTCTGTTCCAACGGATAGGCGAATGAGTTCTGGCGTCACACCGGAAGCTTTTTGTTCGTCTTCAGATAGCTGTTGATGAGTAGTGCTCGCCGGGTGAATAATGAGTGATTTAGAGTCCCCGATATTGGCTAAATGAGAAAATAACTGAACCGAATCAATTAACTTAGCCGCAGCTTTTGTTCCTCCCCTTACACCGAAGGTTAAAATTGCTCCTTGTCCTTTAGGCAGGTATTTTTGCGCCAATGAATAGGAAGGGTGGGAAGGAAGCCCCGCATAATTTACCCATTCTACTAATTCATGCTGCTCTAAAAATTTCGCTACCTTTAATGCATTTTCGCTGTGACGTTCTAATCGCAGATGGAGTGTTTCTACCCCTTGAAGGAGTAAAAAGGAATTAAAAGGTGATAAAGCAGCTCCAATATCTCGTAAAAGCTGAACGCGCGCTTTTGTAATATAAGCCGCTTCACCGGCAGCTTCGGTGTAGACGAGGCCATGGTAGCTTGGATCTGGAGTTGTTAAGTCTGAAAATTTTCCGCTCGCTTCCCAATCGAATTTTCCACTGTCTACGATAACCCCCCCAATTGCTGTCCCATGTCCTCCAAGAAACTTAGTAGCAGAATGAACGACAATATCTGCTCCGAAATCGATGGGACGAAGAAGGTAAGGGCTTGGAACAGTATTATCAATAATAAGAGGAATTCTATGTTCATGGGCAATGTCTGCAACTGCCTCGATGTCTAGCACATTTCCCTGCGGGTTTCCAACGGATTCAGCATAAATTGCCTTTGTTTTGGAAGTGATTGCACTTCTAAAATTTTCTGGATTATCGGCGTTTACAAATTTGACGCTAATGCCCAGTTTAGGAAGCGTAGACGAAAAGAGGTTATATGTTCCCCCATATAAACTGCTTGCTGATACAATTTCATCTCCTGCTGAAGCGATATTTAAAATGGAAAAGGTAGTAGCTGACTGACCCGAAGCTACTCCAAGGGCACCTACTCCGCCTTCTAACTCAGCAATTCGCTGTTCAAAAACGTCCGTAGTAGGGTTAACAATTCGAGTGTAGATATAGCCTTGTTCACTTAAATTAAATAAAGACGCGGCATGCTCCGTATCTTTAAATCCAAATGAGCTTGTTTGATAAATAGGTACGGCACGCGAAAAAGTAGCCGGGTCAAGCTGTTGGCCAGAATGGATGGCTTGTGTTTCAGGGCGAAATGGTTTCTTAGCAGACATTGAAACTCCTCCTTGGATATAAAACTTATAAAAAACATAGGAATAATAAACTTTAATCATAATATACGAATTCTATTGAATGATGTCAAATAATAATTAGAATATTTAGAAATTATAAATAAGATTAATACTGTAATTCAGTATCAATATATCTCTTTAATTGTTAAAAATACCATAAAAAATATAAAATGTAAGTAAAATGTAAATTAATTTGTATAATTATGTTAGAATGTTAGGTGTTTGAGAGTTTCTTAGACAGAGCCGATCTTCACAGAGGATGATATCAACGCTCTTTCCACCATTCCCGGAGTGAAGAATGTGGTTGCTTCTAGTTCAATGGGAATGGGAGTAAGGTATAGAGACAAGGAATCTGATACGACTGTTAATGCTATTAATGAAGGGTATATTGAGGTTAATCAGCTTGAAGTTTCAAAAGGAAGGATGCTAGACAGCTCTGACTTTTTGTCAGGCAATCGAGTAGGCGTTATCACAAGCGATATGAAAAAAGAGCTGTTTAATAAAAAAGAAGCCCTCGGACAAGTAGTATGGGTTCAGGGACAGCCTATTAAAATTATTGGTGTGACAAAAAAGCCAACGGGCTTTTTAGCATTTGAAATACCAACCATTTATATTCCGAATAATACGTATAAATCAAGCTTTGGTAAGCTTGACTATACAACCCTTAGCGTTCAAGCAAAAAGCTCTGATCAATTAAAAAAAGTAGGCAATGACGCAACAGATTTATTGAATAACTTGCATGATACGGAAGATGCTTACAAAGTGAATAATTTAGAAGAAATAGCAGATAGCATTGGAAATGTAACGCGTATTATGACAACAATTATTGGGTCGATTGCAGGCATTTCACTGCTTGTTGGCGGTATTGGCGTTATGAATATTATGCTGGTTTCTGTAACGGAACGTACAAGAGAAATTGGTATTCGTAAAGCATTGGGAGCATCTAAAAGACAAATTCTAACTCAGTTTTTGATTGAATCCATTACCCTCACATTAATTGGTGGTTTGCTTGGAATTGGCCTCGGCGCGGGCGGGGCAGCTCTTGTTTCGTTATTTGCTGACTGGCCGTCATTAATTTCGTGGCAAGTAGTACTTGGAGGAGTGTTGTTCTCCATGACGATTGGTATTGTATTCGGTATGCTTCCTGCAAACAAAGCGGCGAAGCTAGATCCAATCGAAGCATTAAGATATGAATAAAGACAGGCATTTAGTTGACGAGAATCAAGAAGGTTTCTGGTTAATTTGTGAAAAACGGATCATCTAATGATCCGTTTTTCTTATTTATTACTTACTAGGATTGATACGGGCTACGTTAATAATATCATGTATTTTTTCTACCAAATCGAGCATGAGAAATCCGTTTCCTTCAGAGCTTTTTCGATATCCAAGAGGAAGCGTCCTTCTTACAAGTTGAGCATAGATTTCGGCTTCGATTAAAGAGCGGCCAAATTCCTTCTCACATAAGTTAATTAATAGAGCTAAAGCTCCTGCCACGTGGGGAGTCGCCATTGAAGTTCCTGAAAGAGTCGCATACTTATCTTCTAAGTAAGTAGAGATAATGTTAACTCCCGGTGCGACTAAGTCCACTTCTTCATTTACATTAGTAAAAGGGGCAAGACTTAAGCTGCTGTCTACAGCTCCTACTTGAATAACTTCGTTGTAACTTCCTGGGTACGAATATTCAAGTGTTTCTTCGCGGTCATCACCTTCGTTTCCAGCTGCAACAACGACAGAAACATCTTTATTAACAGCATTTCGAACAGCTTCGTGCAGTTCCGGAACGTCTTGTGGTCCCCCGAGCGACATGGAAATAACTCGTGCTCGCTCATTGTTAGGACCGCGCCATTCGACGGCATAGTTAATAGCGTCAATAATCCATTCGTAATTTCCGGATCCTTCACCGGTAAGTACTTTTAAGCTTAGAATTTTTGCTTTGGGTGCCACTCCTACTACCCCTTCATTATTGAGCGCAGCAGCAATGGTGCCAGACACGTGAGTACCGTGTCCGTTATTATCTTCAAACACAGCAGAATCTCCGTTATGATCCGAAGTGAAATTTCTTCCTCCGATAATACAATCTTTTAAGTCAGGATGATTTGTGTTAACACCAGTGTCGATAACTGCAATTACAATGCCTTCTCCTTGATTGCTCTCTTCCCAAATAGCAGGCGCTTGAATTAAGCTTACTCCTTTAGGCGTTTCGTTTATTGAGTCGATAATCGACTCAATTGTGTAAGGAATTAATTTGACTTGTAACGGTTGTTGAGTCATAGTCATCCTCCTTAAAATGAATTCTATAAAAATGGAAGGTGCTTAATTTTAAATTCCTAACTATTTCTATAAATTAAACGCTTTTCATGCGAATCCTTTCTTTTTGAATAAAAAGACTCACAAAAGATGTGAAAAAAAGGAAAAAAGACCCTGAAGACAAGCCCAATAGAAATTTTTAATGTTATCTGTGTATTCACTTTTAATGTTTATCTCACACTATACGAGAAAGAATCTCCAAGAAAAATCACATAGGACTGGTGACTTTTGATATAATTACGAACGGTATGACATTTTCAAAATACATGATGTTTATAAATATACATTAATTTGCAAATTACGAAGGGGCTGAGGATAGTGTCAACTTTAACGTCTCAATCCGTCATCAAATGCGGAAAGTATGAACTGAATTATGCGGACCGTACGCTTATTATGGGGATTTTAAATGTAAACCCGGATTCATTTTCAGATGGCGGAAAGTACTACGATGTAGATAAAGCGGTTGCTCATGCTGAGAAAATGGTGAAGCAAGGGGCAGACATCATTGATATCGGAGGAGAATCAACTCGTCCTGGTTATACAAGAATTAGCGATGAAGAAGAGATTAAACGAATTGTGCCCGTTATTTCTGAAGTGGCTAAGCGCGTAGAGGTGCCGATTTCTGTAGATACATACAAATCGGAAGTGGCCAAGCATGCGCTAGAAGCAGGAGCACATATTATTAATGATATATGGGGTGCAAAAGCCGACCCTAAAATGGCTCAAGTTGCAGCGGACTATAATGTTCCCATTATTTTAATGCATAACCGCCATGAGCCTAATTATACAAATCTGGTTACAGATATGATAAGTGATTTAGAAGAAAGCATCTCAATTGCAAAAGCTGCCGGGGTTCGCGATGATCAAATTATTTTAGATCCAGGCGTTGGCTTTGGAAAAACGGCTGCGCATAATGTAGAAGCGATTCAGCATCTAGATCAGCTGACGAATATTGGCTATCCTGTGCTGCTTGCTACTTCTCGTAAAGGATTTATTGGACAAATAGTCGATGCTCCTCCTACGGAAAGAATGGAAGGAACTGCAGCTACTGTATATGCAGGGATTGCACAAGGTGTTCAAATGGTTCGAGTTCATGACGTATTAGAAATCAAGCGCTTTGTAAAGATGGCAGATGTACTGGTAGGAAAACATATATTTCAATTTCAATAATCATTTAAGCAGACGCGTAAGCGCTGCTTTTTTATTTTCCTTGATTTATCCGGATAGAATACATGCCTTTAGATAAATTTAAGTAATATGAAGGTTGTAAAAATGGAGGGTGAAAATGAAAGCAGTAACGTACCAAGGACCTAATCAGGTAAAAGTAGCAGAAGTGGAAGATGCTAAGCTAGAGAAGAAAGATGATATTGTCATTAAAATAACGTCAACCGCTATTTGTGGTTCTGATCTGCATTTATATCAAGGAAGCATGCCATTGCCTCACGGTTATATTATTGGTCATGAACCAATGGGAATTGTGGAAGAAGTAGGACCAGATGTTACAAAAGTAAAAAAAGGAGATCGCGTTATTATTCCGTTTAACGTAGCGTGCGGACAGTGTGAGTATTGTAAGGATGATTTAACGAGCCAATGTGATAATTCTAATCCGCATTATGATTCTGGCGGCTATTTTGGTTATACTGAAAAGTTTGGAAATCATCCAGGAGGTCAAGCTGAATATTTAAAAGTGCCGTTTGGAAATTTTACACCATTTGTTATTCCAGAATCGTGCGAATTAGAAGATGAATCGCTTCTTTTTTTATCAGATGTGCTTCCAACTGCTTATTGGAGCGTAGAGCATGCGGATGTTAAAAAAGGAGATACCGTTATCGTCCTCGGCTGCGGACCAGTGGGATTAATGGCTCAAAAGTTTGCTTGGATGAAAGGTGCCAAACGGGTTATGGCAGTAGATCATGTTCCATACCGAATGCAGCATGCAAAGAAAATAAATGCTGTAGAAACTTTTGATTTTACCGAATATCCAGATATGGGAGAGCATTTAAAAGAAATCACAAAAGGCGGAGCTGATGTGGTGATTGACTGTGTAGGTATGGATGGTAAAAAGTCGCCTCTTGAATACATTGAACAAAAATTAAAACTTCAAGGCGGGACGCTCGGCCCTATTCAAATTGCGACAAAAGCCGTTCGTAAATGTGGCACCGTCCAAATCACCGGCGTATACGGAAGCAACTATAACAATTTTCCGCTAGGAGCATTTTTTGCTCGAAATGTAACTCTTAAGATGGGGCAAGCTCCTGTCATTCCGATTATGCCGAAATTATATGATCAAATTGTAAAAGAAGAATTCGATCCAAAAGAAATTATTACTCATAAGGTCGCCCTAGAAGATGCAGCTAATGCCTACAAGATCTTTAATGATCATCAAGATAACTGTATTAAAGTCATCTTAAAACCTTAAACGGTCTTTTCTATTAGGTAAAGATTCCTGAGCAGTGAGCTCGGGAATTTTTTATGTATGTAAAGTGGAGGAGGTAAATAATTGACGATTGGATGGTTGATTTTACATAATTTAGCTCTATGATAGAAAGAGAAGATCTAACGCTTTTATTTTCTGGTTAAAGTGTGCTGGCTAAAATGAAAGAGGTAACATCTTGATATTCAGTCTTATTGAATCACCGAAATGTGGAGGAGAGAATGAATGAAATTAGCATTGCTTCTTGTCATTATTATCGGCGTTGTTGCTCTTGCAGGTACGATCAGTGCTGCAAAGAAAGTAGATGAAGATTACGGGAAATCTAAAAAGAAAAGTATAGTGAATTTATCTATTATTTATGGAGTTGTATTTATAGGATCAATTGTAGGAGTGGCATGGTATATTGCAGTGAGACCATAAATAAAGCGAACACGAAAGTGTTCGTTTTATTTTGATTCTAACGTTAATTCCCCGCTTGAAACAGCTACATCGATAGGGTATTTTCCATTTCCGTGCTCTCCTTTTAGTGCATCTTCTGTTACGGTTGCGTTATTTAACTTAAAGTCATTGTTAATGTCACCGCTGCTTACTTTTCCATTCACTTTAAAACCAGCGCTTTTCGGAAGAACCAACACGGCATCTCCAGATCCTACATCTATAGAAACGGCCTCTTCTAGCTTTTTAAAATCCATATAAAGATCACCAGATCCAATGCGCGCCTGAAGTTTTCCTTTATAGTTTGCTCCTTTAATTTCCCCAGAGCCTACAGCAAATTTAGCCGTTTGGGTCTCAACATTACTCAGCTGTAAATCTCCGGAATTGACATCCGTACGAAGAGAGGTACTCGTCAAGTTTGATATGCTTGCATTTCCAGAACCTACTTTAATCGAAACATCTTTCAGTTGAAGTGCTTGTTCAGGCTGTGTAGCAACTTGAAGGTCCCCAGATCCTACCGTAAGCGCAAGGTTATGGTGATAATCTTTAGGAATGTAGATTGTCACTTTTGTGTTTGAAAAAATAGAAAGCCATTGAAAGGGACTTTTTTTATACGTGACAACTAGGATATCTCCATTTTGCTTTACATCCACTTTTCCTTTACCTTCTACTTTTGTTTTAACATTTTGACGATCTTGCGGAACGACAGTTGTACTAATACTTGGAGAATCGATTTGGATATGCTGAATATCACTTGATAACGCCGCTTCAGAGTTGGACGTCTTGAATGAACTTAACGACCAAGAGGAAGGTGCAAACGCAGTAGAAAAGAGAACTGCGGTACCACCTATTACTAAAATAAAAGCCAATATTTTTTTCACGTTATAACCCGCTTTCTGCACATAATTCAACTTGTTTTCTTCTACCATAAAGTGTAAATTAGAAAAGGGTTAATTTCAACGAACAACAGGATTATTTTTTTCTACGTCTCAAGTCGTAAAAAAGTTAAAAAGGAACATTTGTTTTGAGGTTTTGAGAAATTAAATGAAAAGAAATTAGATACTCAAGCATATTTAGCAAAGAATCAATTTTCTTGCTTCAAAAATAGGAAAAAAATCGAGTTAAAAGGATGATTAAATTCACTTTTTTTGTGTAATTTTCGGATGAGTAGTTCAAAAGAATTAGAAAATAAATAGAATTTTCATACCAATTTTATTATTCCGAAAAACTTTTAAAGTGTTGATTATTAAAAAAATAAAGGGTAGAATTTGTTCATATCAATTGAATACAGCTAAGATTACGATCTTGTATATTATCAGTAATATGGTCTGATAGTCTCTACCTAGTAACCGTAAAAAACTAGACTACAAGAAAGTTTGGATATAAGCAGCAAAAAGAAGGGCGTATTATCATGGATACTGTCTTCTTTCAAAGCTCTTACTTTTCATACTTTCTGGTATTGTCAGAATTTATGAAAAGTAAGAGCTTTTTTGGTTTTCAAATACACACCTGGGAGTGGCTTACATGTACTTTTTATTAAATTTATTAGGCGTTTTTGTAGTAATGGGTGTCGTCTTCTTATGTTCTCCTAAAAAGAAAGAAATAAAGTGGCGTCCGATTGCTTCACTGTTAGTCGTTGAAGTCCTCATTACTTGGTTTATGTTAGGAACTTCAATCGGAACATGGGTTATTAATAAAATTGCTTCGTTCTTTACATGGCTCATTTCCTGTGCCAATGATGGAATTGCCTTTGCGTTTCCATCCGTAATGGGAAATGAAACAGTTGACTTTTTCTTCAGTGCATTACTACCGATCATCTTTGTCGTAACGTTTTTTGATATTTTATCTTACTTTGGTATTTTAACGTGGATTATTGACAAAGTAGGCTGGGTCATTTCGAAAGTTTCTCGCTTGCCTAAATTAGAAAGCTTTTTCGCTATTCAAATGATGTTCCTAGGAAACACGGAAGCATTAGCTGTTATTCGTAATCAACTTTCCGTGTTAAAAGACAATCGTTTGCTTACGTTTGGAATTATGAGTATGAGCAGTATTAGCGGATCTATTATCGGTGCTTATTTAACAATGGTTCCCGCTACGTACGTGTTTACAGCAATTCCACTGAACTGTTTAAATGCGCTTATTTTAGTGAGTTTATTGAATCCAGTTCATGTTACAAAAGAAGAAGATATTATTTACGTACCGCCAAAGTCGGAGAAAAAAGACTTTTTCTCTACGATTTCAAACAGTATGTTAGTCGGAATGAACATGGTTATTGTTATTTTAGCGATGGTTATTGGATATGTAGCTCTTACATCTGCGCTTAACGGTATTTTAGGCGTTATTGTAGACGGCTTGACTGTACAAAAGATTTTCTCTTATATCTTTAGTCCATTTGCATTCTTACTAGGGCTAACGGGGCATGATGCAATGTACGTAGCTCAGCTGATGGGTATCAAGCTAGCAACAAATGAATTCGTGGCGATGATGGATTTGAAGAAAAATCTAGATACACTTCCACCGCATACGATTGCAGTTGCTACAACATTCTTAACATCTTTTGCTAATTTCAGTACGGTGGGTATGATTTATGGGACGTATAATTCTACGTTATCAGAAGGTAAATCAACGATTATTGGAAAAAACGTATGGAAACTGCTTGTGAGCGGTATCGCTGTTTCTTTATTAAGTGCTATGATCGTTGGATTGTTTGTTTGGTAAAAAGTGAAAAAGCTGTGCTTTCGTCTTCGAAAGCACAGCTTTTTTCTTGTTGTACCATCTATTTATTTGAAGAAAAACTGGCATGAATATCGACAGTGAAAGAAAATCACACTATTCAAGAAAAATTCATTTTACTTTTGCAGAAAAACATTTTAAATCTAGTGAGCATTATGTTAAGATTACAAAAGGCTGTTTTATTTAAATTTAGAACACCGCATAAATATGTAAGTAAATATGCATAGAAAACAAAGGTTTATTAATTTTTTTCTAGGTAATATCTCGTAATAAATAGGTTGAAAGGAAATGTCGTTAATATGATAGAAGGACAACAGCAAACAAATGAATTAAAAAAGACGATGAAAAGCAGACATTTGTTTATGATTTCGCTCGGCGGGGTTATCGGTACAGGTTTCTTTTTAGGAACAGGATACACGATTAGCCAAGCAGGAGCGATTGGAGCTATCCTTTCGTTTATCGTAGGTGGCTTTATTATGTACTTAACAATGCTTTGCTTAGGGGAACTTGCAGTAGCAATGCCAGTTTCCGGCTCGTTTCAGACATATACAACAAAGTTTATTGGCCCTGGTGTTGGTTTCGCTTTTGGATGGTTATATTGGTTGGGCTGGGCTGTAACGGTTGCATTAGAATTTTTGTCAGCAGGTCAGCTTATGCAAAGATGGTTTCCTGATTCTCCTGTATGGATCTGGTGTGCTATATTTGCGCTTTTATTATTTTCATTAAATGCACTGTCAGCTAAAGCGTTTGGTGAAGCGGAGTTTTGGTTTGCCAGCATTAAAGTGTTAGCTATTATTTTATTTATCGTGCTTGGTGGAGCTGCTATGTTTGGTTTTCTTCCATTAAGCAATGGAGACAGCGCGCCGCTTTTCTCTAATTATACCGCTCACGGCGTATTCCCTCACGGAATTAGTGCCGTGTTGATTACGATGATTACAGTTAACTTCTCATTCCAAGGTACGGAGCTCATTGGTGTAGCGGCTGGGGAAAGTGAAAACCCAGACAAGACTGTACCAAGAGCAATTAAACAAACTGTATGGAGAACGCTTGTATTTTTTGTACTAGCTGTAGCTGTCTTAGCGGGTATGATTCCGCTTGAAAAAGCAGGCGTAGTTGAGAGTCCATTTGTTGTTGTATTTGACCAAATCGGTATTCCATATGCAGCAGATATTATGAACTTTGTTATCCTAACGGCACTGTTATCTGTAGCTAACTCAGGTCTTTATGCAGCAACGCGTATGCTGTATTCATTATCAAAAGATAACATGGCGAGTTCAGCTTTCATGAAAGTAAATAAACGCGGTGTGCCGATGAATGCCCTGCTTTTAACATTGGGCATTGCGCTTTTATCTTTACTTTCAGGATTCTTTGCTCAAGAAACAGTATTTGTATGGCTCATTTCTGCAGCGGGATTAGGTGCACAAATCGGATGGATTACGATTGCTGCATCACTGCTTGCATTTAGAAAAAGATATATCAATCAAGGAGGGCAAATCGAGGATTTAAAATTCAAAGTCCCTCTTTACCCGGTATTACCTTTAATCGCATTAGTATTAAATACGATCGTATTGGGAAGCATGGCATTTGATGCAGAACAGCGAATGGCACTGTATGTCGGTATTCCACTAGCGCTGCTGTTTTATGCTTATTATCATGCACGTGTAAAAAAGAAAGTTGATTTATCTATCAACCGTCAAGAAGTGCAGCTTAAAAATGACAAAAAGGTAATTTTATAAAAGTCAAAAAGACGCTAAAGCCCAGCTTTTTGCGTCTTTTTTTATAGTTTATTTGTTAACTTAAAATAAAATTAAGTTGACAAATAAAAATAAATTATTGCAAACTTAAAGCAACGAAAAGAGAAAGGAGGGTGAATATGAAAACGAAAACCATGGCGTATGTTTCTTTATTTGCAGCTTTAACGGCTATCGGTGCATTTATAAAAATTCCTATTCCCTACATACCGTTTACTCTTCAAATTGTTCCTGTCTATTTAGCCGGCGCGCTGTTAGGTCCGCGTTTAGGTTTGTATAGTCAGCTATGCTACATAGGTATTGGGTTGATCGGTGTTCCGGTTTTTGCAGAAGGAGGAGGTTTGGGGTATATCTTCAAACCAACGTTTGGCTATTTAATTGGCTATGCTGCAGGTGCATTTATGAACGGCTACCTTATTCAAAAATATGACCTAAAGAAACCTTTTGCTGTCTTTTTAGCAAACTTATCTACGTTAGCTATTGTGTACGTAGTCGGCTGCTTCTGGCTTTACGGAGCAATGAAATGGATAATTGAAAAGCCTCTTTCACTGAGTGATACACTTCTTTTTGGAGCTGTTTTACCAATGCCTGGAGATCTTTTATTGTGCATTTTATGTTCAGTGCTGGTTCACCGAATGCAGCCTCAATTTAGTCGTTTTTCAACAAAGCGGGTTAAAGCGGGGTAATTAAGACATAGAAAAAAAGGAGAGAAAAGAGAATGGGCAAAGCGTATTTTATTACGGGAACTGGAACGGATATTGGCAAAACGCTGGTTACAAGCATTTTGTATAAAGTACTTGGTCGTCTAGGAATAAAAACGACAATTTGCAAACCATTTCAAACTGGCTACCAAGATGAAATTGGAGGTTATCCAGATATTCACTGGTTTGAAACAAGGCTCGGAGTAGCAGATACGGGTATTTATCAGTTAAAGCCGGAGACGTCTCCTCATTTGGCTATTGCACTGAGCAACAGGCAGGTAGAGCCTTCAATCGTCTTAAAACGCATTAATGAATTAAAAAAGGAATTTGATGTAGTGCTCGTGGAAGGAGCGGGAGGTCTTGCTGTACCTTTAATTGAGGAGGAAACAACGTTCTATATGACAAAAGATTTGATCATAGATGCACAAATGCCCGTTATTGCTGTTGGAACAACGGGGTTAGGAGCTATTCACGATGCGCTTTCTACCTTTTCATATGCAAGTGAGCATCATCTTAAAATCAACGGACTCATTTTTAATCGTTTTAATCACAGCAGTATCATTCATAAAGACAATGTTCGAACGATTGAAAAGCTGCTTCACGTATCATCTTTAATGACCGTTCCTGTCTTCACACATATCGATGGAGAGTTAGATGCATATATTGAGAAAATGATGAGGCAAAACAGTGTTATTCAACATATTCAGGAGGTGTTTGACTGTGCCGTATCAAAAAGCTGAGCTGGAAAAATGGGATAAAGAATATGTGTGGCATCCGTTTACACAAATGAAAGCTTACCGTCAATCGAATCCTCTTATTATTGAAAGAGGAGAGGGAAGCTATTTGTATGACGTAGAGGGAAACAAATATTTAGATGGATACGCTTCTCTATGGGTGAACGTGCACGGACATAATGATCCGGAATTAAATACAGCTTTACATATACAAGTGGAAAAATTAGCGCATTCTACGCTGCTTGGATCCGCAAATGTTCCGTCCATTTTGTTAGCCAAAAAGCTAGCGGAAATTACCCCTGGCAGCTTATCGAAAGTCTTCTATTCTGATACAGGCTCCGCCGCTGTCGAAATTGCGTTGAAAATTGCCTATCAATATTGGCAAAATCTCGACTCCGTAAAGTACAAAAACAAAAGTAAATTTATCTCACTCGATGAGGCATATCACGGAGATACAATCGGGGCAGTCAGTGTGGGAGGCATGGATTTATTTCATCGAATCTTTAAGCCTTTGTTGTTTGAACGAATTCCCACACCTTCTCCTTATACCTACCGTATGGATGGGTTCGAAACGGAAGAGCAAGCTTCAGATTACTGTATTCAACAGCTAGAGAAGCTACTACAGAATAAAGGGGAAGAAGTAGCCGGCTTAATTATTGAACCGCTTGTGCAAGGAGCAGCGGGTATTATTACACATCCTCCTGGCTTTTTAAAACAAGTAGAGCGTCTATGTAAAGCGTACGGCGTATTGCTGATTTGTGACGAAGTAGCCGTCGGATTTGGACGAACAGGAACGCTGTTTGCATGTGAACAAGAAGGTGTTGTTCCGGATATTATGTGTGTAGGAAAAGGGATAACAGGAGGATATATGCCGCTTGCTGCTACGTTAACAAGCGAGAAGATATTCAATGCTTTTTTAGCTCATCCGGATGAAAATAAAACGTTCTTCCATGGCCATACGTATACGGGAAATCAATTAGCCTGTGCAGTAGCGCTCAAAAATATTGAACTGATAGAAGAGAGAGATTTGATCCGTAGTATACAGGGAAAGGAAGAAGTTTTTAAATGCTATCTATTAAAGCTTTATGAGCTGCCTAACGTGGGAGACATTAGACAAAGAGGATTAATGGTAGGAATCGAGATTGTGAAAGACCGTGAAGCAAAATCTGTTTTTGAAGATAAAAAAGTAATGGGAGACATTATTTTAGCCGCTCGCCAAAAAGGTTTAATTATTAGAGAGCTAGGTCCTGTGATTACAATGATGCCTATTCTTTCAATGACAGATGAAGAATTAAAAAGAATGGTTGAAATTGTATATGAATCGATTAAGGAAGTAATCGCACGCTATAAAGTGAGTTAAATAAAAAGAGGCTGGGACAAAAGTATTTTATTTAGTTGAAGGAAGATCCGAACGATGAATCGTTCGGATCTTTTCAGTGTTATGGTGAACATGGATTTAATCTATTTAGTTGCTTCTAGCTGTTGATGGGAGGGCAAGGCGAAGACTCCTGCGGGCAAAGCGGAATAGGTGAGACCCCGCAGGAGCGTAAGCGACGAGGAGGCTCATCGGCCGCCCGCGGAAAGCGAAGCCTTGCACGGAAATCAACAGCGGTGTAACAAGTGATCCATACTAGCTCCTTTATCCAATTTGTTTGTCTTTAGATTGAATTAATTTAGTTATGTCTCAATCTCTTTTTTCTATCAATAAATATTTTTAATACTTGATAGGCGAAGTGATCGTACATGCTCATTTTCATCTTTTAATAGAAGGGTTTGTTCAAGCAAGTTTAAGTTTTGAATATAACCTTTTACCGTTTGAACAAAACCGTTGTTTTGATAGTTAATAGTTAGTAATTTATTCGTTTTTAGCGCTTTTAGAATCATACCTATTTTCTCCCTTCTTATATCGTAGCTGACGAAAAACTACAAAATAACGAAGAAGCATCGGAGGCGTGTATTATTTATAAAAATCACTCTATTTTTTATAAATGCTCTCCTGCTACTAATAGTAAAGGATGATGGTGAAAAACAGATGAAAGATAGAAGAATAGAGTTTGATTTATTGTAATCAACTGACTTTTCCTTTACAAATACCTATTTCAAATTTCTTTTTAGTGATAAAATACTGTTAGTGAAATAACTACTTCTCTTCATTAAAAGGTAGGAATGGGTTATGTTGATAGAGTTTTAGTTCTCTATTTCTAGTAATGAAGCGAGAGATAGAGAAATAGACTAATAAAAATCAATCAAGGAGTTTTTTTATGGATCAGAGTTTTATTTTAAATCTTTTAGAAATTTTACTGATTAACATTGTACTGAGTGGTGATAACGCAGTCGTGATTGCTTTAGCTTGTCGGAATCTTCCGGATGAGCATCGAAACAAAGCGGTTATTTTCGGTACATTAGGAGCGGTTGTATTACGTGTAGGGCTAACGTTTGTCGCTGTATATTTATTAACAATCCCATTTTTAAATTTCATCGGAGGCCTGCTTCTTCTATGGATTGCCATTAGTCTTTTAAAAGGTGAAGATGACGGAGATATTAAAGCGAATTCAACTCTAGCAGGTGCTATTAAAACAATCATTATAGCGGATCTTGTTATGAGTTTAGATAACGTAGTAGCGGTTGCAGGTGCAGCTAACGGTAATATTCTACTCATTATCCTTGGTCTTGTTATCAGCATTCCGTTAATCATTTGGGGAAGTCAGCTTTTAATGAAAATCATGGAAAAATTCCCGATTATCATCATTGCCGGCGCAGCGCTTCTTGGCTATACTGCTGGTGAAATGATATTTAAAGACAAAGCGGTGGGACATGTATTAGAAGGATTTAATCCACATTTGCATACGATTGTTCCTATTTTGTTAGCTATTTTAGTTGTTGTTGTTGGGAAACTTAGCGGACGTTCTAGAAAAGAAACGCATTAATCCTAAAAAAGACCCCTGTAAGGGGGTCTTTTTTCTATTACTTAGCTAATGGAGGTGCGGAATTAACGTCTTGTATCGGCTCTACAGGAGGATGAAATTCATTTTCCATTTTCGATACGACTACAGTTGCTACACCATTTCCAATTAAGTTTGTAATGGCACGAGCTTCCGACATGAAGCGGTCTACTCCGATTAACAGCGCAATTCCTTCAACTGGAATCATCGGGAATGCAGCAAGCGTCGCTGCTAGTGTAATAAATCCAGAGCCCGTAACTCCGGCAGCTCCTTTAGACGTTAGCATTAAAATACCAAGTAGCGTAATCTCTTGCATTAACGATAAGTCGACTCCATAAGCTTGAGCGATAAAGATAGCAGCCATGGATAAGTAGATTGCTGTTCCATCTAGGTTAAATGAGTAACCGGTTGGAATGACAAGTCCTACTACAGATTTTGAACATCCGTACTTCTCCATTTTGTCCATCATTTTTGGCAGTGCGGATTCCGAAGAAGATGTACCTAATACAAGTAGAATTTCTTCTTTAATAAAAGCAATGAATTTAAAAATATTAAATCCATAAATCTTAGCAATGGTTCCAAGTACAAACACAATAAATAAGAACATAGTAATGTAAACAGATCCCATTAAGAAACCGAGTTTTTGAAGAGAGCCTATTCCAAAGTTACCGATCGTATAAGCCATTGCTCCAAACGCTGCAATAGGTGAAAGTTTCATAATCATATTAACAATTCCAAAGAAAATATCTGTACAGCGTTCAAAGAATGTAATGACAGGAGCCGCTTTTTCGCCGAGTGTAGCTGTAGCCATTCCAAATAGTACGGCAAAGAATAAGATTGGCAATAATTCACCATTTGCCATTGCGCCAAATACGCTGTCTGGAATAATTCCCATGATAAACTCCATAAAGCCATGCTCCGCTTCAGCCGCTTGCTGCGTATATTGAGTAACATCAGCTCCGCTGGCGCCATTGATATTAAATCCAGCCCCAGGTTTGATAAAGTTTACAACCATAATGCCAATTGCTAAGGCAAACGTAGTGACAATCTCAAAGTATAAAAGAGCTTTACCTCCAATGCGTCCCACTTTCTTTAAATCTCCCATGCTTCCGATACCGATGACAACTGTTAAGAAAATAATTGGGGCAATAACCATCTTAATTAATTTAATAAAGATATCAGCCAATACTTTTAATTTAGCTCCAAATTCAGGAAACATGAAGCCAATTGCAATACCAAGAAGGATACCAATAACAACTTGAACAGTTAGATTTTTAAAACTTAATTTCATATGTAATGCTCCTTTCGAGAATGTTTTGTTAACGCTTACATTATTTGTATCCTTATATTAACTGATAATTTTAACTATTTATATTTCTGGTGATAATGTTCTTTTTGGTCATTTTGGTCAAAAAAAGTGATGAACATATAGTCATCACTTTTTGGTTTCCATATTTTTTATTTGCTGGATGATATCAAGCGTCTGTTTTGTTGCATTTGCTTCAAACGATTGATAAAGAGAGTTAAATTGTTTTTTCCATTCAGCTTTCTGTGTATCATTTAAATAGTAAACGCGCATGCCCGATTTATTTTTTATTTGCTGCAGCTGTTCATCGTTCATCATTTTTGATTGATTCCAAATCCAATTCGTTGTTTCTACCATGGCATCACTTAATAGTTGTTTTACGTCTTCAGGAAGGCTGTCCCAATACTTTTCGTCCATTAAAACAGCATAGCCCAAGTATCCATGGTTGCTGATAGTCATATATTTTTGCAGCTCGTACAAACGTTTTGAATAGATATTAGAAATGGTATTTTCCTGTCCATCAAATTCCTGTCGTTCAAGGGATTGATATACTTTATTAAACGAGACAGCCTGGGGCTTGGCACCGAGAAGTTCAAATTGTTTTTTGATTACTTCACTTGGCATAATGCGAAACGTTTGACCTTGAAAATCGGCTGGATGAAGCAAAGGTTTCTTATTGCTAGTCATTTGTTTAAAGCCGTTGCTCCACAAAGCAAGTCCTTTAATGTCTTTGTCTTGCAGCGTACTCAACAAATCCTGTCCGATTTTACCGGTAAACACTTGTTTTGCCTCGCTGTAATCATCGAAAATGAAGGGAAGATCAAATAGTTGCCAAGTAGGGGAGAGGTCGGTTAGTTTTGAAATAGAAGGTGCAATCATTTGTACATCATTTCGGCGAAGGGCGTCAAGTTCTTCGTCATCTGAATACAATACACCGTTTGAATATACTTCAATTTTAACTTTACCATCAGATTTTTGATTAACGATTTCAGCGAATTTTTGAGCTGCTAAGCCTTTCGGAGTGTTTTCAGCTACAACGTGGCTAAAATTAATCACAATTTGCTTATTTAACCCTTTTTGCTCATCGTCATGATACACATTATCCTGACTTATAACCGTATACTGCAAAAAAACATATAACAATAAGAAAACGCTAACAATTATACTTGCTCCTACAAACATCTTCAAAATGTCCAACCCCGCGATTCAATAATTTTTCCCTACAAATATTCTAACATGCCCTTTCTCAACGTGGTAAAATTAAAATAAACTTCAATCAGCAGTAGGTGTTTCGCTATGATGCGTTTATCGATGCAAACGAAAATGACGGGATTAATCTTTTTTATCGTAGTCTTTTCGTTGTTTTTAGCAAGTATTGTAGTGATTAATAATTTTGTGCAGTCAAAAGAAAATGATTTAGAGCAAAGGGCTTTAATCACTTCGAGAACAGTTGCTGAAATGCCTGAAATTCGAGAAAAAATTGAAAAAGAGAGTAAGAACATTAATCAAATTGTAGAGCCGATTCGTATTATTCACGGTGCTTATTATGTAGTGGTGATGAATATGAATCACGAACGTTTGTCTCACCCTTTGCAAAGTATGATTGGCCAAATCTCTAAAGGAGATGACGAGGGCCAGGCGTTTGCAGAACATACGTATACCGATAAAGCAAAAGGAGAAGGCGGAATGGTCATTCGCTCTTTTGTGCCCGTTGTAAACGATCAGCATGAACAAGTAGGCGTTGTTGTCTCAGGTTATCTTCTTCCGAAATTTACAGAGGTTATTTTAAGTTTAAAAAAAGAAATCTTTCTTATCTCAGGTCTTGCTCTTTTTTTTGGAGGATGGGGAGCTTGGGCGCTTGCATCTCGTATCAAAAAAGAGATGTTTGAGCTTGAACCACATGAAATTGCTCGTTTGTTCGTAGAACGAACGGAGACCTTTAATGCCATGCATGAAGGAGTCATTGCGATTGATAAAGAGGAGAACATTACTATTTTTAATCATAAAGCGAAAATTATGATGGGTGTACCCGATGAGGTAATTGGAAAAAAAATCTATGATGTGATTCCAGATACAAGACTTCCAGAAATTCTGCAGCTTAATCAGCCTGTGTATAATCGAGAGCTTCAAGTTCGAAATTTGAATATTTTAAGCAATCGTGTGCCGATTAAAGTTAATAATCACACAGTCGGTGCGGTCGCTATTTTTCAAGACAGAACGGAAGTTAAAAAATTAGCTGAAGAGTTAACAGGGGTTAAATTGTTTGTAAGCGCTCTTAGAGTTCAAAACCATGAATACATGAATAAACTTCATACGATTGCAGGGCTTATCCAACTTGGAAATAAAGACAAGGCTCTTCAGTACGTTTTTCAAGTGTCTGAACAGCAAGAAGAGCTCACGCAATTTCTTCATAAGCATATTAAAGATGAAAGTATATCGGGATTGCTGTTGAGCAAAGTCAGCCGTGCCAAAGAAATTGGAATTGAGTTAGCTATCGATCGCCACAGCGAGCTTCACTCATTTCCTCCTTACTTAGATCATCATGATTTTGTGATTATTATTGGTAACTTAATTGAAAACGCTTTTGATTCGTATCAACATATGGAGCGTCAGGAACGGAAGATCTATATAAGTATGGAACAAAATGACGGCATTCTTTCCATATTAGTTGAAGACAACGGGTGTGGCATGAATGAGGATCAAGTAGAGAGAATCTTTGATGAAGGGTTTTCAACCAAAGCAAAGGAAAATAGAGGAATTGGTTTGCATTTAGTAAAACAAATTGTTGAAAAAGGAAACGGTCAGATCGAAGTAGAGTCAGAATTAGATGTTGGAACGACTTTTATCATTACATTCTTTTTATAGGAGGAGTGGGAGATGAATAAAAAAGAGTGGACGGTGCTTCTCATAGAAGACGATCCTATGGTACAAGAAGTGAACCGCCAATTTATTGAACAAGTTGAAGGGTTCACCGTTATCGCTGCAGCTTCGAATGGGATAGAAGGTATACAGCTCATTAAACAGCATCAGCCTGATTTAACGATTATTGATATGTATATGCCTAGTCAAGATGGTTTAACCACCTTACAGCAAATTCGAGCAAATGGCTATAAAACAGACGTGATAGCGGTTACGGCTGCAAGTGATATTGAAACCGTACGGAAAGTTCTTCAGTACGGCGCAATGGATTATATTATGAAACCATTCAAGTTTGAACGAATGAAGCAAGCGCTTGAGCAATATCGTTCGTTTCAAGTTAAAATAAGTCAAAAAGAGCATATCACTCAGTCTGAATTAGATTCTATGCTGTTTCAGCAGCTAGAAGAAAAAGCCGATTTGCTTCCAAAAGGGCTAAATGCAGTTACGTTAAGGAGAATACAACAATATCTTTCGCAGCAAAATCATCCAATTTCTGCTGAAGAAGTGGCGGACGGCGTAGGAATTGCGCGTGTTACAGCAAGAAGGTATTTAGAGTTTTTAGAACAGGAAAACGAGCTGAAATTATCAGTTGAATACGGCCGAGTGGGAAGACCTATTAATCGCTATATGTTAAAAATAAATTAAATCATACAGAACAGCTTTTATTTGGAAAAGCTGTTTTTTTGCGTTAGAAAGTATATCTTTTTCTCTCCTAGAACAAATTAAGGTATACAGTTTTCGCTATCCAAAGAATATTTCGTGCGGTCATTAATTCATAAAATGTCCCTGAAAAAGGATTAATGGCGGAAAAATTGGGGAATATGCACTTTGACATTTAATTTTAGCACAGGAAGGTTTTGAAACATGGACATATTTTTAGCTGTCTTACCAGCCATATTTTGGGGAAGCATTGTGCTGTTCAATGTGAAACTAGGCGGAGGACCTTATAGTCAAACGCTTGGAACCACATTGGGAGCTTTGATTTTCTCCATCGGTATTTATATTTTTGTACACCCTACTTTTACACCTTTAATCTTTGGCGTTGGAGTTGTGTCGGGGTTATTTTGGGCAGTTGGACAAAGTAATCAGCTGAAAAGTATTGATTTAATTGGAGTTTCTAAAACGATGCCTATTTCAACTGGGCTTCAATTAGTTTCCACTTCATTATTTGGAGTGATTGTGTTTCACGAGTGGTCTACAAAAACTTCAATCATTCTTGGTGTGCTCGCTCTTATCTTTATTATTGTAGGGATTGTTTTAACATCACTTCAAAGCAAAGAAGAGAAAGAGGCTGAAGAAGGAAAAGGAAACTTTAAAAAAGGAATTGTTATTTTATTAATTTCAACCGTTGGTTATTTAGTTTATGTTGTAGTAGCCCGTCTATTTAATGTAGACGGATGGTCTGCTTTATTACCGCAAGCAATTGGTATGGTCATTGGAGGAGTATTGCTGACGTTTAAGCATAAGCCATTTAATAAATACGCAATTCGCAACATTATCCCAGGTCTTATTTGGGCCGCTGGTAATATGTTTTTATTCATCTCACAACCTAAAGTAGGCGTAGCAACAAGCTTTTCGCTTTCCCAAATGGGAATTGTCATTTCAACATTAGGCGGGATCATCATTTTAGGTGAGAAGAAAACGAAGCGTCAGTTAGTTGGGATTATTATTGGGATTATACTGATCATCATAGCAGGAGTCATGTTAGGGCTCGCCAAAAGCTAACTAGGAGGGTATTAACAATGTATAAAGATTTAGAAGGAAAAGTAGTTGTCATAACAGGTTCATCTACTGGTTTAGGAAAAGCAATGGCGATTCGTTTTGCGACAGAAAAGGCTAAAGTAGTTGTGAATTATCGTTCTAAAGAAGAAGAAGCTAACAGCGTCTTAGAAGAAATTAAAAAAGTTGGCGGAGAAGCAATTGCTGTCAAAGGTGACGTAACAGTTGAGTCTGACGTTATCAATTTAGTTCAATCTGCTATTAAAGAATTTGGAAAGCTCGACGTTATGATTAATAACGCAGGACTAGAAAATCCGGTTTCATCTCACGAAATGTCTTTAAGCGATTGGAATAAAGTAATTGATACGAACTTAACGGGAGCTTTTTTAGGCAGCCGTGAAGCGATTAAATATTTCGTAGAAAATGATGTTAAGGGAACAGTTATTAACATGTCGAGTGTTCACGAGAAAATTCCTTGGCCACTATTTGTTCATTACGCAGCAAGTAAAGGCGGCATGAAGCTCATGACTGAAACACTTGCATTAGAATACGCTCCAAAAGGTATTCGTGTAAATAACATTGGGCCGGGAGCGATTAATACCCCTATTAATGCTGAAAAATTTGCTGATCCTAAGCAGCGTGCAGATGTAGAAAGCATGATTCCAATGGGATACATCGGTGAACCAGAAGAAATTGCAGCGGTTGCTGCATGGTTAGCTTCTTCAGAAGCAAGCTATGTAACAGGAATTACGCTCTTTGCTGACGGTGGTATGACACAGTATCCATCATTCCAAGCAGGACGCGGATAAGAAAAAACGCACTCTTTGATAGAGTGCGTTTTTAGTTTTCCTGAGCTTTTTTTTGGTTCTTAGGAGCCGACTGGTGTTGAATTCGTAAAAAAAGCAAAATTAAAACTATGCAGCCAGTGATGCTGTACATCCCAAGAATAAGCGGCTGCTGCGTATCTGGTCCAGAAGTAATCCCGTGATACAGTGCTAGCAAATAGCCTGGAAAAGCAAGAAAATGAATGGCTTTCCATGTTTTTCTCCCAAGCTGTTTTATAAAATCGGATGTAATAATTAATACGAATAAAATGTAGAGTGAAATAGTACCAAGACCTGTGCTAATTGGTTTATAATCGGAAGTGAACGGAATTAAAATTTCAGAAAGTGAAAAATGAATAGATTGATCAAATGATAAAACAAGTCCGTGAATCATTCCAAATAATAATCCGAACCACCCTGAGGATTGATGAACCAGCAAAAGCTGTTTTTTTCGTTTTGGTTTAAAAAACGAAAAGCTGTGAGAAATGCCAGCGGCAACCGATACAAACATTAGTAAATAAGAAGTTAAGCCGGCTGCCCGAATGGTATTCCAAACGGGAAAGTGGGAGCTAAATTGCGTGAGGAGAGTAGCCATAATGGTATACCTGACCTTTCACATTTTTTTTAATTAACACCTTGCCTTCTTTTGTAACCGCAATTACCTCTAAAGAAGGATGATGCATTTTAGCTAATCTTAACCCAGCGTCCCAGCCGAGAATAACCATGCATTTTGCATAGACTTCAGAAATGTTCAAGTCTTCTGAAACAACCGTTACTTGCAGGAGCTCTGATGAACTAGGCTTGCTGATTCTGCCGTCAATAATGTGATGGTGAGTGTGTCCGTTCACTTGCCATGACCGCTTTCCTACACTGCTTGTGGCAATGCCGCAGTTGCTCTTCACGTTAATGCTCATGAGATTTTTTGATGAATCAAATGGATGAGAAAGAGCGATGGACCAGTGCTTGCTAGCAGGACCCCACGTTACAATATCTCCACCTCCATCAATTGCCCCAAGTGAAGTTCCTTTTTTCTTTAATTGATTCGCCATTTGCTGAATGCTCCAACCTTTTGCGATTCCGCCTAAATCAAGACCGACATTAGAAGCAAGCTGAATACTTCTCATTCCTTTATGAATCATAATAGGGTTAATAGCATCAAAAGTTGCTACTTCTTGAGGAAGCTGATTGTTAGGCAGTTGCTCAAAGCTTTGGTCATATCCTAGAGTTTGAATAGAATGATACAGAAATGGGTTGAAGATTCCGTTTGTTTCATTGTAATAGTAAGAGGCTGTTTTTGCAGCTTCATACAACATTTTTGAGGGTAAAAATAATCTTCCGTTCAGCGAATTAAGCTGTGAAAGCTCGCTTGTTGGAAGAAAGCGGCTCAGCGTTTCTTCTACAAGATAACACCAGCTCTCTACTTTTTTGCTGACAGGTTTTCCAAGCTGATATACATTAAATGTGGTATTCATCGCTTTAAATGAGTAGCTCATTCCATCACATCCTTAAGAAGGTCTTGATTGCATAGAAGAATCATCGTTATTACCCCAATTATCCTGGCCATTTGTGGAATTATCATTTGACCACTGACCTTGCTGATTACCCGAATCATTGTCTGACCACTGATCATCTTGACTACTTGAATTATCGTCTGACCACTGATCACTTTGCTCACTAGAATTGTCATTTGACCATTGATCTTGCCCGTTGGTTCCATTGTCCGTATTGGAGTCCGATCCTGAATCTGGAAATAGATCCGTCTCATCTTCCGTTTGAGTTTGAGATGAATTATTGGCTGATGTATCGCTATTTAGTGCTGTAGTTGTTGAATTTGTTTGATCATATTTCTGTGAAAGTCCTACAAAAGTTGTAAATGCAGCAACGCTCGATAAACCAACCATCCATTTTGTCCATTTATTAGCTGCCATTGATATGCTCCTTTTATCTTTCATATTTTGCAACTGAACACTGAAGTAAAACTGCAGTGGAAGGTAACATACATCGTTCAATTGTTATAGTTCAATATAGACAGAAAAAATGAAAAAATAGTGAAATAGACGGGTGGAATTTAAATTTGCGAGGGTTTTTATTAGAAGAATAGAAAGAAGCCTTATTCCATATAGGATAAAGCTTCTAAATAATTAATAAATTGTAGAAAGTTCGCATGTTTTAACAACGGTATGTAAAAACTGCTGAAACGTTTTTAACGATCTTTCTATTAAAGCTGTGTCTATATCTCGCACAATAAAAATTAAGTAAGATTCTTGATTGAGTGATGGCCACTGCTCTAAATGTTGCGGGGGATGAATAATATGTTGGACGCCATTTAAAACAACGGGTCCATTTTCGCCAACATCTAGCATTCCTTTTACCCTCATTATATTTTCACCGTTCGCATGGAGTAACATGCTTAGCCATAGCCCGAATGCTGTCCAGTCCAGAGGCTGTGAAAACGAAAACGAAATAGAAGATACATTTGAATTGGTATGTGTAACAGGTGAAGGTAAAGAGTGAATAACTTTTAGACGATCTACATTAGATGTTTCTTGGATGATAAAAGGATCTACTTTGCCATGTACAGCGAGTATGATCACACATGATGGATTTAGAGACTGAATATGTGTCAATATAGCATCGTGTTCTTCTGGTGAACAAATGTCTGTTTTGGTTAAAACAATTTTATCAGCAACGGTAATTTGTTTAATTATTTCCGGATTGTTCCGTAGCTGTAGCATACCATTTTTTGCATCTACTGTAGTGATCACACAATCAACTATATATCGATGCTGTAAAAGAGGATTAGTTAAGACCGTAAATAAAATAGGAGAAGGATCTGCCATTCCTGTGGTTTCAATCACGACACGTTCAAAAGGAGCTTCTCCACTTTCGTCTTCATACAACAGTTCTTTTAGCTCTTCTTCTAAGTCTGCTCGTGAATTGCAGCATATACATCCTCCTTTAAGTAAAATGGTCCGTTCTTCGGCCTGACGCAAGAGATGATGGTCGAGACCAATTTTTCCGTATTCGTTAACAATAACTGCTGTATTGTTATTAATAGAAGGTTCTTTTAAAATATGCTGCAACAATGTTGTTTTACCAGATCCTAAGCATCCTGTTACAATTGTTATCGCTTTTTTTCCATGATGTTTCATTGAGCGGAATTCCTTTCTGCTATTTTATCCAGTAAACTTACATCTAGTGGATCAATGGGGTATCCGAGCATTGCTTCTACATGATGCCAAACGGTTCCGAGGTCATGAACAATTTCAGCATTGCCTTTTGCATCCCGTAAAATAAACTTGCTGCCGTTCCATTCTTCTAACGTTAGGCGATAGTGGCTGAGAAGTTGATTACAAAGGTTGGCGCGGTGAAGGCGGCCGCGCTGCCTAATCCGCTGCTGATTTCCAACTGTTATTTCTGTATCTGTAGAATCTGTGTAATCGGTCCAATGGACTTGCATAATGAATTCGCCGCACAAGATGCACATCTCTATTCCTCCCTGTAAAATAGCTGGATCCGTTCATGTTGAACGGATCCGGCTATTTATAATTGTTTAGCTTCAACTGCTTTTGTACGAGGATTTCTTTTTGCGAAATCATCTGCAATCTCATCGAATGTTACCCATCTAACTCCTTCGTGAGAGCTGATATGCTGAATTAAACGTTCATGCATTTTTAGCACCTGAGGACGTCCGCTCACATCAGGGTGGATAGTCATCGTGAAGACTCCATAGTCCATATTCTCATATACCCAATCAAACTGATCTCTCCACATTTCTTCTAAGTCACGCGGATTTACAAAGCCATGGCTGTTGGGTGACTTCTTAATAAACATCATTGGAGGAAGGTCATCTAAATACCAGTTAGCTGGAATCTCTATTAAATCCGTTTCTTCCCCTCTTATTAGCGGTTTCATCCATTCATTTGCTTTTTTTGCATAATCAATTTTTGTCCAGTTGTCTCCAATCCTTACATAATAAGGAGAAAAGTCATTATGCATCAAGCTGTGGTCGTACTTAATGTCATGTTTGTGTAGCAGTTCATTTGTTACATTAGAAAATTCCCACCAAGGTGCTACATATCCTGTTGGCTTTTTACCGGAAAGTTCTTCGATTAATTTAAGCGATTTTAATAAGACTTCTTCCTCTTGTTGAGGAGTCATTGCAATAGGATTTTCATGAGAATAGCCATGTGCTCCTACTTCATGGCCTCGTTTGACAACTTCTTTCATTTGTTCAGGAAACGTTTCGATAGAGTGACCGGGAATGAACCAAGTTGTTTTTAGCTGATACTTATCAAATAAATCCAATAGTCGGGGCGCTCCCACTTCTCCTGCAAATAACCCACGGGATATATCATCTGGAGAATCTTCACCTCCGTATGACCCCAACCAACCAGCGACAGCATCTACATCTACTCCGTAAGCTACTAAAATTTCTTTTTTATCCACAATGAACAACTCCTTCTTTATGATCTCTTATTAAGAGTTGTTGCAAAAAGTGTGCCAAGTATAAAAAAGGAACAATCAGCGTCTTAACGAGAAGCTATGCTAGAAGAATAGGAGGCAATATGCGTAAAAGCATAAAAAATATGTTTTTTTGCATAGATTTCAGAAGATTCTTAATGATATGATATTATTTTTAAGAGTAGTTGAAAAATCTGATGGTTGGGGTGAGTGTAATTTGTCGAATTCAAATCTTCATATGGTACAACATACATCTATACGAGCAATAGAAGAGTTAATTGAGGAATTTCCCTTTTCTATTGTTATTTATCAAAAGGATTTACAAATTAGAATTGCAAATAAAAGTGCAGAGTCACTTCCAAATGTTTTCTATCAGAATGAAGAGATAAAGCGACAGGTTCAAAGATGCTTTAGTCAGGAGAACAACAGCGAAGAACGTATTCAAGTAATAGACGGTCATAAAAAGTATATACAATTTTACTATATGAGCGAACTAGAGCTAGTTTCTGTCTTAATAATGGATGACTACATAACTGAATATGAAAAGTACAAATCAGAAAGTATGGACTTAAAAGCTATTTTTGAAACTTCTTATGACGTGATGTATGTGTCAGATGGCGAAGGAAATACCATTAGAGCAAGTTCAGCCTGTTTGGAGCTATGGGGGAAAAAAGAGAACGAGTTAATAGGAAGAAACGTCATTGATCTGGAGAAAGAAGGAATCTATACACCGTCTATTACACGATTAGTATTAGAACAAAAGAAAAAAATTTCTGCTATTCAGACTACTAAAGAAGGCAGAAGACTTATGGTTGTGGGAACGCCTATAAAGAACGAACAAGGAGAAGTTATCCGGGTTATTAATGCCTCAAGAGATATCACTGAAGTGAGTCAAATGCAGTCAGAAATCAGTGAGATGAAGCGATTAATTGCAGGTTACAAACAAGAACTTATGGAATTGAAAAAAGATAAAACAGAAAAGGTAAAACTGATTTCTTACAGCAAAAAAATGGAGAAGACTCTAGAACTAGCTAGACGGGTTGCTAATGTAGATTCTACTGTGCTTATTCTAGGGGAATCAGGGGTCGGAAAAGAAATGGTCGCCAATCTTATCCATGAAACTAGTAATCGGAAAAACAGTCCATTTATAAAAGTAAACTGTGGCGCTATTCCTGAAAACTTGTTAGAGTCAGAGCTTTTTGGTTATGAAGGAGGAGCTTTTACAGGCGCAAAAAAGGAAGGGAAAATGGGACTTTTCGAATTAGCTAATAAAGGAACATTATTTTTAGATGAAATTGCGGAGATGCCTCTAGCCCTTCAAGTGAAATTACTAAGAGTCCTCCAAGAAAGAGAAGTAATGAGGGTGGGCGGAGTGAAGCCAGTTGCAGTTAATGTGCGAATTGTTGCAGCCACCAATCGAAACTTGCATGAAGACGTTCAAAAAGGGAATTTTCGTGAAGATTTATACTATCGGCTAAACGTTATACCGCTGCCGATTTTACCGCTTCGCGAGCGCAGAGAAGATATTTTGCCTTTAGCTTCTTATTTTATTGAACAGTTTAATCAAAAATATTTAACGAAAAAAACGCTGTCAGCCGAAACGGCTGAAGCGTTTGAACTGTATAACTGGCCAGGAAATGTAAGAGAGCTTCAGAATATCGTGGAAAGACTCATTGTGATGTCAGATGGAGATGAAATTCAGCACTTGCATTTGCCAGAAGAGATTACAAACTTATCATCTAATAGAGACAAGGTACAGGTGCTAGACATCCTTCCTCTAAAAGAATGTGTGGAAATGGCTGAAAAACAGCTCTTACGTTTAGCTAAACAAAAATATTCCTCCACAGTCAAAATTGCCGATGCTTTACAGGTAAATCAATCAACCATTAGTCGAAAACTTCAAAAGTTAAATGAATAGTAAGGTTTCAAAAGAAGTCTATCTTTTCCTTTTAAGAAGGTAGACTTCTTTTTATTATGCAAAGCCGCATATATTGCAGGATTTTATATGTTCACCTGCATATAAAAAAACTTCTTAATAAATATAAAATAGCCCCGCCGCTCTTTTTCTAAATTGGCATGCATCTTGCAATTAAGAAAATAAGCTAACTAATTGATAAAGGAGAGAATAGGATATGGTTGCTATTAAAAAAGAGGTTGAAAAAGGTAAAAAAGCTCCTGCTGGTTTTATGAAGGCAGTTGTTTATGAAGGTCATAAGCAAGTTGGGCTTCAATATAAAGAAATTCCAAAGGCAGAAGCGGGAGAAGTAGTCATTAAAACGACTTCTACTACAATTTGCGGAACAGATATTCATATTTTACATGATGAACATAAAGTAGAAAAAAACCGAACGTTAGGACATGAGCATGTAGGAGTCGTTCATGAGGTAGGGGAAGGAGTAACAGGAATAAAAGTAGGAGCGCGCGTTATGTGCGGATCTTGTACACCTTGTGGTTCGTGTTATTATTGTCAAAAAAATTTATCTTCTCAATGCATAGGGCCAGAAGGAGATTTTAAAACTCCAGGAGGTTGGCGCTTAGGAAATACGATAGATGGAACGCATGCGGAGTATTTTAAGATGCCTTTTCCACAGTATAACTTAACTAAAATTCCCGATGAATTATCCGATGAAGATGTACTGCTGTTAACGGATATCGCTTCAACTGGAATTGCTGCAGCTGAAAACGCACAAATCCAAATAGGAGATATAGTCGCAGTCTTTGCTTGTGGTCCTGTAGGGCTTTGTGCCATTGCAGGGGCCAGATTAAAAGGAGCTAGCTTTATTATTGGAATAGATGGGAATTCCCAGCGCCTAGACTTGGCTAAAAAGATGGGGGCAGACATCACGTTAAACTTTAACGAAGTGAACGTAGTTGAAGAAATTATGAACTTATCAGGAAATAAAGGAATAGAAGTTGCTATTGAAGCATTAGGCAAAGAAGAAACTTTTCAACAGTGTTTAAAAGTGATTAGACGCGGAGGCTGTATTTCAAGCGTAGGCGTCTATTCGGGGCATGTTGAGATTCCAATTGAACATTTTGCAAGCGGAATGGGAGATCACCGAATTGTAACAACTTTATGTCCTGGTGGAAGAGAACGTATGCAGCAACTTATGAGCCTAGTTATCCAGCAGCGTATGGATTTAAAGCCCATGATTACACACCGCTTTACTATTGATGAAGCAATTGAAGCTTATAGATTATTTGAACATGCGGAAGATCAAATTATTAAACCAATTATTACGTTTTAAATGTAGGAGGGGTAACAAAATGAAACATCAAACATTTATAGCAGCTGCTGTTCAAATGAATTGTGAGCTTGGAAATGTATGCAGTAATTTGGAAAAAGCGTATCGGTTAATTGAACAAGCAGTTTCAAAAGGTGCCTCGTTTATTGTATTGCCAGAACTATTTAATACGGGGTATCGAGTAGAGGTCAAAGACTGGCAATATGCTGAGTATATTCCGGGCTATACGAGTGAATGGCTCGTTCAAACTGCACAGAAGTTCAATGTGACAATAGCTGGGTGCATTTTAGAAAAAGAAAATGATTGTATATACGATACATGTCTAGTAGTAGACAAAGATGGAATTCAAGGAACATATAGAAAAATTTACTTATGGGATCAAGAAAAACAAAGGTTTCAAAAAGGGGACAGGTATGAGGTCACTCAATTAGGTGAAGTAACATTGGGCATGCAAATATGCTATGAAATAGGGTTTCCAGAAGGTGCGCGCATGCTCACGTTAAAAGGAGCAAACGTGTTGATTTATTCTTCTGCATTTGGCTCCTTAAGAAGGTATGCATGGGATATAGCGACTAAAGCAAGGGCTTTAGAGAACGGCTGCTTTGTTATTGCATCAAACCGTACGGGCACAGAAAAGAATGAAACAGTGTTTGGAGGAGGAAGTCGAATTATAAACCCTCAAGGAAAAGTGTTAACAGAAGCTACAAAAGAAGATGAAATCATTGTTGCAGAAATTGATTTGATACAAGTAGAAGAACAGAGGAAGGCAATTCCCTATCTTTTAGATTTACAGAATGACATGTATAAAGAACTATCAAAGTAATGCACATGAAAAACTAACTATTTCATTAATAGGAGGAGTGCTAGTTGAAAAACTCATTGATTTCGAAAGATATTGTACCAACATTAGCAAAACAGCGTGTGATTTCAGGGTTTGGTTTCTTTAATATTTGGGTGGGGATGGCTGTTATTATTGCAACGTTTCAAATTGGTGCAAATGGAATTGACTCTATGTCTTTATGGAAGTTAGCAGGGGCAATTTTACTTGCTAATATTATCATTGCTATTATTGGAAGCTTAAGTGGAGATATTGGAGTGGAGCACGGTCTTTCATTTGCTGCTTATTTACGCGCTCCTTTTGGAATTAAAGGTGTTCATATTCCGGCAGTTAGCAAAGGGATTATCGCGTCAATCTGGTTTGGCATTCAAACGTATTTAGGAGCTACAGCGATCAATTATATCTTTCATAGTTTAACAGGATTTGATTCTTGGTTTTTTTGGTATGTTGCATTTGCTGTTGTACAAATTATTAACACGGCAATGGGAATTAAAGCGATTGATCGTTTTGCAGTGGTTGCGGCACCTTCTATTATTTTAATCTCAGTGTGGATTTTCTTTAAGGTGGCAGGAATGGCAGACGATAAAGGAATTGATGTGTACAGCTATGTTGGAACAAAAGATACCACCACTTGGTTTTTAGTTATGGCTGCTAATATGGGATTTTGGTCGGCACTCGCGGTGGATATTCCTAATATCACTCGATATGTAAAAGCACCTAAAAATGAACGAAGCTGGTTGAAGCGAAACAAAAATAATTATATTCCGCATCTTACAGCTCTTCCTATCGTACAAACTTTTATGGGCGTGATTGGAGCTGTTAGTTTTCTCGGGACGGGTCTTTGGAATCCGATTGAAGTTATTCAACAAACTTCTACAGGATGGGTAATGGCTGTTGTGCTTATTATGGTGGTTTTAGCTCAGTGGTCTACTAACTCTGCTGCTAATCTTATTCCAGCCTCTTTAACATTTGTTAATGCAGGTTCTCGCTTTAAGGTGTCATACACAGTGGGAATTATTCTAGCTGGAGTAGTAGGAACACTATTTCAGCCTTGGGCGATTTTAGATCAATTATTCATCTTTTTAGGGTATTATGGGGCTGTTTTATCTGCGCTTGCAGGGATTATGTTATGTGATTATTACATTATTAGAAGGCGCCGTTTGAATGTAGAAGAACTATATGCAGAGCAAGGTCAATATAGATTTGATGGTGGAGTAAACTGGGCGGGTATGATTTCATGGATCATAGCTGGAGGAGCGGCTATCTATTTTTTAGATTATATGTATATTGTTGGTTTTCCACTAGGAATAGCTTGTTACTATGTGTTAATGAAAGCATGGTATTTAAAACGTCATCCTCAAAAAGAAATTGATAGTTGTTTCTCTGATGAATATTTAGGTACAACAGTAGGAAGAGATTGGCATATTGAAGTGCCGGAAGAAGCGATCCAGCCTTCTTTAAATGAAGTTGGAGTAAAGAAAGGGGATTTAGCATGAAGCTGCAAGGGAAAACAGCAATCATTACAGGAAGTGCAAGAGGAATTGGAAAAGGTATTGCGCTTGCTTATGCCAAAGAAGGAGCAAACTTAGTGTTAAACGTCTATGGCGTAGAACAACAAGAAATAGAAGAGCTCAGTACGGAAGTAAGTTCTTATGGTGGACAAGTTGTCATTATTGAAGGAGATATTACAAAGAAAGAGATCGTTGAGGAAATGGTTCAAACAGCTCTTTCACGTTTTCAGACCATTGACATTTTAGTGAATAATGCAGGAATTTTAACTCAAAGTTTATTAAAAGATATGGAAGAAGCTCAGTGGGACCAAATGATGAATATTGATTTAAAATCAGTATTTCTAACCACAAGAACAGTTGTTCAGTATATGATAGCGCAAAAATCAGGAAGAATTATTAATATCGCGTCTCAAATTGGTCAAAAAGGCGGCGTAGAATTAAGCCACTATGCTGCTGCGAAAGCAGGAGTGATTGCTTTTACAAAATCCATTGCGCTCGAACTTGGAAAATATAATATTACAGCAAATTGTATAGCGCCTGGGCCAATACAAACACAGCTTGTAGATGATATTAATGAAGAGTGGAAATTACAAAAACAAAAGGAATTAGCCGTTCCTCGATTTGGCACAGTGGAAGAAGTGGCACCAACAGCTGTTTTGTTAGCGAGTTCTCCAGATGGAAATATCTATACAGGGCAAACGTTGGGACCAAATAGTGGAGATGTTATGCTGTAATAAAAGAATGGTGCTGTTGTTACAGCACCATTTTTTTAATCAGCGATAAATCTTACTAATTGACACGTAATAAACCGTTAACTGTACAAGAGAAAGAAGCAAAAGAACGGCAATGGGATAAAAGCTAAAAGAATTTGGTAATAGCGGATAAAAAGCCATTAAGATAGCACCTATAGGAATAGAGAATAGGAGGAAAACAAAGGCTTTTTTGCAAGCTTCTGCTGTCATCATTTTTTCTCGCTCATCATCTTCTGCAAATTCAAAAGGAAATAATAAAAGCGAAACGTTCTTCGTCTTTTTACGCACGCAGTAATAAAAAAATGAAACGATTAAAAGGACAATACAAGACGCAAAAGAGCCTATAGACATAGTAGCTTCCCAAGGGGGTTCTGGGTGCTTCATAATTTCGCTAAATTGAACATTTAAGTTTAAAAAATCATATAAAAACCAACCCACGCATAGCAGAGACACTACATTCAACAAATAAGATTTAATAACATTACTCAAATTTTTTCTCCTCCTTTTGAAGTATAAAAACATCTTCCATTTTTAATTGAAAGACATCACAAATTGTTAAACCAAGTAGTAGGGAAGGAACGTAATTCCCCTTTTCAATAGCTGCAATGGTTTGGCGAGTGGCTCCAACTTTTTCAGCTAAATCTCCTTGCGTATATCCATGTTTAGCTCTAAGCTCTTTTACGCGATTAATAAGAGTCAATATGATCACCCGCTGTCTTTTTAATAAAATTTGTTAAGTTGATTTAACATGATGTAAAGTTAATTTAACATCAATTGGATGATTTTTCAATAAATAATGGATGAAAAATACAAAAAAGATCCTAGAAGAATTCTTCAGGATCTTTTTTGTTAATAAATTTCTTTAATGCCAGACAAACGAATGGAAAAAGTGTTTTGTTTTTCATCTCGTAGGGAGAGGGTTTGGTCGGTTAGGTTTAAATTTTGGATTTTTCCTTTGAAGGTTTGAAGCAGGCCATTTTCGTAATAATTCACGGTTACATGTTTGTTTTTCTTTAATGCTTTTAAAATCATCTATTCATCTCCTTTCATGTGTGCATCTGTTATGAAAAGAAAGCTGTGTCTTAAGCATACGAATTTGGAGTATGCTCAAGACAGAATTATTATTATACAGCAAGATGAGAATAGTTTGCAGATAAATTGTGAAAAAATGCACAAGTTTGCAGTACGGGTGTTGCAATAGAATACAGTATATGAGAGGAGAAGGGATTTTATGATGAAAAAGGTGATTTTAGTTTATTTATTTGTGGGTATTAGGTAAACTAGTAGATGAATTTAAAGAATCTATCTATAGTTGTGAAGGCTAAGATTTCATTTAATTTTCATTTTCTATGAGTATAATGATAAAGGTTTTCTATATGTTCTTTGTGAATCTACTCATAAACTAATCGAGATGTTCTTTGTGAATCTACTCATAAACTAATCGAGAAAGGAAAATCAAAATGAAGCGAATCATTTCTAAGCCGCTGCACTATTTCATATTAGCCGCTGTTTTAATGTGGATAAAGTCGTACGTGGCTTATAAAACTGAATTTAACTTAGGCGTAAGCGGCGTAATGCAGCAATTGTTGCTGTTTATAAACCCTGTGAGTTCAGTACTGATTTTTTTAGGAATCGGCTTATTTTTTAAAGGAAAGAAAGCAGGAGCTTGGATTCTTGCAGGCAGTTTCATTATGACGCTGCTGTTATACAGCAACATTCTTTATTATCGTTTTTTTAACGATTTTGTAACGCTTCCCACACTATTGCAGACAAGTAATGCAGGAAGTATGGGCGGAAGCATTATGGATTTATTAAAAGCACATGATGTTTTTTATTTTGTTGATTTTATTATTTATTTTTTCTTCTTTTTTAGTAAAAAAATTGACTGGTATAATGAAAAGGTATCAGTTAAGAATGCTGTAACTATTCTTTCTCTAGGATTCATGGTCTTTTCTGTCAACTTAACACTAGCAGAAATTGATCGCCCGCAGCTTCTATCTCGAACTTTTGACCGCAATTATTTAGTAAAGTATTTAGGAGCCTATAATTATACGATGTATGACGGTGTTCAAACTGCTCAAAACTCTAAACAGCGAGCGTTTGCAAGCAGCAATGATTTAACGAACGTCGTTAATTTTAAAAACAGTCACTATGCGGAACCTAATCCCGTTTATTTTGGAAAAGCTAAAGGGAAAAATATCATTAAAATTCATTTGGAATCATTTCAATCTTTTTTAATTGATTACAAATTAAATGGTCAAGAAGTGACACCGTTCTTGAATTCATTGGCCCATGGAAATGACTTTACGTATTTTGATAACTTTTTTCATCAAACAGGACAAGGAAAAACATCAGATGCTGAACTGATGATGGACAACTCTCTATACGGCCTTCCTCAAGGTTCTGCCTTTGTGCTGAAAGGAAGCAATACGTATCAGGCGGCCCCGGCTATTTTAGATCAAAAAGCTGGCTATACGAGCGCTGTGCTGCACGGAGACTATAAGACGTTTTGGAATCGTAACGAAATTTACAAGCAGTTCGGTGTGGATAAGTTCTTTGATGCAAGTTATTACAATATGACGGGTGAAAATAAAATTAATTATGGCTTAAAAGACAAACCGTTCTTTAAAGAATCTGTTCCAATGTTGCAGTCTTTACCACAGCCATTCTATGCGCATTTAATTACGTTAACAAATCATTTTCCATTTTTACTTGGAAACAATGAGGCAAGCATACAGCCGGCTAACACGGGCGATGCGACAGTTGACCGCTATTTCCAAACGGCTCGTTATTTAGACGAATCATTGCAATCTTTCTTCCAAGAACTGAAAGCTTCTGGGCTTTATGATAATTCTGTGATTATGATTTATGGAGATCACTACGGTATTTCTGAAAATCATAATGCTGCAATGGAAAAAGTAATGGGAAAAGAAATTACGCCTTATGAAAATGCTCAGCTGCAGCGTGTACCTCTATTCATTCACGTGCCTGGAGTAAAAGGCGGAGTTAATCATACGTACGGTGGAGAAATTGATGTAGTGCCAACTCTTCTTCATTTAGTAGGGATTGACAGCAAAGAATTCATCCAATTTGGCACAGATTTATTTTCTAAAGATCATGATGATGTAGTGGCGTTCCGTAATGGCAACTACGTATCTCCGAAGTATACATTAGTGGATGGAACGTATTATGATTCTAAGACGGGAAAAGCGCTTCAAGAAAATAATCAAATGAAAGCTTATAAACAGAAGGTAGCTAAAGAACTGGAGTTATCTGATCAAGTGCTTTATGGAGACTTACTTCGTTTCCACAAGCTGAAGGATTTTCAAACAGTCGACCCTTCTAAATATATGTACGGGAAAGAAGAAACAGAAACATCAGCTAAATAAAGCTAAAATCAAAAAGAACATGATGACTTCTGCAAAGCAGAATGAGCATCATGTTCTTTTTCACTGTAAACTATTCATCAATAAATTTCTTTAATTCCCGATAAGCGAATAGAGAAAGTATTTTGTTGTTCATCTTTTAATGAAAGCGTTTGGTCTGTTAAATCTAAGCGCTGTACTTTTCCTTTAAACGTTTGAAGCAAACCGTTTTTATAATAGTTAATTGTAACGGCACCGTTTTTTCTTAATGCTTTTAAAATCATTTTCAAAACTCCTTCCATATTTAAAATGTGTATGATTAACGAGCTGTAACATTCATTTTCATTTGCATATTTTTATTATACACAAAAATAGAAAGCGTTTTCACTTAAAGTTTGAACACTTTGTGAAAACTTTAACAGAGAATGTGACAAATACATACAGAAACTGATTTATTTGTCGTATTTATGATAAAACACATTTATGAAAGGAGTGTTAAGAATGTGTTAAAACTTTATGGATGGAAGAATATTATAAAATATCGTTTGAAATGTCGTAGTGAATCCACTGATCGTTCGTTACATTTCCGCCCATTTTTCTGTAAAGAGTTTGGGCTCTTGTATTATCATAAGTCGTTTCCCAAGACATAGATGCATACTGATGCTCTTTTGTATACTGGTGACTGGTCGAAAATAACTTTTCTCCAATTTTTTGTCCTCTTGCTTTTTCAGTAACGTACAAGTCATTTAAAATCGCTACAGGCTTTACGCGAGTGGTGCTAAATGTAAAATAAAGCGTTGAAAAACCTACTGCCTCGTCATTTTGAGTCGCGATAAATTGAACGCCAGTATCCTGATGGTGAAACAAGTGATTTATTAAATTTCTCAGCTGTTTTTCGGTAGGCTGAGGACGCTTGTAAAAATCAACAATGTATTCGTTCATTAATGAAATAAGTGCTTCCATGTCAGCAGCATTTGCTTGACGAATTGTAAAAGTAGTCATTAAATCTTCTCCTTTTTAATCAGATGATCTACACTTATAGTAAGAGAAATGTATCCCCTGCAAAAGAGCCAGATTTGAAAAATAAGATAGGGACAGATGAAAGGAGCTAGCGTGAAGTTCACACCTTTATTAAACCGCAAGGATGATACGCCTTTGTATCACCAGCTATATGAATATATAAAAAAAGAAATTGTATCCGGCAGAGTGAAAGTAAATGACAAACTACCTTCTATCCGGTCCTTTGCTGATTACTTAAACGTAAGTCGAAATACTGTAGATATGGCCTATCAGCAGCTTTTAGCTGAAGGATATGTAGAAAGCAGGCCTAAAAGTGGATTGTACGTAACGAATACACAGTTTGATTTACTGCAAACATATAAAAAACCGGCTGTATTTTTACACCCTCAGTCAGAAACAAAGTCGTGTACCTATGATTTTCGGTATGGAAAAGTTGATAGCCGTTTGTTTCCTTTGAATGAATGGAAAAAACGATACAATGAAAGTCTTCAAATTTATAGAGAAGCGCTGTTTACGTATCAAGAAAGTCAAGGAGAAGAATCACTGCGAGAAGAAGTTGCAATGTATCTTTATCAGTCAAGAGGAGTTATTTGTGGGAAACATCAAATTATTATTGGAGCTGGTACTCAGCAATCGCTCAGTTTATTAGCACAGATGTTAAAGCCAGGCATCAGAGATATTGCCTTTGAGAATCCTTGCTATGACGGAGCTAGCTTTGTATTTAAGCAGCATGGATTTTCGTTAAAGCCCGTGTCGCTTAATAGCAAAGGCATAAACATCCAAGAGCTTTATGATAGCCGAGCGCAGGCTGTTTATGTCACACCATCTCATCAATTTCCATACGGAATGATCATGCCTGTTTCAAAAAGAATAGAGCTTCTTGAATGGGCGAATGACTGCAATGGGTTTATTATTGAAGACGATTATGACGGAGAATTTCGTTATAAAGGCAGTCCCATCCCTTCATTGCAAAGCTTGGATTCTAAGGGGCGTGTCATTTATACAGGGACATTTTCAAAATCTTTTATGCCTTCTTTAAGAATCAGCTACCTTGTATTACCTGAAGTTCTTCTAAAGGAATATCATGAATGTTTCTCTTTATACGAGCAAGCTGTTCCAGTTCTTCATCAACAGACGCTCAGCCTAATGATGAAAAACGGAGAGTGGAGTAAACATTTGAGAAGAGTGAGGACTGCTTATCAACTGAAACACAGGACTCTTTTAGGAGCTTTACAGAAGGAGTTTAACAAAAACACTACGTTGTCAGGAGAATATGCAGGTTTGCATATCCATGTCGGCGTGCACAACGATATGAACGAACAAGAATTAATTAACGCAGCTCGAAAGCAAGATGTCTCTGTCTACGGCACCTCTCGTTATTGGCTTACGGAATCACCCCAACAAAAGCCTCATATATTATTAGGTTTTGGAAGTTTGGAGAGAGAAGAAATAGAAGAAGGAATAAGGCGGTTGAAAAAAGCTTGGTTATAAGTCTGTACGCATTTCTTCTGTTTCTTGACAAAAGTTTCCTAGTCCTTTAGACTTTTTTTGCATATATTTTAAATTATCTGAAAGGAGGATAGGGTAATCGAAGCTAACTGCTAGTGGACAACCCTAGATTAAACAATGAATCCTATCCAACAAATTTTACATACATTCCCTGTGATTGTACTAGATGGTGCGATGGCAACTGAACTTGAGAGATATGGCTGTGATTTGAACGACAGCTTATGGTCTGCAAAAGTGTTAATGGAGCAGCCTGAATTGATTAAGAGAGTGCATCAAGATTACTTTGCAGCAGGAGCTGACTGTGCAATTACAGCAAGTTATCAAAGTACATTTGAAGGCTTTGCTAAACGTGGTTTGAGTGAAGCAGAGGCTCGCGAGTTAATTCAAGCATCTGTAAAAATTGCGGCTGAAGCAAGAGATGAATTTTGGCAGCAGGAAGAGAATCGTCTTAATCGCCCAAAACCGATTGTTGCCGCTTCGGTAGGGCCTTACGGAGCATTTTTAGCAAACGGATCCGAATATACTGGACAGTATGACGTAACAGAAGAAGAATTAATGGACTTTCATCGTCCTCGTATGAAAGCATTAATTGAAGCAGGAGCGGACGTATTAGCTTGTGAAACCATTCCTAATTTGATGGAAGCAAGAGCCATTGCGAGGCTGCTAGAAGAATTTGAAGGAGCATATGCATGGATTACGTTCAGCGCAAAAGATGAGCTGCACATTAGCAGCGGAACATTAATCTCGAATTGTGCACGCTATCTGGATTCCTATGAGCAAGTAGCTGCTCTTGGAGTTAACTGTACGCCTCCTCAATATATTTCTTCACTTATTAAGGAAATTAAATCTCAAACGGATAAGCCGGTCATTGTGTATCCAAATTCAGGGGAACATTATGACGCTGAATCTAAAACATGGAACGGGACATCTGTGGGCGAAACGTATGGCTACAGCGCTCACAGCTGGTATGAAGCAGGAGCTCAGTTAATTGGAGGGTGCTGTCGCACAACTCCAGATGATATTAAAGGCATTACAAAATGGGCTAGAAAATAACGGATTGTAAGAAAAGAAGATTCATTGTAATCTTCTTTTTTTCTTGTAAAATAAAAGAATAAAAGTTGAAAAGCTTTTATTTTAACGAAAGAAGGGATGATGAAAGTGAAAGATATTAAAAATATTTATTGTGTAGGACGAAACTACGCACTGCATGCAAAAGAATTACATAATGATATTCCAACATCACCTTTTTTATTTTCAAAACCTACTCACGCTCTCGTTGAGGCAGCTGGACAATCAATCGTTCTTCCTAGCGGCCAAGGAGAGGTGCACTTTGAAACCGAACTGATTCTTCATATTGGACAATCTTACAAAGAAGGCATAACAGTGGATGAACTTGTTGACGAGATGACGATAGGATTAGACTTGACGCTTCGGGACGTGCAGACCGAATTAAAACAAAAAAAGCATCCGTGGCTGCTTGCAAAAGGGTTTAAACATTCAGCAGTCGTGGGAAACTTTATTCCGTTTGAAGGAGTAGAAGCATCTAAGAAGAAAGACTTTTCGTTAGTGAAAAACAATGAACGCGTGCAGCTGGGAAATATTAAAGATTTGATTTTTGATTTACAAACGATTATTGATTTTACAGGAAAACATTTTGGTCTTGATAAAGGAGATCTTATTTTTACAGGTACACCTGAGGGAGTGGGTCCGCTTTCTCATCATGATGAGCTTTCACTTAAATGGGGACAGCAAGAGCTTGGTTCTTGCATCATTTCCTTTCGTTAACAAAAAGGTAAGTCAAATGACTTGCCTTTTTTCTGCGAATGTAGCCTTCAGAATGAATTTAATCTCCAATGGGAAAGCTGTTTCTATCTTCTATAGGAAACGAGGTCCTAAGTATGGTGCTATTAATCCTTACAACGGTGATTTCTATTCTGAGTGTATTAGTTATGCCAAAGCGTATCGGCTGGATGGAAATGTATACAACTTCTTTGTTTGTCATGTTTTTAGGATCGATAGCAGATATATATCTTGATGTTAAATATGATTTTTATGGTTTCTTTACAAAAGGAGTAGACTTTGAATATCTTTTAATTTTTATTTATCCTGCAACGAATAGTGTATTTTTGAATTTTTATCCGCAAGGCAAGAGTTTGTCTAGAAAAGCTTTATATATTACAGTGTGGGTAATTCTTACAACTTTGTTTGAATACATTTCTGCCCAAACAGAAGTGTTTTATTATAATGAATGGAAGACACTATACTCGTTTTGTTGCTATCCTTTTCTATATATAGCGATGGTTTTAAATTTAAAAATGATACGCAGGCTCCAGGTTATCGATAAATAAAAATAGAAATAAAAAAAAGTAATGATAAATCATAAAAAAATGATATTTTATTAATGGCTACATATGTAATATAGTAAAAATAGAAAATAATCGAAGCGGCATATAAGTATGGTTAAAAAATGTCGAAACGGGAATCTTGACATTAACTTCATGTTTTTAACCATGTATTGTGAATGAATATACTTAGTAATAAATAACATATTGGAGAAGGAATTTAGCAAAGGAGGCAAGAAGATGTTTAAACGTAGTGAAAAAATCCAACTTCATGGCGTAACGTTTCATGGAGTCATAAGTGCGAAGCAAAAAGCGGCCCTGCAGGAAATTGCTAATGTAACAGACGAAAAAGATTGGGATGGGCTAAAAGGTGTGTATTGCTTAGGTAGTGTAAAAGTGCAAGGAAAAGATGTGCTAGGTGTGTATTATGGTCAATTTAATGATAACCTTCCAAAAGAGAAGCGTAAACTTCAGTTTGAAATTGACTATATTAAGTATACAGTAACGGAATGTCCTATTGTCTTTATCGATACAACAAAAAATAAAAAGCCTCATCAATTTGCTTTTATCATTTTGCATGAATTAGGCCATCACGTGGATCGTATGAGAAATGGAACGCTTTTAAAAGAAGGAAATAGAACACACGAAATGTTTGCTAATACGTATGCTTTAGAAAAATATTCAAAAATAGAAAAGTTCCAAACAAAAAAATTAAAAAACATTCCATTTTTAGAGGAATCTCTTACTCAATGGAATAAAACTCCTCACCCTGGATCGTATTCTCTTAGAGTTCAAATTGAATAATTCATGAGAATAGTTCCTCTTCCTTTCTTTTATCCTTTCAATGAACAAAAAGGATTTAATTACCCATAAAGTTTTAAAAGTTTTTATAGTACGAATTATTTACACTATACCCTCCTGTAAATTATGATTATTTTAAGAAAAAACAGAAAATTTTAAAGTTTCAAGGTACAACTTAATAGTGAACAAGCGATGTTGTAATCGTATAGACGAACTGGCATACATATGCGAGTCATACATACAAACGAATCGCTTCCACTGTTATGAAAGCGGATTCAAAAATAGGAGGGGTAATAATGTTAGCTATTCTTGGGTTTTTGATGGTTTGTACATTTATGTTTCTGATTATGACAAAACGATTAACGCCGCTTATTGCTTTAATGGTTATTCCAGTATTGTTTGCAATCATAGGAGGATTCACAAGTGATATTGGAGAAATGGCTTTAAATGGTGTAAAAGAGTTAGCACCTACAGGCGTTATGTTAATGTTTGCTATTTTATATTTTGGGATTATGATAGATGCTGGCTTGTTTGATCCAGTTGTAGGAAGAATTTTAAAAATCGTAAAAGGTGACCCACTAAAAATCACAATTGGTACAGCTATATTAGTTCTTATTATTTCATTAGACGGAGATGGAACCACAACATATATGATTACGCTGTCAGCGATGCTTCCGCTTTATAAAAAGCTAAACATGAAGCCGATGATTTTAGCCTGTATCGCTATTATGGGTAGTGGAGTTATGAACTTAACACCTTGGGGTGGACCTACTGCTCGTGTGATGAGCGCATTGAAGTTAGATGCTTCACAGGTGTTTACACCAATGATTCCAGCTATGATTGGCGGAGCTGTTTGGTTATTATTTACGGCTTACTACTTTGGAAAAAAAGAGCGCCAGCGCTTAGGTGTTATTGATATTCAAGACGTCACAAATGCTCAAGTAGCTTTTGCAGAAGCAGCAGCTGCTGAAGGAATCGAGTACAAGCGTCCGAAGCTTTTATGGGTAAACTTTGCTTTAACAGCTCTATTATTAGTAGGATTGATTACAGGTGTTATGCCGCTTCAAATTTTATTTATGATTGGGTTTGCAATCGCTATCATGATTAACTATCCAAATTTAGAAGTTCAAAAAGAGCGCATTACAGCTCACGCAGGTAATGTACTTGCCGTAGTATCTCTTGTATTCGCAGCAGGCGTATTCACAGGTATTTTATCAGGTACAAAAATGGTAGATGCAATGGGTAATAGTTTAGTAGGATTAATTCCAGATGCGTTGGGACCTTATATGTCTGTGATCACAGCTTTCACAAGTATGCCATTTACATTCTTTATGTCAAATGATGCTTACTACTATGGGATTTTACCAATTATTGCTCAAGCAGCTTCAGCATACGGTATTGATGCTGCAGAAATTGGTCGTGCTTCATTGATTGGTCAACCTGTTCACTTACTAAGTCCTTTAGTTGCTTCTACGTATCTATTAGTCGGTATGGCAAAAGTCGAGCTCGGTGAATTTCAGCGCTTTACTTTAAAGTGGACGATTGGAACAGCAATGATGATGCTTTTAGTAGCTATTATTACAGGTGTTATTACGCTGTAAAGATCATGAACCTAAAAACTTATCAATTCCGCTTTTGGGATTGATAAGTTTTTTTGTCTAAAAAGCTTTTGGAATAAGAAGCGGATATACAAAAAAATTTGATAAAATAAAAGAGGAATAGAACTATAAGGTAAAGGCTAAAGGTGCGATGAAATGAAAAAATGGTTTCAAGTATCGTTGCAAACAAAAATCGTAGGTTTATCTGCAGCATTAATCATAACTGTTATTGTTCTTTTAGCGAGTATTTTCTCTTACATGCAGTTTGTAGAATCTAAAAGGCAAGCCGAGCAGCTGGCTCTTCAAGCCGCCAAATCAATATCGTTTATGCCGGAAGTCAAAGCTGCTTTTCAAAAAAAACAGCCGAGTCGCTATATTCAGCCGCTTGCCGAGCAGGTCAGAGAACAAATCGGAGCAGCAAGTATTGTTGTTCAAAACCGCGACCAGATCATCTATTCTCATTCTAATCAAAAATGGATAGGAAAGAAAAACAAAGAATCGATTAACGATAGAGCATTACTGTTCGGTGGATATTATACGCTTGACGGGGAGGGAACAACAGGTCCTGCTATTATGGGAAAAGCGCCTATTGTCATCAATCACGGAAAGTATACAGAAGTGGTGGGAGTGGTGACGGTTGAGTTTTTGAAATCTCATGTTCATGCTCAGCTCATTACGCGCATTCAGCAAATTATCCTATTTTCGCTAGCTGTTTTATTGTTTGGTATGATTGGGGGCATTTTTTTAGCTAAAAGTATTAAAAAAGATACTCTCGGTCTTGAGCCACATGAAATAGCTTCTTTGTACCGTGAGCGAAATGCGATTTTACTTTCGATAAAAGAAGGAATTATTGCTATTGACGATCAAGGCTTTATTACGATGATGAATACGTCAGCTAAAAATATGTTAGGTTTAAAGACGGAATATTTACATCATCATATCATTGAAGTATTCCCTTATACGAATATGATTGAAGTACTAGATACGGGAATAGCCCGAAGCGACCAAGAAATTTTTCTAAATGAAAAAACGTTTATTTTAAACTTAACACCTATTATTGAACATCAAAAAATTGTAGGAGTGGTCGCTAGTTTTCGTGATAAAACAGAATTAAAAAGCTTAATCAATACGATTTCAGAAGTACGAAAGTATTCGGAGGATTTACGAGCTCAAACGCATGAGTTTACGAATAAGCTGTATGTTTTGTCAGGTTTGCTGCAGTTAGGGCAATACAAAGATGCATTTGAGTTTATTCAAAAAGAATCAGCCGTGCACCAAACTCAAAATCGTATTCTCTTTGATCAGATATTGGATTCTAAAGTCCAAGCAATATTGCTTGGGAAGATTGGAAAAGCATCTGAGAAGAAAATTCATTTTTCAGTTGATTCGGAGAGTACGCTTGATACTCTGCCAGAACACATTGAAATTTCTCATCTCATCATCATTATTGGGAACTTAATTGATAACGCATTTGAAGCAGTAAGTCAGCAGTCTAAAAAAGAAGTGTCGTTTTTTATTACCGATATTGGTCATGATTTAATTATTGAAGTGATGGATAACGGACCAGGTATATCAGAAGAAGTACTAAATCAAATTTTCACAAAAGGTTTTTCAACTAAAGGTACAGACAGAGGGTACGGACTGGCAAATATAAAGAAAATGGTAGATGAACTTGGAGGATCTATTGAAGTGTATAATCAGCCAGAAGGAGGAGCCATTTTTTCAGTTTACCTTCCAAAAAACTGAATCATGAAAAGTAAGGGGAGAGTCGAAATGTTACGAGTCGCAATTGCAGAAGACGATTTTCGAATTGCTCAAGTTCAAGAGCGTTTTTTACTAGAAGTAGATGGTGTAGAAGTTGTAGGCAAAGCGTTGAATGCAAAAGAGACGCTTCAAATGCTAAAGGAGACAAATGTTGATTTACTTCTTTTGGACATCTATATGCCAGATGAAATGGGAACGGATTTACTGCCGAAAATTAGAGCGCAGTTTCCACAAGTTGACGTTATCGTGGTAACGGCTGCAACAGAAAAAAACATTGTGGAAATCTGTTTGAGAAACGGCGTCGTCAATTATTTGATTAAGCCGGTTATGATGGAATCCTTCATTAATGCTATTAAACAGTATCAAGAAAAAAAGGAACTGTTTAGTACGCATGAAGAAGTTGATCAATCATTTATTGACGCGTACTTTGGACATGCCAGAACAAAGCCAAAAGTGGATAAATCTCTTCCTTCAGGTATTGATGGTATCACATTACAAAAATCAAAAGATATTTTAAAAAGCATCAAAGGAATTACGATCGAAGAGATGGGGCAACAAATGGGAGTATCTAGAACGACAGCTAGACGATATTTAGAGTATCTAGTATCAGTTGGTGAATGTCACGTTGAATATGATTATGGGATTATTGGGCGGCCGGAGCGCAAGTACTATTTAGCGTAGCATTAGCCTTGAAGGATGGTATATATGATCAAAAAGCTCATGATAGTGTTTATAAGTGTATTGCTTGTTAGCTGTTCTTCTCCCTCTAAAAAAGATAGAGTTGATATGGAAAAAATCGAAATTGTTGCAGCCGGTGCAAAAGGCGGAGGGGCAGACGCAACAGTAAGAGCCATTCAACAAGTGCTAACGGAAAAGAAGATTGTGAATGCAACCGTTTCTGTTAGTAATAAAATAGGCGGGCAAGGCGAAGAAGGATGGAAGTATATTAAACAGAGAAAAGAGGGAAATATTGTTTCCGGGAATTCCAGTTTGCTGATTACAAATAATTTGCTAGGGCAAAGTCAATTAACTTATAAAGACTTTACTCCGCTCGCTATTTTAACATCTGAATGGGAGGTTATCGTGGTTCCTGTTAACTCTCCTATACATAATTTAAAACAGCTCGTACGCACACTAAACCAAAGTGAATCTAGTATCAAAGTGGGAATATCGCCCCGCTTAGGAAACGATGATCATTTATCGTTTATGCAGCTGAATAAAAAAGCAGGCGTAGACTCTTCCAAACTTGAGTTTTTCGTTTACAATAGCAGTCATAAAGTGATTGATGTGCTAGTTCATCACCAGATAGATGTAGCACCCATGTCATTATCAGAAGTAAAAAAGCAGTATGAACAAGGGCAAGTAAGAATACTCGCCGTTTCTTCTCCTAACAGGCTAGAAGAGCTAAAAGAAATCCCAACGTGGAAAGAAGCGGGAATTGACGTAACGTTCAGTCATTGGAGAGGTCTAATGGGACCGCCTAATATGACGAAAGAGCAGGTAGCATATTGGAATAAGGCAGTGTATGAAATGGTTCATACAAAAGAATGGGAACAGCTCCTTAAAGATAACGATTTAACCTCTTTTTATAAAAATAGCAGCGGTGCTAAGGTGTTTCTTGAACAGCAAAGCAAGCTGTATTCAGACTTAATGGGCGGAACAAATGACGAGTAGATATGATAGAAAAAGCTCTCTTAAGTAGAACAGAGAGCTTTTTCTATCAGTGTACATCTTTTAAATCCAAGTTTTGAATGAACTCAATAAAAGCTTTTACGATGTTAATTTTTAAGGAATCCTCATGATAAAACATCCATGTGCTACGTGTTAAAGGCTGCTGATCTTTTGTTTTTAACGTGTATCTGTAAATCTCCGCTGCGTCATCAAGCAGCATACTCGGCAAAATCGCATAACCCAGTCCGTTCACAACCATCTTTTTGCATGTTTCTGCTTTATCCACTTCAATACTGACAAGGGGAGGCTGAGAGTAATTCTCAGCCCACCAGTTATCAACAGATGTTTTCAAAAAACGATCTTGATGATAATCAATTCGAGGTATATTGGGAAGGTTATTTATGTCGACAGGCTGTGCAGACGCAATGCAAATCGTTTCTTTGAAAAGCAGCTCTTTCTGATCTTGCCAGTTATAATCACCTTTTACAAACGCAATATGAACATCATGCTTATACAGCAGGTGAGCCATGTCGCTGCTCCATCCGGTCGTGACTTTGAATTCAACGTCAGGAAATCGCTCTTTAAATAAGCGTAATAGCCCAGGGAGCTTGTAGTCAGTGAAAAAGTTAGACACTCCTAGACGTAAAGTACCGGTTAATTGATCATCCATGTTTAACACATTTTCTTTTATTTTTTGAAGCGTGAGCAGCATTTCTTCTGCGCACTTCACTAAATATTCTCCCTGCGGTGTAAACTGAACCCCGCGGCGCCCTCTATTCACAATCTGAACATGAAATTCCTTCTCCATCTGCTGCAGTCTATGCGTAAGCGCAGGCTGAGATATAAACAGTTCTTTGGCTGCTTTTGTAATATTTTTTTCTCGATACAACACTTGTAGAATAAGCCAATCTCGATCGTCCATACTACCCCTCCAGGAATAAAAAAAATGAATGGTTTATAATAAAATTTTGATATTTTAATTATCTCTAAAATTATACTATAGTTAAGAAGAAGAGTGTTCGGTGTAAGAAAGAAAAGCCTTGTAGAAGGAAGGAAGTAGGTATGAACGCAAGATTTATTTTTTTACAATCTATATTTTTTATTCTATTAACAAGCGTGGGAGGATTTCTTTTATCGTTAACAGGCTTATCCATTGGCTGGATGCTTGGGACCCTCATTTTAGCTGCTGTTCTAGCTTTCCGAAAGCCGCGTTTTTTTTCAAAAACAAGCAAAAAAGGTATTCCAAAATATTGGCTGTACGCTGGACAGTGTATTTTAGGGATTGAATTAGGTCAAAAGATTAACTTGTCTGTGTTGACTACCTTTCAATCTCACTGGTCCACTATTACGATTATGCTTTTGCTGTCCGTTGTTTTTTCTCTTGTATCCGGTTATTTGCTATGGAAGTTCAGTTCCACAGACTTATTAACAAGCTTTTTCGGCACAACTCCTGGTGGAATGAGCGCAATGCCAGGTATGGCTGAAGAGGTAGGAGCCAATACGGCAGTTGTAAGCATTATTCAAACAATGCGTGTGTTTTTAGTTGTGCTTGCTGTTCCTCTATTTGTAGTCTATTGGGGAAGTAATACAGGACGGCATGCAGTGGCAGTTACCCCAAGTATTTTTCAATGGGAATCACTGTTATGGACAGGCGTTTTAATCGTTACAGCAGTAGTGGGCTATTATATAGGAAAAAAACTAAAATTTCCTGCTCCTTGGTTAGTAGGAGGAATGCTTACTGTTGCCATTGTTCAAACAGCTGCTTCATCGTACGTGGGATATAATCTTCAAGCATACTGGCCTCATTCTGTGATGATTTTATCGCAAATTTTTATTGCTTCAAGCATTGGTTCTCGCTTTCATAAAGAAATGTTTATTGGCGTAAAAAAAATTATGGTTGTTGCGCTTATTAATACAATCGGCTTAATTGCCGCTATGTTTGTATGTGCACTAGTAGTTTCCAAAATAACTGGAATCGAGCTTATCACGTCTATTTTAGCTTTTGCTCCTGGTGGCATTGCAGAAATGGCGACGACATCAATTGTACTGCAAGCCGATTCGACGTTAGTGGTAGCGGTCCAAGTGCTTCGTATTTTAACCATTTGGCTCTTGCTTCCGCCGCTGTTTCGAATGTTTCATCAGTGGGGAGAAAGAAAAAGAATACATTCCCACGTTTCATAATAAATATGTGAATGCACTAGATAGAGTAAGAAAGTTTCTAAAGAGGGAAATGGGGGAGCGTAATGAGCAATAAAGAAATGGTTGTCAGCCAGTTCGGGGGAAATGCCGGAAAGTATGTTAAAAGTAAAGGTCATGCGAAAGGCAAAGATTTAGCTGTTTTAGCGGAAATTGCTGAAGAAAATAGGGGAGGAAAGCTGCTTGATGTAGCGACAGGAGGAGGACACGTGGCAAATAAGTTAGCACCTGTCTTTCAAGAAGTAACGGCTTTTGACTTAACTCCTCAAATGTTGCAAAGCGCTGAAGGTTTCATAAAAGGAAATGGTCATGAAAATGTATCTTTTGTTCAAGGGGATGCTGAAGAGATGCCATTTCAAGATGACGAGTTTGATACTGTAACATGCAGAATTGCACCGCACCATTTTCCAAACATTAAACAGTTCATCAAAGAGGTATATCGAGTGTTAAAGCCAGGTGGACAGTTCTTGCTCATTGACAATGTAGCCCCGGAAGTAAATGCTTATGACGAGTTTTATAATCGAGTTGAAAAGACGAGAGATCCAAGCCATTATCGTGCTTATAAAAAAACAGAGTGGCTTTCTATGCTTGAAATGCAAGGATTCCGTACAGAAGTGCTGACAACTTTTCCAAAGCGCTTCTTATTTGATGACTGGTGTGGAATGATGAATGTTCCAGAAGAGACAAAACGTGATCTTACTCAATATATGCTGAATATACCAAGCGGATTTAAGCAGTTTTTCGACATCAAAACGAATCAACAAAGAATTGAATCGTTTCAAGGAGAAGCAATCTTTGTAGCGTGTTACAAAAATAAATAAAAAGAAGCCAACTCATCGGAGTTGGCCTCTTTTTTACTTATGCTCGTTGGTTTGAACGATTTCCAAAATATTGAGTAATACGGTCTAAAATAATCGCTAAAATAACGATTGAAATTCCGGCTTCAAAGCCCGTGCCGACTTCAAGTCGAGAAACTGCACGATATACTTCCGCACCAAGTCCCGGAGCACCTACAAGAGAGGCGATAACAACCATTGAAAGAGATAGCATGATGCTTTGGTTAATTCCTGCCATGATCGTTTTTGTAGCTAATGGAAGCTGTACTTTAAATAATTTTTGTTTTGTCGTTGAACCGTAGGCATTTGCTGCTTCTACTAGGTCAGCGGGTACTTCACGAATACCTAGGTTCGTTAAGCGAATCGTTGGAGGCATTGCAAAGATAACAGATGAGATAACACCTGGTACCACACCGATTCCAAAGAAGAAAAGTGCTGGAATCAAATAAACAAATGCCGGCATTGTTTGCATGAAGTCTAAGATTGGCGTAATAATACGAGCGGTCTTTTCGCTTTGAGATGCCCAAATGCCTAGCGGAATTCCTACTATAATCGAAATCAGTACACTCGTTAAAACGAGGGCTAGTGTGTCCATTGTTTCTTGCCAGTAGCCAAGGTTAAGAATAAACAATAGACCAATCATCGATAAAATAGTAAACGACCATTTTTTACTTGAAAACCAAGCAATGATTCCGACAATTAAGATTAAAATTAATGCTGGGGGAAAGGTTAGTACTAGTACAATAAAACTTACAATACCATCGACAATAGCTGAAATAACATCAAAAAACCCTTTGATATTGTCATTTAAAAACGTGACAAAATGGTCAATCCAATTGCCAACGGGAATTTTAGGAATACTATTCATTTACGTTCACCTCATTACTATCAGTACCAGCGAGTGCTTCAATCACTCGTTCTTTTTTTATGATGCCGCGCAGACGATGGTTTTCATCTACCACTGGCAGTGGAAAGCGACTGATAACCATTTTGTCGTACAAGTTTTCTAGTAGCGTATCTGTTGTAACAGTCGGAATATCCGTATCTAATACGTCTGCCGTCAGTTTATCTTGTTTAATGGCGCGGATAATATCATCTGCAGTTACAACGCCTAGAAGAGTTTTTTTCTTGTCTACTACATAGATGCTTGAATAACCAGCTTCTTGCATAATTTTAAGCGCTACGCGCGGACCACGGTCTACAGTAATGGATTCGGCACGATTCATTACGCTTTCAGCTGTATATACTTTAGCTACATTAACGTCTTCCACAAAGCGCTCGACATAATCGTTCGCAGGATTTGTCATAATTTCTTCGGGCGTTCCTATTTGAACAACACTGCCGTCTTTCATTAAAACGATGCGATCTCCGATTCGAAGGGCTTCATCAAGATCATGAGTAATAAAAATGATTGTTCGTTCCATTTTTTCTTGAAGCTCTAGTAAGAAATCTTGCATGTCTTTACGAATAAGCGGATCTAATGCACTGAATGCTTCATCCATTAATAAAATGTCAGGATCATTGGCAAGCGCTCGAGCGAGTCCGACACGCTGCTGCATACCGCCGCTCAGTTCACCAGGATATTGATTTTCGTATCCTTTCAAACCTACTAATTCAAGCGCTTCTTTTGCTTTTTTTTCACGTTCTGCCTTTGGTGTACCTTGAACTTCTAATCCGTATTCTGTGTTATCAAGAACCGTACGGTGAGGGAACAAAGCAAAGTTTTGGAAGACCATGCTCATTTTTTTTCGGCGCATGTCGCGAAGTTCCTCTTTGTTCATTTTTACTACATCGTCACCGTCTAAAATAAGGGATCCAGACGTTGGTTCAACAAGGCGATTAAACATACGAACTAAAGTGGATTTACCACTTCCAGAGAGTCCCATAATAACGAAGATTTCACCGGATTTGATTTCGAAGTTTGCTTGATTAACTCCAATTGTCATTCCTGTTTCTTCTAGAATTTCTTTTTTTGTTTTTCCTTTTTGAAGTAAATCAATCGCTTTTGACGGATTCTTACCAAACACTTTGGTTATATTTTGTACTTTTAATTTTACGTGTTCCATATGTCCACCTCAATTGTTGTTTTCTTTTACGTTCGTTAATCTTTTGTCCAACTGTCGACTAGCTTTTTATGCTTTTTCACCCATTCTTGCGCTGCTTCTTCAGGGTTTGAAGATTTTTCGACTTGTGACAGAAGAGGACTGATTAATTTATCATTCATTTGTGCATTATTCATCCATTTTATGACTCGAGGATTTGTCTTTTTAAATTCCTTGCTTGTCATTGTGTAAATGTTATCAGGATCTCCAAATGAATTTTTAGGATCTTTTAAGTATTTGATATCAAAATCTGCAAAAGCCCAGTGCGGATTCCACATGGTAACAACAATTGGCTTTTTGGCATCATAGGCTTTGCGTAGTTCACTGAGCATAGCTGCCTCAGACGATTTTACAAGCGTATAGCTTTTTAGGTTATAATCTTTTAACGCTTGTTCCGCTAATCCGTTAATACTGGAGCCTGGGTCAATTCCAATAACTTTGTTGTCGACATCAGAAGCAACTTTAGCAAGGTCTTCCGTTGTGTTCACGTCTTTCATGTAGGTGGGAACTGCGAATCCTAAGCGTGCATTTTTAAGCCAAGGGTCTTCGATGTTCACTTGATCTTTATATTTTTTGTAAAAAGGCGCATCTGTTGTGGGCAGCCATGGTGCAAACGAAATATCAATATCGTCATTAGCTGTTCCTACCCAAACACCGGCTTTTTCTAAGAAAACAGTTCTAACCTTATAACCTCGATCTTCTAAAATCTGTTTCCAAACGTACGTGTAGGCAATGTTTTCAGTATAGTTATTCATGCCAATGGTAATAGTTTTTTCATCTTTAAATGCGCCATTACCGTTGCCGCAAGCGGAAGCAATAACTAGAAGAAAACAAGTCATGCTGATTAACAATAGTTTCTTCATGCAATGTAACTCCTTTATAAAGTTTTAACTCAACTGATTAATATGTAAAACGGATACTAAACACAACGAGATATATACCCGCTTTTTCAAATGATAAACCTAGAAAATTTAAAATGTGAAATAAACATAGTGGATGATTTTAGATGATGTAAAGTTATTTTTAGCTAAAAATGTACATCGTAGTTAAGAGAAATTATGGGAAATAAATAGATGAACTAAGTGACTGTTGAATCAGTTTTACATGTTACCACTCTTTTTTTTACTCCGTCAACTTCAAGTCAAGAGTAATTAAGCGATCAAGCTGTATAAATAAACGCGAAAAAGTATCTTTCTAATAAAGTTATTTTTTCAGAAGAATAGTTGCTTAAAGAGCGTTGTATCAGCTTTTACCTTGAATTATAAAAGGAAGGAAAATAACAGTGGGATATACAGAAAGCGTGAGGGGAAATGGATAAAATAAAAAATATTTTTGGAATCGACATAGTGTCAATTTTTTTGATTAAATTTAAAGATTCAGAAAAATTATCTTGCATAATTTCATATTCTTATAGTAGAATGAATGAAAGTCATTCATTTTATAGGTGGAGGGAAAGATTTGGTTACAAGCACAAGTGAAAAATACGATAAAATTTTACAGGCGGCGATTGAAGTCATATCCGAAAAAGGGCTTGATAAAACATCAATTTCAGACATTGTGAAGCGTGCAGGGGTAGCTCAAGGAACTTTTTATCTTTACTTTAAATCTAAAAATGCCCTTGTTCCAGCTATCGCAGAAAACTTACTTTCTTTATCGCTTGAAAAAATTAAAGAAAGAGCTAAAACAGCAACGGATTTTCTAAGTACATTAGAGGTCATGATTGACGAAACGTATAAAACAACAGATGAATATAGGGATGTTCTTGTTTTATGCTATTCAGGGCTCGCTTTTGATTATTCATTAGAAACATGGGAAGCTATTTATTTACCTTATTACAACTGGTTTGAAGAGGTATTAAATGAGGCAGTTAGAAAAGAAGAAGTCATCAAGCAGCTTAACATTAAATGGACAGCTAAGACGATGATCAATTTGATTGAAAATGCCGCTGAACTTTTTTATATTGGGCGAGAGCAAGATGTCACACTTCACCAATCAAAGGAAGAACTTTTTCAATTCTTAAAGCGTTCTCTTGTGCCCTCCGTGTAATATTAGCACTGCTGATATTACACCTATCAAAATGACTGACATTCATTCAAATTATAAGTTTAATTATCAGAATTATAAGTTTTTAAAGGTTTAAAATGACTGACAATCAGTCGTTATTTGACAAGGAGGTATCTTATGGATCGTACAGCCGTTAAAACTTTAACTTTGAATATGTACATAAACGGAGAGTGGAGAACAGCAGAGAAGCAGCGTTCTACTGTTAACCCAGCTACAGGTGAAGTGATTGGATATGCTGCAGAAGGAAGCATAGAAGATATGAAAACAGCGATTGGAGCAGCACGAGAAGCCTTTGACAGCGGAATTTGGTCTGAGACTTCCGCATGTGAAAGAGCAGCTATATTATTCAAAATTGCCGATAAGCTTGAGGAAGCGAAAGAAGAACTAGCAGCACTAGAAACGATGGATAACGGAAAGCCATATCGCGAAGCTGAAGCTGATGTGGAAGATGCAGCTGTTTGTTTTAGGTATTACGCTGGGTTAATTACAAAGCCAGATGGTCAAACCTACAGTGTTCCTGCACCCATGCAAGCAATGGTTATAAAAGAACCAATCGGGGTGTGCGGGTTGATTGTACCTTGGAATTATCCGCTCTTGATGAGCGTGTGGAAAATTGCACCTGCTTTAGCTGCAGGAAATACGATTGTATTTAAACCTTCTGAAGTGACACCGGCTACTCCTACAAAACTTTTTGAGATTTTAGAAAGCGTGGGATTGCCAAAAGGAGTAGCAAACCTTGTCATGGGAGCCGGAGATACTGTTGGAAATACGCTTATTCAAGATAAGCGAGTTGATAAAATTTCCTTTACAGGCGGAACCGTAACTGGAAAACACATTATGCGTCAAGCAGCGGAAAATGTAACGAAAGTTTCTTTAGAACTTGGAGGAAAGTCACCGAACATTATATTTGCTGACGCTGACTTTGAAACAGCTGTAGATTATGCGTTATTTGGAATTTTTGCAGGAAGCGGCCAAATTTGCGCTGCAGGCTCTCGTATTTTAGTAGAAGAAAGCATTGCTGAGCGATTTATCGAACGTTTTGCAGAACGTTCCCAAAAAATTCAAGTAGGCAATGGAATGGATCAAGAGATTGAAATGGGTCCTCTGGTAAGTGAAGAACATATGAAAAAAGTATTAAAGTACATCGAAATTGGAAAGCAAGAAGGCGCCCGTCTTGTATGCGGAGGCAATCGAATCACCAGCAGTGGATTGGAAAAAGGATTTTTTGTAGAACCCACGGTTTTTAGTAACGTTACGTCAAATATGAAAATTGTGCGAGATGAAATCTTTGGACCCGTTGTCGTTATTCAAACATTTAAAGACGAAAAAGAAGCTATTCAGCTTGCAAATGATACGGAATATGGTTTGGCAGGCAGTGTGTTTACAACCGACGGCGCAAAAGCTCTTCGGGTGATTAAAAAGCTGCGTGCGGGCATCACTTGGGTAAACACGTATCATTTTACATTTAATGAAGCGCCTTGGGGCGGATATAAGCAGAGCGGAATTGGCCGAGGACTGGGCACGTTTGGCTTGGAAGAATTTCAAGAAGTAAAACAAATTAACATTAATTTACAAGTGGAGCCAATTGGCTGGTTTAAAAATTAAAAAGTAAAGAAGGAGCGATATTGAAATGAATACAGTGACGAAAAATCAAGAGGTAAACAAAGCATATGGTGAAGTAAACGAATATATCAACAAAGTGCTGGGACTTATTGAAAAAAGCGAAGTGTCAGCTGAAGAAGCACAGTGGATTACAAAAGAAACAGTAGACGGATTTCGTGAACATGTCAACCCAGGCTTTTTAGAATATCGTAAAACAGTAACGGTGGATACGCAGTTTGCAGCTGTTGAATGGTCAGATGAAGGCTCTTGTTTTACGGATGTAAACGGTAAAAAATATATTGATTGTTTGGGCGGATTTGGAATTTATAACGTGGGGCACCGTCATCCTAAAGTAGTCAAAACTGTTCAAGATCAGCTTCAGCGTCAAGCGCTCCATAGTCAAGACTTATTAGATCCGCTTCGTGCGATGCTTGCTAAAATTTTAGCAGATATTACACCGGGTGATTTGAAGTATTCCTTTTTCACAAACAGCGGAACAGAAAGTGTAGAAGCCGCTTTAAAATTAGCAAAAATGTATAGTGATCGAACAACGTTTATTTCCACAACACGTTCTTTTCACGGAAAAAGTCTGGGTTCTTTATCAGGTACTGCAAAAGGAATGTTCCGTAAACCATTTCTGCCGTTAATTCCAGGTTTCCGTCACGTGCCGTTTGGTGATATTGACATGATGCGCAAAACATTTGAAACGTGCGCGCTTGTAGGGGAAGATGTAGCAGCTGTTTTATTAGAACCAATTCAAGGAGAAGGCGGCATTATTCTTCCTCCAGAAAATTATTTAAAAGAAGTGCGTGCACTATGCGATGAGTACGACGCTATCTTAATTTTTGATGAAGTTCAAACAGGCATGGGACGTACCGGTGAAATGTTTGCATCAGAACTATACGATGTTGTACCAGATATTTTATGTCTTGCTAAAGCATTCGGAGGAGGGGTTATGCCTGCTGGCGCGGTTGTAGCAAAAGAAAAAGTGTTTTCAAGCTTCTTCGATAACCCGTTTATGCACACAACAACGTTTGGAGGCAACCCGCTTGCCTGCGCAGCGGCTATTGCAACCATTAATGTGTTGATCGAAGAGCAGCTGCCAAACCGCGCGAAAGAGCTAGGTGAATATTTCCTTGCTGGTTTAAAGAAAGCTGCTGAAAAACATGAAGATAAAGTACTTGAAATCAGAGGGCAAGGTTTAATGATTGGAATTGAGTTTCACCAAGATGAAATTGGCTACGCGCTTTCTAAAGGTATGTTTGACGAAGGAATTCTAGTAGCCGGTACGCTTGTAAACTCTAAAACGATTCGTATTGAGCCGCCGTTGACTATTTCAGCAGAAGAAGTAGATCAAGTCATTTCTACATTTGAAAAAGTATTAAATGAGCTGAACAACCAATAAATGTAACAAGGAGCAATGAATATGAACCGGCAAACGTTTCTTATTCCCGTGTTGCTTTCGATGATTTTAGTAGTGAAAATGCCTGGCGACTAACTAACTGAAATCATTGAAACGGAGGAGTAAATCATGAAATATCCATTGTCCCCAGATGTCAAACCAGAATTTTGTACAACAGGTTCATTTATGAGGCTTCCAGCGGAAAGAGAAAATGCAAAAGTAGGGCTAGTAGGGATGCCGTTTGATACAGCAGCATCTTTCAGAGTAGGTGCGCGCTTTGCACCTCAAGCAATTCGGCAAGCTTCCATGACGCTGTTTCCTTATCATCCGGTACACGACGTATATCCATTTGATGATACAAATGCTATCGATATCGGTGATGTGCCCGTTATTCCGCATAATATTCACAGAAGCTATGAATTAATGGAAGAAGCGGTAGGAGCTCTTATGGATAGAGGAATTGTTCCGATCGGAATCGGAGGAGATCATTCGGTTACCTTAGCAAGCCTACGCGCTGCTGCTAAAAGATATGGTCCGGTGGCTATGATTCATTTTGATTCCCATACAGATACGTGGGATACGTATTATGATGAAAAATATTGGCACGGATCTCCTTTTATACGTGCATATGAAGAAGGGCTAGTAGATCCAAAGAAGGTTTTTCAAATTGGTATCCGCGGAACATTAAATCATCCGGGAGATGTTCAAGAAAGTAAAGACCTCGGTTATCATGTAGTGACGGCTGGAGAGCTTGAACATAAGGGATTTTCAGTAATTTTGGAGCAAATGAAGATAGCGATTGGAGATACGCCGTGCTTTTTAACATTTGATATTGATTTTGTTGATCCTTCTTGTGCACCAGGAACGGGAACGCTTGAAGTAGGCGGATTCAGCAGCAGAGAAACACTGCAAATGATCCGTTCTCTCACGGAATTTAACTATGTTGGATTTGACTTGGTAGAAGTGCTGCCTTCTTATGATCCAACTCAGATAACCTCTTTGCTTGCAGCTACAATTATTCATGATTTTGCTAGTTTAGTTGCAGTGAAAACGAAAAGAAAGTCATTGGATACGATGATTGAATAACGGTTTGTAAGCAGAAATCCCTCGTATTCAGAGGGTATTTCTGCGTTGATATAGCAGGAGATTAGGACCATATAGCCATTTAAAATAAAGCGCTTTCATAATATGATAAAAAAACATAGTTTGTTAGCAACCCTTACCAACTTAAAGAAAAAAATCATATATTTGCTATAGTAGATGTAACGATTCTTTATACAAAATGAATGAAAGTCATTCATTTTTGTATAAAAAATAAAGTGCAGACGTTTATGGATTAAATTGTCAGAATGTTCTTAATAAATTGAAGGGGGAAGATAAATGAAACATGAAACAGTAACATTAAAAAGGTCGTTGAAATTATGGCAGATTGTATTAATGGGGATTGGGTATATGACTCCAATGGTAGTATTTGATACGTTTGGGATTGCGTCTGATATGACGGATGGACACGTTCCCACGTCTTATATCATAGCCCTTGTTGGAATGCTTCTCACGGCAATAAGCTACAAAAAAATGATTCAAGTGTTTCCAAATGCGGGATCGGCTTATACATATACACAAAAGACGATCAATCCACATTTAGGATTCTTAGTCGGCTGGTCTGCGCTAATGGATTATCTCTTTTTACCGATGGTTAATGCACTTATTTTTCAAATTTATTTATCATCTATTTTTCCTTCGGTCCCATCTTGGATTTGGGTTGTCAGCTTCGTCATTATCGTTACGCTACTAAATTTACGAAGCGTTAATTTTACTGCCAATTTTAATACGTTTCTTGTTGTATTTCAAATGACGATTTTAGTATTGTTTGTTGCTGTTTCGATCAAAGCATTGCTAAGTGGAATGGGGGAAGGAACACTTTTTTCTATGAAGCCTTTCTTTAATCAGAACATGACGTCATCAGGGCTAATAGCAGGAGCTACACTTATGTGTTTTTCATATTTAGGATTTGATGCCGTGGCTATGTTATCAGAAGAAACGCCTAATCCTAAAAAAACGATTCCGCGAGCTATTTTTTTAGTTGCGTTAATCGGAGGAGTCATGTTTACCGTGACATCTTATTTTATTCAAGCGGTTTTTCCGACGTTAGAAGGATTCAAGCACCCAGACGCTGCGGCTCCTGAAATTGCTATGTATGTGAGCGGTACGCTGTTTCAAATTGTCTTTTTGGCGGGAGGAATTGCAGGAACATTATCATCAGGCATGTCATCGCATGCAAGCGTTTCGCGTTTGTTATACGTAATGGGACGCGATCGAATTTTACCTCAGTCATTTTTTGGTTATGTTCATCCTAAGCTGCGCACACCTTCACGAAATATTGTATTAGTCGGAGTTGTATCAGCAACTGCCATTTTTTTTAGTCTGGCAACGGCTACGTCATTTATCAATTTTGGAGCACTCATTGCGTTTTCTTTTGTTAATCTTTCGGTTATTGCGCACTATGCTGTTCATCAAAAGCAACACCGATCGGCTAAGGGATTTTGGTCATATATTGTTATGCCACTATTAGGAGCAGCAGCGATTGGCGTTTTATGGCTTAACTTGGAACGCAATTCATTTTTACTTGGTATTGGCTGGGCGATTGCTGGTTTGCTTTATTTAGTGTATGCAACTAAAGGTTTTAGCAAGCAGCTGTCTTCCATTGAGTTTAAGGAAACAGAAGAAATGTCACCTTTGAGGAAAGTCGGAGAAAAGTAAGGATAGAAACTACCTATTTAAGCCTATCTTATTAAGGAAGCCACATTTATGGATTACGTATTTTGAACGTGTTACTATGTAAGAACGATAAGATAGAAAAAGGTAGGTAAATTATGATTAAAGCAGTTGTGTTTGATTTTGATGGATTAATTATTGATACAGAATCAGTGTGGTACGAGGTGTACCGCGAAATGTTAGAAGACAGGGGAGTAGATCTACCGATTGCAACGTTTGCTTCTTATGTGGGCACTGATGCTACGGCACTTTACGATTACTTGCTTCAGCAGTTTAACAATGAGCTCACAAAAGAGGAGCTGGCTCAAGAATCGTTAAGACGTCATCAAGAAAAAATGAAATCGTTAGTAGCCCGAGAAGGAGTAGCGGAATACTTAGCAGAAGCAAAAGAACTTGGATTAAAAATTGGTTTAGCAAGCAGCTCATATCGCGACTGGGTAACAGCATTTTTAAAAGAGCTAGATTTGCTGCACTATTTTGAAGTCATCCAAACGCGCGATGATGTAGAAAAAGTGAAGCCAGATCCGGCTCTTTACCGAAATGCAATTGAAAAGCTAGGAGTAGAACCTTCTGAAGCTTTAGCATTTGAAGATTCTTCTAATGGGGCAAAAGCTGCCATGGCAGCAGGTTTGCGCTGTGTGATTGTACCAAATCCTTTAACTAAACACCTGTCATTCGAAAGATATCACTTACACATCGAGTCGATGAAAGAAAAAAGTTTAAAAGAAGTGATTCAGTATCTTTGTATTGAAGATTAAAGCTAAAAGCGTCACATTTTTCAAAAGAAAATGTGACGCTTTTTTTATTGAGTCATTGCTCCTTGAGTCAAATCAAGAGGATTACCTACGGAATTATAGACGCCATCTTAATGGTTTTAGTTACTAAAATAATAAGTCAATAACCTTTAAAGAAATCCTAATTCAGCATTAGTAATAACTTCATTTATGTTTCATTATAAAGAGAGAAGTTTCATTGACATTCTGGAAGAATATGTTTTAAGATTACTTCCAAACAGCTTTAATTCTTAGTTAATTTATGTATTTAATTAGTTTTGGAGGTTTCTATGGGGAAACATATTTATTTAAATGCGTTTGATATGAATTGTGTTGTACATCAGACACCTGGCTTGTGGACGTATCCAAGCGATCAGGCGTCCGAATATAAAACGCTAGATTACTGGGTAGAGTTAGCTAAGCTATTGGAAAAAGGAAAGTTTGACGGTTTGTTTTTAGCCGATGTATTAGGCATTTATGACGTTTATAGGCAAAGTAACGAAGGAGCTCTTAAACAAGCTGCTCAGCTTCCCGTGAATGAACCAACTGCCCTCATTTCCGCTATGGCGTATGCCACAAAGCATTTAGGGTTTGGGGTAACGGTATCTACTACTTATGAGAAGCCTTATGCGTTTGCGCGAAAATTTTCGACATTAGATCATTTAACAAATGGCCGTATTGCATGGAATATTGTGACTTCATACCTTGAAAGTGGATCAATCAATCTAGGATTAGAAGAACATTTTACGCATGAAACTCGCTATGATATTGCCGATGAATTTTTAGAAGTCTGCTATAAATTATGGGAAGGAAGTTGGGAAGAAGGAGCTGTTGTAAAAGATAAAGAAAAAGGGGTTTTTACACTTCCAGACCGGGTTCATCCTATTAATCATAAAGGGAAGTGGTTTAATGTTCCAGGCGTACATTTGTCAGAACCTTCACCGCAGCGAACTCCAGTTTTATTCCAAGCAGGAGCTTCTGCCCCAGGAAGAGAATTTGCCGCCAAACATGCTGAATGTATCTTTACAAGTTTTCCTACTAAAAAAGTAGCGGCAGATTATGTAAAGAAAATGCGCGCTCAAATTGCTGCAGAGGGCAGAGACCCGGAGAGTGTATTAATTTTTAATTTATTTACACCAATTGTTGGACGAACAGAAAAAGAGGCTGAAGAGAAGCTTGCTCGGTTTGAGAGCTATGTCAATTTCGAAGGAGCAGCCACGCTGTTTAGCGGTTGGACAGGAATTGATGTTTCTGTCTATGAACCAGAACAGCCTATTGAATTTATTGCTACGAACTCGGTTCGCTCCGCTTTAGAGAAATTTACAATAAGTGATCCGGATAGAAAGTGGACGGTAGAAGAGGTAGTGAAATTTGTCAGTATCGGAGGGATGGGACCAGTTACTGTGGGTAGTCCAGAACAAGTAGCTGATTTTATGAAAGAGTGGATAAACGATACGGGCATGGACGGATTTAATATGGCTTATGTGACCACACCGGGAACGTTTGCTGATTTTATTGATTTAGTTATTCCTGTTTTGCAGGAAAGAGATTTATTCAAAACGGATTACAGTGAAGGAACTTATAGAGAAAAGCTATTTAAAAAATCACGTTTCTTGCCTGATGAACACTATGGTGCTCAGTATCGAAAGACGAGCCAAAAGGAGAGTTTAACATGACTGCGACAACTGTAAAGGAAGAAATTTATCTTGATCAAGCAAAAAAGCTGTCCTTTTCTTTTGCAAAGGATGCAGCACAAAGAGATAAAGAAGGCGGGACACCCAAACAGCAAAAAGATGCTATTCGCCAAAGCGGGCTGTTAAATTTATTAATTCCTCAAAAATATGGCGGAGAAGGCGGGAAATGGTCAACAGCTTTGGCTATTGTTCGAGAGTTGGCGACAGGCGATGCAGCCTTAGGTCACTTATACGGCTATCACTCCTTGTTTGTCTCAGATATTCGAATCAAAGGTACAGAAGAACAGGAGGCTTATTTTTATCCTTTGTCTGTTCAACAGCAAGCTTTTTGGGGCAATGCCTCTAATCCTTTAGTAGAAAGCCTAAAAGGTGATAAGCAATCACAGGGTTATCTGTTAAATGGAACGAAAGCGTTCGGTTCTGGTTCACCTGATTCTCAGTACTTATGGCTATCATTTAATGACAGAGAAACGGGGCAATATTTAAACGGCGTCGTGCCTACTGCAAGAACAGGCATTACCGTCAAAGATGATTGGAATGCGATTGGACAAAGACAGACGGGAAGTGGAAATGTAGATTTTGAAAATGTGCGAATAGAAGAACATGAAGTGGTTCAAGATTTTGTTAAAAATCCTACTCCTTTTTCAACCATTGGAGCCTCGTTGTCGCAAATTATTTTAACGAATGTCTTCATAGGAAGCGCTTTTGGAGCGATTGAAGAAGCACAAAACTACACGGCTTCTAAAACAAGACCTTGGTTAACATCAGGAGTAGAAAAAGCTTCGGATGATCCAGGTATACTGCGAAAATACGGAGAACTCTGGATTCAAGCAAAAGCAGCCAGTGCACTTGCAGATGAAGCAGCTCTCATATTGGATGAAGCGTGGGAAAAAGGCAAAGAACTAACGGAAGCAGAACGTGGAAACCTAGCTGTTCACGTAGCGGCTGCAAATGTTTTTGCTGGTAATGCAGCACTGGATATCACAAGTGAAATATTTGAAGTTATGGGAGCGCGTTCGGTTCACGCTGAATATGGATACGACCGATTCTGGCGTAATGTAAGGACTCATACCCTTCATAATCCAGCTGAATACAAGCTTCGAACGGTTGGGAATTGGGTGTTAAATCAGCAGTACCCTACACCTAATCCGTATGCTTAATTCAAAAATAGTAAAAAATGAAGCTATCAGACAACTGAGGCTCCTTATTGCAGTTTATTTGTAATAACGGAGTTTTTTTTATGTAGCTTTAAAAAGGGGCGAATACAAGTGGAGTTATTTTGGTTTATTCCAACTTATGGAGATGGACGTTATTTAGGAAGCCATGAAGGAGCTAGGGCTGTAAGCTATTCTTATTGCAAACAAGTTGCACAAGCTGCGGATGAGCTAGGATATAGCGGGGTTTTGCTTCCGACGGGAAAGTCATGCGAAGATGCGTGGATTGCTGCATCTACTTTAGTGCCAGTCACTGAAAACCTGAAGTTTTTAGTAGCAGTACGGCCCGGTTTAATGTCGCCTACACAAGCCGCAAGAATGGCTGCAACATTTGACCGCTTTTCTAAAGGAAGGCTCCTTATTAATGTCGTAGCAGGAGGAGATCCCGTTGAGTTAGAAGGAGACGGAGTGTTTTTAAACCATCACGATCGCTATGAGCTGACAGATGAATTTTTAACGATATGGAGAAAGGTATTAAATGAATCCGATGTTCACTTCGAAGGAGACTACTTGAGTGTTAAAGGTGGAGACGTGCTTTATCCGCCGGTCCAAAAACCGTATCCTCCGCTTTATTTTGGTGGTTCTTCTTCTGTGGCGATGGACGTTGCCTCAAGGCATATAGACGTCTATTTGACCTGGGGAGAGCCTCCTGCACAAGTAAAAGAAAAAATTGAACGAATGAAAGAAAAAGCAAAGCAGACAGGAAGAGAAATTCGATTTGGCATCAGGCTTCATGTCATTGTTCGTGAAACAGAAGAAGAAGCCTGGAAAGCTGCAAATGTGCTCATTCAACATGTAGATGAAGAAGCCGTTGAATCAGCCCAAAAAGTATTTTCTCGAATGGATTCAGAAGGCCAGAAACGTATGAGTGCATTGCATCAAGGCGATCGTTCAAACTTAGAGGTAAGCCCTAATCTATGGGCTGGAGTAGGTTTAGTTCGAGGAGGAGCAGGAACTGCTTTAGTAGGAGATGCCGATACGGTGGCAAACCGAATTAAAGAATATGCAGAGTTAGGCATCGAAACATTTATTTTATCTGGATATCCTCATTTAGAAGAAGCATATCGAACAGCAGAGCTTTTGTTTCCAAGGCTTCCAGTTAAGCGTAAGCAAGATGAGAATGACCGCACGTTTATCAGTCCATTTGGTGAAGTGAAAGTTAATAATAAAACACCCGCTAAAAGGTGAGAAAGGAGGGAGTATTATGAACCACACCAAAACGATTGCGGCGTCTCAAGAGAATCTACTAAAATTGGCTGATCAGTTGGCTAAAGAGTTTTCCAAAACAGCTGTAAAAAGAGATAGAGAAGGTGGAACGCCTCTATATGAGCGTAATCTACTTAGAAAAAGCGGTCTTTTAGCCCTCCCGATTCCTAAAGAATACGGAGGTTATGGAGCCAGCTGGCCGATTGTTTTTAAAATCGTGAATATCATTGCGAAAGCAGATAGTTCACTTGCACACTTGTTAGGCTATCATTATTTGACGGTTTGTTCGACTTTTCTGTTCGGAAGTACTCAGCAGTACAAAACTTTTTACAAAGAAACAGCAGCTCAACAGCTTTTTTGGGGAAATGCCTTTAATCCTAGAGATTCAGGGCTAAAAGCAGTTCGAGAAAACGGACGGTTAATGCTCAACGGAAGCAAGAGTTTTTGTTCCGGGGCAACGGATTCAGATCGTTTGTTAGTATCGGCTCAAGAAGGAGGAAGCGGCGAGGTATTGCTATGTGTACTTCCTACTCATAGAGCAGGAATCGTTACTGAAGATAATTGGGACGGGTTTGGACAGCGCCAAACGGATAGCGGAAGTGTAAAGTTTGAAGATGTTATCGTTTATGAAGAAGAAATATTGCATAAAGCAGCTGAAGAGCAAAAGGTTTTTCCTACGGTACGAACGCATTTGGCTCAGCTTATGCTCACTCATTTATTGTATGGTATTGCTCAAGGCGCTTTGGAGGAATCAAAAGCTTATGTGAAAGTTCATACAAAACCGTGGCTAAGTTCAGATGTTGAAGCAGCAGAGCAAGATCCTTACATTATTCAGCAATACGGTGAAATGAGTTTAAACCTTCATGCTTGTTCAGCACTTATAGAAAAAGCTGTTATAGAATTTGATCATGCATGGAAAAAAGAAGATGCGCTAACGAAACAGCAGCGCGGCGAGTGTGGAATTGCCATTGCGATGGCTAAAACATTTACTGTCCAAACGGCCTTACATATTACTTCCACTATATTTGATGGGATGGGAGCGAGAGCCACGTCTGATCAGTATAAATTTGATCGCTACTGGCGCAACGCACGAACAATTAGCTTACACGATCCTGTTGCTTACAAGCTACGTGACATAGGTAAATGGTATCTTAGCAGTGAACTGCCGCCTATTACACCATATTCATAGAAAGTTTACCAAAAAAGACGAGCTTGATATTTCAAGCTCGTCTTTTTTGGTAGAATAGATATAATTTTTTTAATTAAAAGTAACGAATCAGCTTGTTTAAATAGATAAAACTGATATAATGATAACGATTATCAGTTTCAAGAGTCAATTATCTACATAAAGATACAAGCAGGAGGAATGACATTTGAATAAGAAAAAAATAGGACTGCTGGCTTTTATTATAATGCTGGCAATCGGAATGCTTATCGGCTGCAGCAGCACGAATAAGGAAAATTCAGCCGATGAGAAAAATGAAAAAACAAGAGTGGTCAAACATGAGCTTGGAGAGACAAAAGTAAAAGGAAATCCAAAGCGGGTAGTCGTATTAGAGTTAGGTTTTATTGATGCATTGTTAGATGCTGGTATTAAACCTGTGGGAGTAGCTGATGATGATAAAGCAGAACAGCTTATTGATAAAGATGTACTAAAAGAAATCAAAGGATACAAATCAGTTGGCACGCGAGCACAGCCGAGCTTAGAATCGATTAAACTGTTGAAGCCAGATTTGATTATCGCTGATTCAGAACGTCATAAAAATGTATATAAAGAATTATCGAAAATTGCGCCAACGATTGAATTGAAAAATTTAAATGCTAATTACGATGATTTACTAAATACGGAGTTAAAAGTAGGAGAAGCTGTTGGCAAGAAGGCAAAAGTTGAAAAAGTGGTAGAAGAGCATAAGCAAAAAATGAAAGATTTAAAAGCAAAAGCACCAAAAAATCCGGGCAATGTACTTGTTATCGCTGATGCAAATGGTAATATTAATGCTAGAACTTCAAATTTCTTTACAACGGGTGTTCTTGAGCAATTGGGCTTCAAAAATGCATTAACAGATCCTACAAAAGAGTACAGTGTAAAAATGACAATGGAGCAGCTCGTAAAAGCAGATCCAGACAAACTCATTGTTATGCGAAATGAAAAAGGTCATACGCCTTTAGCAAAACAACCATTATGGAAAGAGCTAAAAGCGGTTAAAAATAATCAAGTGTATGAAGTTGATGTATTTAAATGGTCTCTTCGCCGAAGTGTACAAGGTGCAAATGGTATTGCAGATGAAGCAGAAAAGTTATTATTTGAAGGCAAATAATAACGAAGAAAAGAACAATCCAATGGGTTGTTTTTTTTCTTTTTATCGACTTTCAAATGAAAGGAGGCGCAGTCTACTATGAAAGCTGTTCACGGTTTATCCAAAAGAAACAGATCTCCACTTCGTATAATAGCTATTTTTCTTGCTGTTATCATTCTTTTATTGGTTTCCATGTTCTTATCTATTTCCATCGGTTCTATACATATTTCTTTTGGAACGATTAAGCAAGCTTTACTAGATTTTGACGGATCAAAAGAACAATCTATTATTCAAACTGTCCGCCTGCCTCGCCTACTGGTAACGGCATTTGTTGGCGCTAATTTAGCGGTCGCTGGAGCGTTGATGCAAGCATTAACTAGAAATCCATTAGCTTCTCCTGGTATTTTTGGTATTAATGCCGGGGCATCAGCGGCAATGGTATTTTTAACAGTTTTAGTGCCGGGTGTAAGTATGATTGGTGGGGTACTTGGAGCGTTTTTAGGAGGCGCATTTGCTGCTGTTATTGTCTACGTCATGAGTTCGTTGATTAAAGGAGGCGACAGCGATGTAAAGCTTGCTTTAACGGGTGTTGCTATACAAGGTATGCTTATGTCTCTCACGCAAACGCTGCTGATTTTTAATGAAAGCAAAACAGAAGGCGTTATGTTCTGGCTCACCGGCTCAGTTATTGGCCGAGATTGGGGCCATGTTCATGTATTGCTTCCTTTTAGCGTCGTGGGTTTACTTATTGCGTTTGGTCTGGGAAGAGCGTCTTCTTTGTTGTCTTTAGGAGATGACGTAGCTAGAGGACTCGGGCAGCGAGTCTTTGCCATTAGAGCGTTCACTGCAGTTGTCGTGATTGTATTAGCGGGTGTTTCAGTAGCGATTGCAGGTCCAATTGGCTTTGTAGGACTTGTTGTTCCTCATATGGTGCGCTATTTAATAGGTGTAGATTACCGAGTCGTTTTGCCAATGAGCGCGCTGCTTGGTGCATCTTTATTGCTGTTAGCAGACGTATTGTCGCGATTTATTACATATCCGTATGAGACCCCTGTAGGTGCAGTAACAGCATTGCTTGGAACGCCGTACTTTATTTACTTAGCGAGACGCAAAAAAACAGAAAGGAAGGCATGAGTATATATGCAGACTGTCAATAAAACAAAAAAGCAACCATCTCGATTCAAGTCTGTCGGCCTGTTTATTATTCTTTCTGTCTTAATTATAGCGCTGAGCGTGATAAGCCTTAGCTTAGGAGACATCAACATACCTCCTCTAGACATTATTACGTCTTTTATTGGTATTGGCGACCCTGACTTGACGTCCATTTTAGTAGAATTTCGTTTACCTCGTATTTTGCTGGCTATTTTAACTGGAATCGGCCTAGCTGTGTCCGGAGTCGTCGTACAGTCTATTATGAGAAATCCGCTGGCTAGCCCAGATACATTAGGTCTTTCAAGCGGATCAGGATTAGCTGCTGTTGCAATTACTATTTTACTGCCTTTAGCAAGCCCATCTGTTTTATCAGTCGCTGCGTTTGCAGGGGGCTCCCTTGTTTTTGTAATCGTCTATTTGCTTGCTTATAAAAAAGGAGTAGAACCTATTCGATTTGCGTTAATAGGTGTAGCGGTCAGCGCTTTTTGTTCATCAGGTATTCACTTATTAATTTCAAAAGCAAATCCAAACGTAAATGCGGCACTGATTTGGCTGAGCGGCAGTTTATGGGGAAGGACATGGGATCAATTAATTGGTTTACTTCCCTGGGTGATTATATTATTACCGCTGATTTGGCTGTTAGCTGCTCGTTTAGATTTAATTCATTTAGGTGATGAAGTGGCTCGAGGACTAGGGGCTAGAGTAGAGTTAATTCGTTTAGTATTACTAGCAAGCGCAGTGGCAATGACGGCTGCCGTTGTATCGGTTGTTGGCACCATTGGCTTTGTAGGGCTTATTATTCCTCATGTGGCCAAACGGTTAGTGGGACCGAGGCATAAAAAATTAATTCCTACAGCCGCTTTACTTGGGGCTTTGTTTGTACTAGCAGCAGATTTAATTGGGCGAGGAGTTGCTCCTCCGATTGAAATTCCGGCTGGATTAATCATTGGCATTATCGGTGCTCCATATTTTCTTTATTTATTGTGGAGAGAATCTAAAAAATAAGCTCGCGCTAAAGCGCGAGCTTATTTTTATTCCAGATGAATTTTTGGAAATGGAATATGCGGAGGCTCTTCTAGCCATCCCTGTTCAATACTTATTCTTGATACTTCTTTGGCGTATTCCAAAATTTCAGTCGTGAATGTTGTATATTTTAAAGCGAGTCTAAACGCGGACTTGTTGACATCGCAAGCCCATATCCACGTACATTTTCAGTAATCATCGCAGCTAGGTGAAACCTCATTAGTTTTTCTGAAAATGGAGAAAATGATTGATTGTTCATGATAAACTCCTCAATATATAGGTAATTAACATGTTTCTAAAAGGTTATCAACTAGTATAAGTCAAAGGAAGTAAGATAAACACTATAGAAAGTAAAAAGGTATCAACATTTTACTATAAGAGTAAACGTCATGCATAACTTAAAGGTTCTTTTAGGAAAAGAAGGGCGCAACCGCTTCTTTCTTGCAAAACAGAAATAAAACCGAAATAATAAATGAAGAAAGTTAGGCAAGAAAGGAGTTTCATTATATGCCAGAAGGTCCAGAAATTAGACGAGCAGCCGATGAAGTCGAAAAAGCGATTATCGGTCTTCCCGTTAGTGAGATATGGTTTTATTTTCCATCTTTGCAGCATTACGAAGAAGTATTAACAGGTGCTAGTATTCAAAGAGTAGATACAAAAGGGAAGGCTATGCTTATTCGTTTCGACAACGGTTATACCATTTATTCACATAATCAGCTTTATGGAAAATGGTATGTACGTTCATCTTACAATTATCCATCTACAAACAGACAGCTGCGCCTTGCTATTCATAATGAAAAGAAATCAGCGCTGCTTTACAGCGCTTCTGATATTGAAGTATTGCGTGATGAAGAAGTTTCTGCTCATCCTTTTGTATCAAGAGTAGGTCCGGATATCTTAAGTGAAGAAGTAACGGCAGCTGAGCTTTTAGATCGCTTTTGCTCTAAGCCATTTTATCGTAGAAAATGGGCGTCGCTGCTGTTAGACCAAAGCTTTATAGCGGGGATCGGAAATTACTTGCGAAGTGAAATCTTATTTGTAGCGGGGATTAATCCTACAGCTCGTCCAGTAGACTGCACGGAAGAACAGCTTAAAAAGGCAGCTGAAGCAACCATTTCTCTTGTAAAACAGTCCTATGAAACAGGAGGCATTACAAATGATGTAAAGCTTGCTGAAACGTTAAACAAGAAAGGCCAAAAGCGCTCTGCTTACCGCCACTGGGTTTTTAACCGTGAAGGAGAAGCTTGTCGAATTGACGGCACGCATATTTTAAAAGTGCAAGCTGCTTCTAGAAGGCTTTATTACTGTCCTACTTGTCAAAAATAGCAGGATATTTATTCTGCTATTTTTTCGATGTAAAAATGAATGATTGTTCATTTTATGATATAGTTAAAGAGTAAAGTGCGGAATCTTAAGAGGAGGGATAGGATGAAATGTAAAGCAGGAGATACATTTACGTGGCAAAGAACGTTTCAAGAGGAAGAAATCATGCAGTTTGCGGAGATGACTGGAGACCGGGGTAAACATCATTTGGAACGTGATGATAAAGGGCGGCTAATGGTTCATGGACTTATGACTGCTAGTATTGGAACAAAAATAGGAGGAGACTTGAACTATATTGCAAGAGAAATGGTGAGTGAATTTCTTCGTCCGGTTTTTTCAGGAGATACGGTTACCTGTGAATGCATATTAACTGAAGTAGAAAAAGCAGATGGTTTTCAAAAAGTAAAAATCAAATCGGTTTATCGAAATCAACAAGGTAAAGAAGTACTGATAGGGACAAGTAATGGAATTATTAGAGATTAAAATGAAAGCGTAAACAAAATGTGGGGTATGAATGTTATTAGAAAAGTCACAGATTCGTGACTTTTTTTACGTATTTTTTAAAATATAATTTTAAAAAATAAAATAAATTATTGAAATTATATTTTAAACGAATTATAATAACCATAACTTCACTACACGATGAAAAAGGAGCTAAAAAGATGAATGAACAGCTTACATTATTAATAACAGAGTCCCAAAACGAGCAGACAATGAAGATAGATACAGCTAGTACAAAAGAAATTTTAAACGTAATGAATAAAGAGGATCAAAAAGTGGCGCTGGCCGTGCAACAAGTACTTCCAGACGTAGAGGTGGCAGTTGAGTTTGTAAGCGAATCGTTTCAAAAGGAAGGTCGCCTTATTTATGTCGGCGCGGGAACAAGCGGACGACTGGGAGTATTGGATGCTGTTGAATGCCCGCCTACTTTCAGTACCAATCCCACTCAGGTACAGGGACTGATGGCTGGAGGAGAAAAAGCATTTGTTAAAGCAGTTGAAGGTGCAGAAGATAAAGAAGAATTGGGAGCAGCAGACTTACAAAAAATTCATTTGAATGAACGAGACACAGTCATTGGAATTGCTGCAAGCGGACGCACTCCTTATGTGATTGGTGCATTAAGATATGCAAGATCTGTAAAAGCTAAAACGGTGGCGCTGTCTTGCAATTGTAATTCTCTTATTGGAAAAGAAGCGGATCATAGTATTGAGGTAGTAGTAGGTCCAGAAGTGCTAACAGGTTCAACAAGGTTAAAAGCAGCAAGCGCTCATAAAATGATTCTCAACATGATTTCCACAGCGGCTATGATTAAAGTAGGAAAAGCATATGAAAATTTAATGATAGATGTTCATGTGAGCAATGAAAAGCTCAAAGAACGAGCGATAGGTATTATTTGTAAAATAACAGGTGTTTCTTATGACAAAGCAAGTCAAACGCTTGATGAAGCAAATAACGAGGTAAAAACAGCAGTGGTTATGATTAAAACAAATGAAAATTATGACACCGCGAAGATGTTACTGAATGATGCGGACGGTTATGTGAGAAAAGCGATTGAACATTACGTATAAAGGAGAGAAACGATGTCAACAGGCGGATTAACAATGATTAAAAACACGGTGGCTAAGCTCCCCGATTCAGAGAGGAAAATTGCTGAATATATTTTAAACAATCCGCATACTGTGGTAAACAGTACGGCTGGGGAACTAGGAAGACTAGCGAATGCGAGCAGTGCTGCTGTTATTCGTTTGTGTAAATCTATAGGGGTTAGCGGCTTTCAAGAATTAAAGGTAAGAGTAGCCGGTGATTTAGCTAGAGATACGGAGCAAGGATACCGGGATATTGAAACAAATGAAACGATTCAATCTATTGTCAAAAAAACGGCAAGCAACAGCATTCAAAGTCTAAGTGATACGGCCGAGCTTGTGAATTATAAAGAAGTAGAGCGGGCTGTTTTGGCGCTGATTGATTCCAAAAACATTCATTTTTTTGGAATCGGTGCCTCCCATATTATTGCTATAGATGCGCAGCAAAAATTTCTTCGAATTAATAAAAATGCTACGGCTTTCGCAGATAGCCATTTAGCAGCTACACTCATCGCAAATGCAAGTAAAGACGATGTAGTCGTGGGTATTTCTTTTTCAGGGGAGACTCCTGAAGTAAGCAACGTCTTATCTTTAGCTAAAAATCGCGGAGTAAAGACGATTAGCTTAACCAAATACGGACAGTCTACAGTTTCGTCTTTAGCTGATATTTGTTTGTATACGTCTTATTCTCAAGAAGCGCCGTTTCGAAGCGCAGCTACATCGTCTCGTTTAGCCCAGCTTTACGTAATTGATGTTTTATTTTTAAGTATTGCAGCGCAGCAGTATGACCAGACGATTGAGTATATTGATAAAACAAGGGATGCCATTCAGTTTTTAAAAAATAAGAAATAAAAAAAGAAAGCGATTACAAAAAAGGGGATTTTGTGGTCTGTTTCCTCAGTAACGTATCCATCTAAGAGGAAAATACAAAGGGGGATTAACATGTCTTTAGATAATCATCAATTAGCAAAGGTTATTTTGGAGATGCTTGGGGGAGCATCCAATATTGAAGCGTATACGCATTGTATGACTCGGCTGCGTGTGACTGTAAAAGATGGTTCAATTGTGAAAAAGGCAGATATACGAAAACTTGAAGGCGTGCTCGGATTAGTTGAACAAGAAACGATGCAAATTATTATTGGTCCTGGCAAAGTGAACAAAGTAACAGAGGAATTTGGAAAGCTAATTGATGAATCCGGCGGTATTAACTTAGAAAATCGTGCAGCTCAGCGGAAATCGGAGCTGAAAGAAAAAAATGCAACTCCGTTTAAGCTCTTGCTTCGCCGAATTGCGAGTATTTTTATTCCGTTGATACCTGCTCTTGTAGCATCCGGACTTATCACCGGGGTGACAAAAGCAGCTGTTCAAGCGAAGTGGCTTCCGGCAGATTCACAGATTGCTATTCTTTTAACCGTCATAGGAAGCGGCTTATTTGCTTATCTTGGTATTTTAGTAGGCATTAATGCAGCAAAAGAGTTTGGTGGTTCGCCAGCTCTAGGAGGCTTAGCAGGTATTTTAGTCATTAATCCTGCCGCAGCTGATATTAAACTTTTTGGTGAAGCTCTTTTACCAGGGCGTGGTGGCTTAATAGGGGTATTGCTTGCAGCAATCTTTATGGCCGTAGTGGAAAAACGAGTACGTAAATTTGTCCCTCAGTCACTTGATATTATTATTACACCGACTGTTACGGTGTTAATTACAGGAATTATTACGTATGTAGTATTCATGCCAATAGGAGGCTTGATTTCAGATGGAATCACAAAAGGTCTTCTAGGAGTTTTAGAGGTTGGAGGAGTTGTAGCAGGCTTTGTTTTAGGAGCAACGTTCTTGCCGCTCGTCATTACAGGACTGCATCAAGGTCTTACTCCTGTTCATTTAGAGCTTATCAATTCAATTGGAGATGATCCGCTTCTTCCCATACTAGCAATGGGCGGAGCCGGTCAGGTAGGTGCAGCTTTTGCTATCTATATAAAAACAAAGAAAAAACGTTTAAAGCGAGCAATTGGAGGCGCTCTTCCTTCAGGACTGCTCGGAATCGGAGAGCCGCTCATTTTTGGGGTCACGCTTCCTTTAGGGCGTCCATTCTTAACCGCTTGTCTTGGAGCTGGAATCGGAGGAGCATTTCAGGCTCACTTCCATATTGCGACTGTAGCAGTTGGAGTATCAGGTTTGCCGCTTACGTTTTTAGTTCATGCGCATCAAATTCTTCTTTATTTACTCGGGTTAGTTGTTGCTTATGCAACAGGTTTTATTTGTACCTATTTCTTTGGATTTAACGATGAAATGGCGAGGGAGTTTGAATGATTGGTATTTCGTTTTACTTACATGATAAAGATGCTAAAAAAAGATTATTAGAAGCAAGTGAGTACGGCGTCACACGCGCATTCACTTCGCTTCACATTCCCGAGGAAAAAGGAGATTTGGCTGAACGAGCAAAAGAATTGCTTCATGTGGCTAGAAATTGTGGAATAAGCGTGTATGCAGACGTATCTAAGCACACGCCGGTTCATTTAGGGATAGAAAGCCTTATGACTCTATCTTTACTTGGCGTATCGGGTATTAGACTAGACGATGGCTTTAGCGTAGAAGAAACTCTTTCACTTGCGAATGAATTTTATATTGCTGTTAATGCAAGTACATTATCAAAACAAGAAATTGAAGCGCTGTTATCTGCAGGCCTTCATCATCATCAGCTGCTTGCATGGCATAATTTTTATCCGCGTCCTGATACAGGACTTGAAGAAACGTTTTTCCAACAGCAGACAGATTTATTTAATGAACTTCAAATTCCAGTCTGCGCTTATATTCCCGGAGAAGGCGAAAAGAGAGGCCCTATTTATCAAGGCCTTCCTACTAGAGAAAAAGACCGTAATAGATGTCCTTTTACATCTGCAGTAGATTTATACAGATGCGGAGTAACGGAGATTTATATTGGAGATCTATCCGCCAATTTAAATCTATTAAAACGTTTAGTTCAATATCAAGAAAACCGGATTATTCCGCTTCGCATTCGTTCACCTCATATAGAGGGAACGTACAGCGTGCGTCCGGATCTATCAAGAGACGTTCTGCGGTTGGTTGATACGCGATCTATAAAACCAGTCCCGCCATATCATACAGTAGAACGCAGGATGGGAGCAATTACAATGGATAATGATGGCTATGGACGTTACAGAGGAGAGGTTCAAATAGCTAAAACGAATTTGCCTGCAAATGCTAATGTTAACGTGATTGGGTATGTGATAGAGGAAGATCATGAGCTGCTTTCATTAGTGAGACCGGGGCAAAAACTTGAGCTTGTCACTGTTTAAATGGAAAAATGGATTCGATGATGAGTCCATTTTTTTATTTGAGATGAAAGTAAAAAAAGAATTGTCAAACTAAAATGAAAGCGTTATACTGAGTTTAGTAAAACGTTAAACTAAAAATGGAGATGGTCATCTGGTTACGATTAAAGATATTGCAAAAGCAGCAGATGTTTCAATTACGACTGCCTCCCTCATTTTAAATAACAAGCCGGGAGCAAGCAGAATTTCTGAAGCTACTAAACTGCGTGTAATTGCAGCTTCAAAAAAATTAGGCTATATCCCCAATATGTCTGCACGTAACTTGCGTGGACAAGACAAATCAGCGCAGCTAACAATTGCTCTTATTTGGCCAATTGATACGCGCGTCTCGTTAGTGGGACGTATTCTCACAGGTATTCAAAGCTACATAGCTTCATTAAAAAACGGCCCTACTATTAAATTATTAGTCGAAACGTTTCAAAATGAAGAAGGTATTTCCTCTGTAAAAGGTCTTCAAACATCTTCATACTTTAACGGGGCGATTATTGCTAATACAACGGCAGCTGATGAGGCTTATATTCAAAGATCTAAACCTGGTGTTCCGATTATTTTATTTAATCGGGTCTCACCTATATACTCTGTTATACAATCCAAAAATTATGAAGCTGGTCAAGCGGTAGCAGATCATTTTATTCATAATAATCACCAGCATATTAGTATTTTAGTTCCAGATGTGTCGTCACAGGCTTTAGAAGCAGGAGTAAAAGGTATGACAGATAGAATTGAACAGACTGATGTTACGTATTGTCACCATTACTGTTCATATACAGAACAAGGTGGCTATGACAGCATCAAACAGCTTATTGAACAAGGACAAGTTCCAACCGCTGTGATTTGTTTGAGTGACCACGTTGCGTTAGGAGCTCTTTCTGCTCTTAATGACTACGGCATCTCTGTACCAGCTGATTGTGAAGTGATGGGATTTGATAACCAAGAGTTCTCAAAATTTACTAATCCGAAACTTTCTACTGTCAATTTGCCGGTAGAGAAAATGGCTTATTGTGCAGGGGAGCTTTTAGTTAAAACTATTTCTGATCCATATGGGGATGTGGACCAACAGATATTTGATTTGGAAATTATTCACCGCAATACAACGAGAATTAAATAAAAAGCAATGTCATTTATAAGGTCTCTTTTTAAAGAGACCGATTTAGAAAATAAGAGCAAGCTTTTTATTTTTTTATTAGTAAAACGTTTTACTAAATATAGATGAATTCACTACTAACAAAGGGGAGAAGGAAATGAAACATTTATACGGGGTTACAACAGCAATGGTTACACCGTTTGCTAAAACGGGTGAAGTAGATTTAGAGAAAGTAGTAAATTTAACAGAGTTTTTAATTTCAAAAGGAGTGCACTGCTTGTATCCGCTTGGTACAACGGGAGAGATGCTACGTCTGTCTGTAAAAGAAAGAAAGGAAATAGCAGAAACAGTAGTGAAACAAGCGGCTAATCGTGTAACCGTATTCATACACGTAGGGGCTATGAATGAAGAAGATACAATTGAGCTCGCAAAACATGCCTGTGAAATTGGAGCCGACGGTATCGGAGTGGTTACGCCTATGTTCTTTGGAGCAAACGACAATGAGCTAGAAACGTATTTTACAAAAGTAGCACACAGTGTTCCAAATGATTTCCCCATGTATTTATATAATATTCCTCAGTCTTCAAGCAATGATTTAACTGCAGAGGTAGCGCAAAAAGTAGCAGAGGCATGCAAGAATGTAATTGGTATTAAATATAGTTATCCTGACTATTTACGAGTAAATGATTATTTAAATATTAACGATGGAAACTTCTCTGTTCTTCCAGGAACCGATCGTTTATTTTTAGCGGCTCTGGCTATGGGGTGTGAAGGAGTTGTATCCGGTGTATCCGGCGTTTATCCCGAGCCGTTTGTAGAGACTTATAATGCATTTAAAGCTAATGATTTAGAAAAGGCAAGAAAGATGCAAAAAGTTGCTATACAATATTGTGAAGCTCTTTTAAACGGAAGCAACATGTCTTATTTTAAAGAAGCATTAAAATTAAGAGGTATTAACGTTGGTGGCATGAGATCTCCTCAAATAGATTTAACAGAAGAAGAAGTCAAAGAATTAGATGATAAACTAAATAGCATTCATCCAAAAAGCAGTGTTTAATAAATGGTTCATGTTCTGAATAAACTCATGCAATTCTAGTGAATAGGGCTGTTTGATTATAAGCAGGCAGCTCATTCACTATAACTATTAAAGTTATGGAGGAATGTTCTATGGCGGTTACATCTAAAACAAATGAAAGCGTTAACAAAGATTTGGGTCTTGTAAAAAAAGATGTAAAAAAGACGAATATACGCTGGTGGCTCATTACTGTATTGTTAATTGGAGCAGTTGTTAACTATTTAGACCGATCCAATTTAAGTATCGCTAATACCACTATTGCTAAAGAGTTTGGGCTGTCCTCTACACAAATGGGTCTTTTACTTTCAGCTTTTCTATGGCCATATGCTTTAGCAAATCTACCTGCCGGCTGGTTGGTTGATAAATACGGGCCAAAAAAAATGTTTGCATGGGCATCTGGCCTATGGTCTGTAGCAACGGTAGCAAGTGCTTTTACTAACACGTACTCCGCTCTTTATGCCATGAGAATGCTTCTAGGTGTATCGGAATCTCCTTTTTTCACATCCGGAATTAAAGTGACGGAAAGATGGTTTTCAAAAGAAGAGCGTGGCCTTCCTACTTCTATTATTAATACAGGGTCTCAAATTGCTAATGCGATTGCTCCGCCGTTGTTAACGGTATTACTTTTAACGATGAGCTGGAGAGGAATGTTTGTTGTTATAGGAGCAGCCGGCTTTATTGTGATGTTTGTTTGGCTAAAGATATATCGGGATCCGGATTATGTTGCCAATAAAGTGAAAGCTGTCCCTAAAGAAGAAATAAAAAGCAGTCATACCTCACAAGCAAAATGGTCACAGCTTTTTAAATATAAAAGCACGTGGTTTATGATTATCGGGAATTTCGGAATTATGTTTACAATATGGGTTTATTTAACTTGGCTTCCGAGCTACTTAGAAACAGAGCGCGGTTTCAGTCTAAAACAAACGGGGTGGATTGCTGCTATTCCGTTTCTAGCTGGAATTATAGGAGTGTTGCTCGGCGGTGCAATTTCAGATCGTTTTATTCGAAAAGGAGTTCATGCAGTAACAGCAAGAAAAATTCCAATTGTAGGCGGGGCGATCTTGGCGGCAGCATCGGTGGCACCCGTTCCTTTTATTGATAACGCAGCCTTGAGTATTGTCTTATTATCCATTGGCTACTTCGCATCACAGTTGCCATCAGGCGTAATTTGGACCCTAGCGGCGGATGTTGCACCAAGGGAACAAGTTGCTTCACTCGGCGCTATTCAAAATTTCGGAGGGTTTCTAGGAGCAGCAATGGCCCCTATTGTAACGGGATTTATATTAGATGCAACCGGAACTTTTACAGTGGTGTTCCTATTAGGCGCAGGACTGCTTTTAATTGGCGCTATTAGTTATGGCGTATTTTTAAAGAAGCCGATAGCTAACTAGTAATCTTATAAAAGTAAAGAGCGCACACTACTTGAAAAAGGTTTGTGCTTTTTATTTTACTAAAAAGGAAACTATTTTCATTGCTAGATCATAAACCTTTCTATTGAATAAAACGCTTTACTATGATAAAACTATTAAAGGTAAACATATGATAATAGATTAATTTCATAAAGATACAACACCACTAGGGGTGCTTTCGAAGCTGAGAGAGACGAGAAGTCTTAACCCTTATAACCTGAACTAGGTAATACTAGCGTAGGAAAGAGGTATTGTAATGAATGTTTTGTATGGGATTCCCTTACGAACTCGTTATAATAATTTTGTTTATATACACAAAAACACTTCTTTCCTGCGAAAGAAGTGTTTTTTTATGCGTAAAGGAAGGTGTCATACATGGAAGAAACAATTGATTTGCTTGTCAAACAGGTAGAGGAGCGCAAAGAGGAGCTAATCCGGTTATTAACAACGCTTGTTTCATATAAAACGCCGGCGCCTCCTGCACGAAATTCTCATGAAGCGCAGCTATACGTAGCGGATTTTCTTAAAAACTGCGGGTTTTCCATCGATATGTGGGACTTATATTCCAACGATCCTATCGTAGTGGGGACGTTAAAAGGAAAAAAATCAGCAGACTACCAAAGCTTGATTATTAACGGGCATATGGATGTTGCTGAGGTACAAGAAAATGAAAAGTGGGAGACAGATCCGTTTGAAGCTGTCGTGAAAGGCAATACGATAATCGGACGCGGAGTTGCGGATATGAAAGGCGGCTTGGCAGGAGCGTTATTTGCAGTCCAGCTTTTAACAGAAGCAGGAATTGAGCTTCCGGGAGACTTAATTTTTGAATCTGTTGTAGGAGAAGAAGTGGGAGAAGCAGGTACGCTGCAATGCTGTCAGAAAGGATATACAGCTGACTTTGCGCTCGTAGCGGATACGAGTGATTTACATATTCAAGGTCAAGGCGGAGTTATCACGGGATGGATTACCATAAAAAGCAGCAAAACTTATCATGACGGTACACGCCGAAGTATGATTCATGCTGGAGGAGGACTGTTAGCTGCGAGCGCTATCGAAAAGATGGCAAAAGTTATCGGAGGGCTGCAAGAATTAGAACGTCACTGGGCTATTACAAAGAGCTATCCAGGATTTTTGCCAGGGACAAATACGATTAATCCAGCGGTAATTGAAGGGGGAAGGCATGCTGCTTTTATTGCAGATGAATGCAGGCTGTGGATCACCGTTCACTATTATCCTAATGAATCGTACGACCAAGTATCAAGAGAAGTGGAAGAATACATTTTAGCTATTGCAAAAGCAGATCCATGGTTAAAAGATAATCTGCCAACCTTTGAATGGGGAGGCACATCGATGATTGAAGACAGAGGAGAAATCTTTCCGTCATTAGAAATTGATGAAGGTCATGCAGGAGTGCAGCTGCTTGCAAATACTCATGAACAAATTGAAGGAAAAAAGCCTCCAATTGATGTGTCAACTAGCGTAACAGACGGCGGTTGGCTAGCCGATGCCGGTATTCCGGCAGCTATTTACGGTCCGGGAAATTTAGCGAATGCACATGCTGTGAACGAACAATTAGATGTGAATCAGCTTGTTCAATATACAAAAGTGATGGTGCAGTTCATTTATACGTGGCTGCATACGCATAAGGAGTGATCATCATGAAATTTAGTGAACGATTATACGAAAAGCTTCAGCCTATTTGGCGTCAAAATCATAATCATCCCTTCGTACAGGGGATGGGAGATGGAACGCTTGAAAAGGAGAAGTTTCGCTTTTATATGATTCAAGATTATCTTTACCTAATTGATTATGCCAAGTTATTTGCGATTGGAGCCATGAAGGCTACCGATGTCCAAACGATGGGGGAATTTGCTACACTTTTAGATTCTACATTAAATGAAGAAATGAGCTTGCACCGTGAGTATGCCAAGAAATTTGAAATCAGCGAAAAAGAATTAGAAAAAGCGCAGCCATCTCCTACAACATTGGCATACACACACTATATGCTGCACGTTGGTCAAAGCGGAACGTTAGCTGAATTAGTGGCGGCTCTTTTACCTTGTATGTGGAGCTACTGGGAAATAGGAAAAGAGCTCAGTGAAAAGTCTGGAGCTAACAATGAATTTTACCGTGAGTGGATTGAGATGTACAGCTCAGAAGAATTTGGCGCACTGGCGACATGGTGTATTAACTTATTTGACTCACTTACTGAAGACAAATCAGAAGCTGAATTAGAAAAACTCGAAGAAACTTTCTTAAATACGACGCGTTTTGAGTATATGTTCTGGGATATGGCTTATAACGAAGCGATGTGGCCGATCCATGAATAAGTCTGTGTTATCTTTCCAAAACGTCAGTTTTACCTACAAAAACGGTGACCAACCGATTTTAAAATCATTAAACTTAGACGTGAAAGAAGGCGAGTTTGTCAGTATCGTTGGAGCAAGCGGCTCGGGAAAAAGTACGTTGTTTCGCCTCATTACAGGTCTTGAACAGCAAAGTGAAGGCGATATAGTTATTAACGGACAGTCTTATGAAAAGCGTCTTGGAAAAGTAGGCTACATGCCGCAGCAAGATTTGCTCCTTCCGTGGCGTACAATTCTAGACAATGCAGCGCTGCCGCTTGAGCTTCACAATGTGTCAAAAGCAAGTGCTCATAGGCAAGTATCTCAGCTGCTCGAAGAGTTTGGGTTAAAAGGATATGAAAACCGTTTTCCCAGTGATTTATCCGGAGGAATGAAGCAGCGTGTTTCCTTTCTAAGAACGGTATTAAGCGGTTCTAACGTGCTGCTTTTAGATGAGCCTTTCAGTGCGCTTGATGCCATTACGCGTTTGTCGATGCAGGAATGGCTGCTTGAACAATGGCAAAAGCGTAAGCACACCATCTTATTTATCACTCATGACGTAAACGAAGCGCTTTTTTTATCAGATCGTATTTTTATCTTTTCAGACAAGCCGGTAAGTCACCTTGAAGAAATTCAAGTGCCGCTTAGCAGGCCTCGAACGCAAAAAGATTTGAATCAACAGCGTGTGCTTGATGTGAAAGATTATTTAATTGAACAGCTAAGATCGAAGGTGAACACATGAAAAAGTACGGGGCTTCAGTGATTTTAGTAGTCATTTTGCTGGCTGCTTGGGAAATTGGAGCACGCATTGTAAACTATCCGTTTATTTTACCAACGCCCAGTGGTATTTTAACGAAGCTTTGGGATTTGCGAATGGATTTATTGTTTAAGCATTTACCAGCTACGTTATCTATTATCCTAATTGGGCTGGTTATATCCGTTGTACTAGGGGTTCTGCTGGCTGTGTGGATGAATTGGAGTCCGCTTATTGAGCGTGCTTTCTATCCGCTTATTATTGCGTCGCAAATGATCCCGACCATTGCCATTGCTCCTGTATTTGTTCTGTGGTTTGGCTACTCAATTTGGAGCAAAGTGATTGTGACCGTATTAATTACGTTTTTTCCCATTACTGTTGGCACGTTTGATGGGCTTCGTTCCAGCAACAAAGAGTTAAAAGAACTCATGTTAACGATGGGAGCAACAAAAAAAGATATTTTCTTTAAGTTGAACATTCCTTCTGCACTGCCTCATTTTTATTCAGGGCTCAAAGTAGCGGTTACCTTTAGTATAATAGGTGCTGCCATTGGGGAATGGCTAGGTGCACAAGCGGGTTTAGGATATTTCAGTCGTCGCATGATGACACAGTTTGATGCAGCTGGTGTATTTGCACCAATTGTGATTTTATCCGCGCTTGGTATTTTATTCTTTATTATTGTAGTAGGTTTCGAAAAACGTTCATTAAAGTGGAGGAAAACAGAATGAAAAAATGGTTTGCGATTGGCTTAAGCTTGCTGCTTGTTTTGATGCTCGCTGCTTGCGGTCAGAACAAGGAAAATAAAGCTGGTGAAAGTAAAAAATTAAAAGACGTTACAATTATGCTTGATTGGTACCCAAATGCAGTGCACAGCTTCATTTACGCTGCACAAGAAAAAGGATATTTTAAAAAAGAAGGACTGAATGTAAAAGTACAGTTTCCTGCTAATCCAACAGACTCACTTAATTTAGCAGCTGCGGGGAAAGTCACGCTCGGCCTTTACTATCAGCCTGATGTAGCAATGGCACGAGCAAATGAAGATGTGCCGGTAAAGTCGGTAGGAGCGATTGTAAGGTCTCCGCTAAACCGAGTTGTAGCGCTGAAAGATAGCGGTATTAAACGTCCTAAAGATTTAGAAGGAAAAGTAGTAGGCTACAGCGGAACACCATTAAGCGAATCTGTTCTAAAGAAAATGGTGAAAAGCGATGGAGGAGATCCGAATAAAGTAAAACTAGTAGACGTAGGGTTTGAGTTAAATTCATCGCTGATTAGCAAAAAAGTAGATGCTGTAATAGGTGCGTATATTAACCACGAGGTACCATTGCTTCATAAAAAGGGATACAAAACGGTTGACATTGATCCTTCAGATTACGGCGTACCATCTTATTATGAGCTAGTGGCAGTTACAGGGGATCAAACATGGGCGAAAGATTCTGATACGATTAAAGCATTTTGGCGTGCAGCGACAAAAGGGTATGAATACACCGAGAAACATCCAAAGGAATCACTTCAAATTTTGTTAGATAATCAAGATAAATCAAACTTCCCGCTTGAAAAAGATGTGGAAACAAAAAGTTTGAATATCTTACTTCCAAAAATGAAGTCTGAACAAGGTTTCGGCAGCCAAACGAAAGAATCATGGCAGTCAAATGTGGATTGGTTAAAAGAGTCAGGGTTAATTAAGAAAAAGCCGAATGTAGACGAGATGTTTGAGAATATTGGGGAATCCAAGTAAAAAATTTAAAAGTTGCAGAGCAGCCGTTTTATGGAGATGCAACAAAATTTGAATAGGGATGTTGAAGAAACAAGGTTAACGATAAAGTAAATTTAGTTTCTATATGAGATAAGTGGATATTTCGTTATATAGAAGGTTTCAAAACAAAAAAGGTCTTGCCTAGGCAAGACCTTTTTTTATTCTAAATTTGCGTGCTTTCCGTACATCGTATAAGTATCAAGTTCTTTCTTCTCCATGAAGCGAAGAATAAGCGCATCGTAAAAGAGAAGAAGCGTTTGTTCAAACAGTGACGCCATAGGCTGAACTGTTTGATAACTGCTTTGTTCTTGATCCTTCGGAGCACCAGGCAGCTTCACGATAAAGTCAGCCAGTTTGCCAAGCGTGGAAGCCGGGGAAATTGTAACTACTCCAACTTTTCCTCCAAGTTCTTTTGCTTTTTGAGCTATAGGAATCAAGCTTTTCGTTTCGCCAGAACCTGATCCGATGATTAATAAATCATCTTGTGTGAATGTGGAAGTTACGGTTTCTCCAATTACATAAGCATCAATACCCATATGCATCATACGCATAGCAAACGATTTGCCCATAAGGCCTGAACGGCCGGCTCCTGTGACAAACACCTTTTTAGATAAGATGATGCCATTTACAAGCTGTTCAGCTTCATCGTCAGCGATTAGAGCAGTTGTTTGTAAAAGCTCATTCATAACCGTTTTTAAATGTTCGCTCGTCTGCATAGAAAGCTCCTTAATTTGTAATAAGCTCTTTCATTTGAGAAGCAACTGATTTTTTATCGTCTTGGCTCGTGATGCCACCGCCAACGATAACAAGATCAGGCTGTGCTTTTACTACTTCAGGTAAAGACTCTAATTTAATGCCGCCAGCAACGGCTGTTTTTGCATTTTTTACAACGCTTTTGATTGTTACTAAATCTTCAAAAGAGTTTTGGCCAATCGCTTGAAGATCGTATCCTGTGTGTACACAGATATAATCAACGCCAAATTCGTCTAGCTCTTTTGCGCGCGCTTTAATATCTTTTACACCAATCATATCGACTAGAATTTTTTTACCTTGTTTTTTGGCTTCTTCAACTGCACCTTTGATTGACATATCTTCAGCAACACCTAAGATGGTAATGATGTCTGCCCCGGCTTGAGAAGCTTGCTGTACTTCATAACCAGCTGCATCCATGATTTTTAGGTCAGCTAATACTTTTAAATTAGGAAATGCTTCTTTAATTTCTTTAACGGCGCGAAGACCTTCATTGATTACAACAGGTGTACCGATTTCCACGATATCAATATGTTCTTCAACTTCTTTTACTACCTCTTTTGCTTGAGAGATATTAACAAGATCTAATGCTAATTGTAGTTCCATTCTACTCCACTCCTTACAGGAATCTATAAATACCTTTTGTGCTTTTTTACATAAAAAGCAGCTGGTGTAGTTATTGTACTCGCAGTTTGAGGTTCTTAAAAGTACGCACTTTTCCCACAAATAGTGTGGGAAATGATAGTATACAGAAGTATACTAATGGACATATCAGTCTTGTAACCGCTTAATTTTCATTAAAAATGCGGATGATATTGAGTAACATCATCCGCGTAAAAAAATAAAAACTATGGAATAGAAGGAGTAGTTTCCATCATTTAATTAACGTTTCCGCCTTTTGTTCTTGATTAATCAGCACTGTATCACGGTAATTTTTACCCCAATCGTACATGGCTGTCAAAATAGGCATTAAACTTTCTCCTTCTTTTGTAAGTGAGTATTCCACTTTAGGTGGTACGACAGGATAAACTTTACGGTTAACAATTAGATCTTCTTCCAGTTCCCGCAGCTGGTTAACCAGCATGCGCGGCGTAATATCAGGAATAAGCGATTTTAATTCTCCAAACCGTTTTGTTCCTTCACGTCCTAAGTGCCATAGTATCAGCATCTTCCATTTTCCACTGATAATAGCAAGCGTTAATTCTTTCTCACAGTTAAATTCCTTATTAAGCTGGCTCAATTGCTTCACCCCTATGACCAATAGTATAAAATTTCTTTTAAAGTACTTCTTATTATACCGGTGCTGACAATCCTTTTACAAAAATCCGGCTTGTATCTTTCTATTAACAAAGTTCAGCTTTTCTTACTATTCTTACTATATAGTTATTCTTTACTAGTGAGATGTAAAAGGTGGCCTTTAGTCATGTTTTTTATTTTTAAGGAGTTCAATTGTTTAAATATAAAAAAAGATGGGAAATCACTCAATAACAATGCTAAAGGAGGCAGTGAAAATGGAAAAGAGCCGATCTGAATTACAAAACCCTGCTTTAAGTAACAGCGCAGGCATTAACAACGACGTAGGAATCAATAACAATCCACAGACAGCTAATAGCACTACTGCTGTTAGCAATGGAAAAAGCTGCAGCAGCAAGCTGGTAAAAGGTGTTGTTGTCGGAGCAGTTGTGGGTGGATGTATAACACTACTTGATAATAAAACTCGCTCATCTGTTAAAAGAAGAGCCGTTACATTAAAGGACTCTTCTGCAAACATGATTAATCAAGTAAAAGAGAACCCTCAAGAAACAAAAGAAAAAATGGTGCAACAAATGAAAAACGCATCGAATCTTTTGAAAGATGCAATTAATGATGCCAAACATTTGTACGAGCGTGTAAATGAAGATTTCTTTAAGCAAGCAGAAGATGTGAAAAGCGTTACGCATGATGCAAAATCGACGGTAGAAGATGCTAAAAGTGATTTACAGCAAATTGGTGAAAAGGTGAAAGATGCAACTTCTGAAATAAGTAAGGAAAAGATGACGCCAGACGAAAAACCAGAAGCTGAGCGTGAAAGAACATACCAATCTATTCACTAAAAAGGAGATGTTAACTGTGAGTCAAATGAATGAAGGAACTACAAAAGACATGAATAAAATTGAAGAAACGGTAGATAATTTAGGGACGGAGAAAAAAGAAGCAATTTTGCAGAATTTTGATACGTTTACTGATTATTTAAGTCAAAAAGTCCATGTCGGTAAAAAGCTCGGGTTAAATGAGGAACAACTAGCAGCCGCTACAAAAAAAGTGGCTAGCTATTTAGCCAAAAATGAGGAGCCTCGAAACCGAGAAGAAAAAGTCCTTCATGAATTATGGAAAGTCAGCAGTGAAGAGGAAAGGGAAGTCCTTTCTCATCTCATTTTAAAACTAGTTGCGTAACATTAAAAAAGCATCCCATCTATCAGGATGCTTTTTTAATGTATTAAGATGATTGATTTTGAGCTTCTTGAATCGTTTTATCCCAATCAATACCGCAATCATCCGTCGTACAAGAAGATTGCTGTCCGCAGCTTGCGCATTTTCCCTGAGTGCTCTTGCGGAAGAATTTTGTCATATGATAAAGAGCATATCCAAATATTAAAACCCCAATTAAAATGTTAATAATCACTGTTATTCACTCCTTTTAAGAAAAACCAAGTACTTTTCCGATAGTGTGTACAAGCAAAGCTACGAGATAAGCGACAACTAAAGGGTAGGCAACGGCAAATGCCGTCCATTTTAATGAGCCGGTTTCTCGACGAATAACAGCGACGGTTGCTAGACACGGAACGTAAAGAAGAACAAACACCATAAACGTATAGGCTGTTAGCGGTGTAAAGAATGTCTTCATTGTGTCTCCAAGCTGTCCTTCTTGTACTTTATAAATGATGCTCATAGTCGAAACAACCACTTCTTTCGCTAGGAAGCCTGTGATAAGTGATGCTACAGCTTGCCACGTTGCAAAACCTAGAGGGATAAATAGAGGAGCAATAGCACCTCCAATAATAGCCATAAAGCTATTTTCCATATCTACTCCAAAGCCGCCAGGGCCGGCGTAAGATGATAGCCAGATAAATACAGAACCAGCTAAAATCACCGTACCTGCTTTTCGAACAAAATTTCGTCCTTTTTCCCACGTGCTTCTCCAAAGAGTTTTGGCCTGAGGTACGCGGTAAGGAGGAAGTTCAACAATAAAGGTTGATTGTTCGTCTTTAAGAAGCGTTACTGATAAAATCTTCGTTACAACAAGTGCTAAAATAATGCCAAGCAAGTACATAGAAAATACCACAGCTGCTCCATTGTGCACAAAAAACGCACCTACAAACAAAGCGTATACAGGAAGACGTGCTGAGCAGCTCATAAATGGATTCACTAAAATGGTCATAAGACGCTCTTTTCGCTGTTCAATTGTACGCGCGGCCATAATCCCCGGTACGTTACATCCAAAGCTAATAATCATCGGAATAAAGGCTTTACCGTTTAAGCCGAAAAATTCCATGATACGATCCATTACCACAGCGATTCGAGCCATGTATCCTGAATCTTCAAGCAGTGAAATGAAAAAGAACAGGACGAAAATTTGTGGTACAAATACTAATACGCCGCCTACGCCTGCAATGATGCCGTCTACAATTAAATCATGAATAAATGGAGCGGCACCAGCTGCATTTAAAAGAGAATCAGCGCCTTCACTAAGCGTTCCGCCAAAAAAACCGTCGAGTTTATCAGAAAGCGGAACGCCAATCCAAGTAAACGTAATATTAAAAATCAAATACATTAAGCCAAGAAAAATAGGGAGACCGAGCCACTTATGCGTCACGATTCGATCAAGTCGATCAGTGAAGGTTAAAGGTGTTTCGCTGCCCTTTATGATACACTCTTTGGAAATGCGGTCAATAAATGCTGTACGCACGTCGAAGAAATGCTCACTAAGCGGCTTGTTTAATTTTTCGGCAGTCGCTTTTCGAAGCTCAAGCAGCTCTGAGTAACTCGTTTTTTCTTTTAAAGTTGATTCTATTACGCTGTTTTCAGCTAAAAATTGAATCGCAATCCATCTGCTGACATCCGCTTTTGTTTGAATGATATTGATTGCTTGTTCAGCAGTTTCTCCGTAATTCAATTGAAACAACGGAGCTTTTAAATCTTGCTTCAAAGTGGAGAGAAGCTCATTAATTCCTTTTCCATTGCGGGCAATAATTGCAGAAACCGGAATATGTAATGAGTTGCTAAGCTTCTCCAAATTAAAAGTCAGTCCGCGTTTTTCCGCTACATCAATCATATTTAAGCCGATTACTAATGGCTTTCCATATTCCAAAGCTTGAATAGTGAGATGCATACTTCTTTCAAACTGAGAAGCGTCTACAATATTCAGCATACTGTTAAATTCTCCGGTTAACAAAAAGTTAGTAACGACTGCTTCATCTGAAGAAAGAGGAGTAAAGTCATACACACCTGGCAAATCAACCAGCTGGCTGTTTTGTTTTTTAATAGACCCAACTTTCTTTTCAACGGTTACACCGCTCCAGTTTCCTACGTATTCATAGGAATCTGTTAATATATTGAATAAAGAAGTTTTTCCTGTGTTTGGATTTCCTAAAAGTGCAATTGTACTCATGCTGTCTCAACCTCAATTTTAGCTGCATCGCGTTTTCGGATACTAATCATTTGACCTTGACATTCAATAATACAAGGTCCTCCTAAGATGGTTTTTTGTTTCATGCATAGTTCGCATCCTTTTTTTACCCCAAAAGAAAGAAGGCGGCGTTCTAATGATCTATCTAAAAATTCAATGTTTTTAACTTTTACTTTGTCGCCAATACTCACGGTAGTTAAATTCATCATTCAGCACTCCTGTTAATGATAATCATTTTCAATTTGTATCTATCTCGATTATACATAAGGTTCTAAAATCAATCAATGCTTCTAGAGCGTTACAATTAAAAATATATATTTATAACTATATTTTTTAGGTGAAATTATGTACGATTTTAGCAGCAAATTGTCAGGGGGGATGTGAGTGGATGTAATCGTTCGCAAAATGAGAAAAGAAGATATTACGTCTGTTCAATATGTCGCAAAGATGAGCTGGTATGATACATATGAAGGAATTATTCCTCGAAGCGTTCAGAATCGGTTTCTTTCAGAAGCATACTCAAATAAAAGGCTGCTGTGGCGCTTGCACAATTCGTTCATTTATGTAGCAACTATTGATGAGAAAATTGTAGGATACGCTAACTTTTTTTCACTGCGAAACAGAGGGGAGATAGAACTAGGATCTATCTATATATTGCCTGCTTATCAAGGAAAAGGAATTGGCTCACAATTGCTGGAAAAAGGAATGAAACGCTCGAAGGAATTAAAAATCGTTTACATTAACGTAGAAAGGGAAAACAGAATAGGCCGTGCATTTTATCAATCAAAAGGTTTTCAGCTCGTGGATGAATTTGATGATGAATTTGAGGGGCATTTATTAAAAACGATGCGGATGAAGTTAATGATTTAAGCCTAGTGTTTAGTATGAACCTTCTCTTAAAAAAGCTGATTTTAAACTTTCTGCTAAAATCAGCTTTTAATTACAGAATAACGATTGACCTTATTCTTGTGAATATGGTAACATTAATCAGAACTTAATGACCGAAAGTGTTTTTCGGTCAAACAGTCAGACAGAAGTAAGGATTATTGGAGGCTAAAAAACATGAATATGATTAAAGGAGAATGGAAAAAAATCTTTTCCAAACCAATGACTATTGTCGTGATTTGCGGATTGTTATTTGTTCCATTACTTTATAATGTCATCTTTTTATCTGCTTACTGGGATCCATATGGAAAAACAGATCAAATTCCAGTTGCAGTGGTAAATGAAGATAAAGGTGCTACGTTAGATGGAAAGAAATTGAATGTCGGTCGTGATTTTGTTGATGATTTAAAGAAAAACGATAAATTTGATTGGAAATTTACGAGCAAAGAAAAAGCGTTAGATGGCTTAAAGAACGAGGACTATTATTTAGTTTTAGAAATCCCAAAGAATTTCTCCAAAAATGCAACAACATTAATGGATAAAAATCCTAAAAAAATGAAATTCATCTATCACACAAATGCCGGAAAGAACTATTCAGGCGCTCAAATTAGCTCAAATGCAGTAGCTAAAATCAATGATCAGATTAAAGAAGCGGTCACAAAGCAGTATGCTGAAACGGTATTTGACAGTTTTAAGCAAGTAGCGGACGGTCTTCAAAAAGCAAGTGACGGTGCCGGAGAGTTAGAAAACGGCTCAAAAACGCTGCGAGATAACATGAAGAAATTAGCAGACAGCACGGTCACGTTTGAAGACGGTACAGCTAAATTAGCAAGCGGGTTAACGGATGCACGAAAAGGAGCAACAGATTTAAACGCTGGTGCAGCTAAGCTACTGAACGGTGCGGACACAATTAATGAAAACTTAGGTAGCCTAAACAGCGGTTTAGGGAAGTTAGAGAGTGGAAGCAGTCAATTATATAGCGCTTCTAGTCAATTAGAAACTGGAGCTGTTGGTGTTCGAGATGGATTGTCAAAGTTACAAAGTGCAACCAAACAACTTAATGATGGAACGCATACACTTCAAGGAAAGCTTCCGCAGTTCACAAGCGGTTTAAATCAAGTAGATGCTGAAGTGAGCAGCGTTACCCAGCAAATTAATCAAGCGGAACAGGAAATTACGCAGATTAAACAGCAGGTAGATTCAAAAAAAGCAGAGTTTGAACAGCAGCAGCAAGCTCTAATTGACAGCATTAACAGCAATGAGTCTATTCCTGATGAGCAAAAACAAACGTTGATTGCAGGAATTAAAAAGCTAACGTCTCAGCAGTTTATGGATGAACAGCAGCAAAAAGCAGAGCAGTTAAAAGCAAAAGTAGATAAAGTGCAAGAGTTATCTGCGGCGCTTCAAAAGCTGTCTAAAGGCGGAGAAGATATTCAAAGCGCAATTAATAAAATTGCTGACGGGCAAAGTCAGCTGTACGATGGACAAACGAAAGTATACAACGGTGCTGTTAAATTAGCGGACGGAGAAAAGCAGTTCAACAGCAAATTTGCAGAACTAAACAGCGGTATTGCTAACGCTCATACAGGAGCTGGAAAGCTTGCTAACGGGCAGCAGCAAATTGTGGATGGACTTAAAAAGTCTGAACAAGGAAGCGCAGCGCTAGCAAATGGTTTAACACAGCTAGAAAACGGGGCAACCAAATTAGCAAATGGTTCTAAAGAGTTAACAAATGGTTCGTCCAAACTATATGATGGTTCATCTAAATTATCAGATGGAACAAGTGAGCTTCATTCATCTTTAGCAGATGGTGCAAAAGATGCGAAAGATGTTAAAGCGGATGATAAAACATATAGCATGTTTTCAAATCCAACCGATTTAAAATCAGATAAACAAAACAACGTAGATAAGTACGGTGTCGGATTAGCTCCATACATCTTATGTATTGGCTTGTTTGCGGGAACGTTAATGTTTTCAGCGGTATACCCAATGAAAGAGCCATCAATTCGACCAACATCAGGCATTTCGTGGTTCTTAAGTAAGTTTAGTGTTATCACTATTGTAGGTATGCTACAGGCAGCGATTGCTGTTACAGCTCTTCTATGGGGCTTGCATTTAAACGTAACAAGCATTTGGCACTTCTATATCTTTACCATGATTACAGGTGTAACGTTCTTTACACTTATCTTATTCTTAACAACAGCGTTAGGAAAAGTAGGGCAGTATTTAGCCTTTATTATTCTGCTGCTTCAAATTGGCGGCAGTGCAGGTACATTCCCTAAAGCACTTGTGCCGGAATTCTTCCAGGCAATCAATCCATACTTGCCTATGACCTATGCAATTCGCGGTTTCCGTGAAATTATTTCAATTGGTGATGATTTCGGCTATGTATGGCATCAAGCTGGCGTACTTGGAATCTTTGCAGCAATCTTCATCACTCTTTCATTGATAATGTTTTATATCAATGCAAGAAAAGAGAAGCATCATACAGAGGAAGAGGCAGCAGCATAATTTAGTTAATATAAAAAGAGAGTTCCAGTTTAAAAAGGAACTCTCTTTTTCTTTATGATAGTATAGGTTTACGTATAAAAGAGGGGAAAGTGAATGCATGCAGCTTACAAAATTTTCGGTATATGAAAGTGATCGTGTGAAAAAGTGGCAGGAAGGGCTGAAAGAGTGGGATGGTTCAATATCGGAACGGATGATAAATGACCGAGCTGAAGATGAATTTTGGCAGCAGTATTTAGAAAAAATGTCTTTTAATTCAGAAAATGATCCTGTAGTAAAACAGCTTCAACAAGAACTTCTTGCTTTTTTAAATTCAAGTGACTCTGTTATGGAAATTGGCCCTGGTTGGGGAAATTATACGTTTTCGATTGCTGATTATGTAGAAGAACTTACGTGTATGGATTGTTCACCAAGCATCATTCGCTACTTACAAAAACAATCGGGGGCTCGCTCTAATTTAAAGTTCATAGAAGGGAAATGGGAGTACGAGCGTCTAATGGATAACTATGATGCAGTAGTAGGAATAAACTGCTTTTACCGTATGCATAATATTGTCGATGGTCTTCTAAATATGAATGATTCGGCTAATCGCTTGGCTGTTATTGGCATGACAACAGGTCCAGAAAAGCCTCATTACGTAGAGTTACATAGAAAACTTGGGTACGAGATTAAATGGCGTCGTAAGGAATATATTGACTTATTAAATATTTTATATGAACTGGGCATTTATGCAGATTGCAAGCTGATTCCTGTAACCAAAACGGTAACGTATGATACTTATGAAGATCTTATCAAGAAGAACTCGACAAAGGTTCTTTCCAAAGATATTGACAGGCTAGAAACTGAGAAGATTATTTTACAGCATGTAAAGAAAGTGAATGGTACATATGAATATACGTATCAGTATCATATGGCTTTTATTTATTGGAAACCGATAAAAAGAACCCGTTGAGTAAAAATCAACGGGTTCTTTTTAGTAGTGATAAAGCTGTGGTTTAGAATAAGTAATATTAAAATCGTCGCCGCTTAGAAGAACTTTCAATTCCTGCTTCTTCGCGGTATTTAGCCACTGTTCTTCTTGAAATTTGAATTCCTTCGTTTGAAAGAAGCGACATGAGCTTTTGATCTGAAAGAGGTTTCAATTTATCTTCTTCGGCAATTAATGTTTTAATTTTTTCTTTTATAAAGGCAGTAGAATTGCTTTGTTCGCCATCAGTTCGCTCTAAAGAATTGGTGAAAAAGTATTTTAACTCAAACAACCCGCGTGGCGTTTGAATATACTTTCCGTTAGTCGCACGGCTTACCGTTGATTCATGACAATCTACTTTTTGAGCAATATCTTTTAAGGTAAGCGGCTTTAGCCCCGAGATACCTACTTCGAAAAAATCCTGCTGATGTTCCACAATGGCTTTAGACACGTTGTAAATCGTTGCATTACGCTGCTCAATACTATTGATTAGCCAAGTAGCTTCATGCATCTTTTCCTGTACGTATCGATCGGTCGTTACGCATGCGGAGTGATGAACTAGCTTTTGGTAGGTGCTGTTAATTTCGAGGGGCGGAAGCAACTCGCTATGAAGAATGACATGATAGCGGCCATCAATTTTCTGTACCGTTACATCAGGTGAAATGTACTTCGTAAGCGGGAGGTGAAAATCTCCTGCTGGACGAGGATTTAATGTCCGGAGGCAGTCCACAATTTCTTGTACTTCACGCATCGAAATAGAGTATTTTTTTGAAATGTTCCGATATTTTTTGTTGGCAATATCTTCAATATCGTGTTTTACCACATCGTATAAAAAAGGCGGCTTTGACTTTTTTGTCTTAATTTGAATAAGCAGTGAATCGACAAAGTCTTGAGCGCCCACTCCAATCGGATCAAAGCTTTGTAAAACGTGGATCATATCGTTGACTTCGTCAATTGAAACGTTCAGCAGTTCGGCTGCCAACTTTGGCTCAATTGCTAAAAAGCCGTTTTTATTTAAGTTTCCAATTAGAAATTGAACGATGTGTTTTTGCTGTGAGTGTAAATGATTTAGCATAGAAAGCTGCTCTAATAAATGACTCTCTAATGTCACAGTTTGATCAGATATATAATTAAACGGATTATACTCGTCATCGGCATGACCTTTTGAATATGAACGCTGTTCTCGAGTGTCAAATGAATCTTTTTGCTGAGAGTCGCCAGCAGACAGTTTAATTACAGGATTTTCATTGACTTGCTGATGAAGATAATGAACTAAATCGGCCGTAGAATAATTTAAAATGTTGATAGACTGACGTAATTCAGGTGTCATGGCCAATTTTAATAGTTGTTTTTGGGATAAATCTAAACCTAATTGCATCATTGAATCACCTATCATTCTTGAGTTCTATTTCGACAATTCTGGCTGCATCGTTCGACATCATCATATCTGAAAATGCGAAAGAATTCTATAGTGTTGTCAGATGTTCTTACACAGGGGCGGATCGCAAGAAAGAGTAGGAGAATAGATAAAACACAAACGAATAGCTCCTCACAACAGCTATTCGTTTGTTTTGACAGAGCCGCTAGGAGAACTTAGCTGCAATTTGGGTTGTTTCCCATTCTTCTATCTCCCCATGCGCACATCATATTTAAAATTTCTCGTAAGGTTTCGCCTTCTTCACTGAGTGAGTACTCTACTTTAGGAGGAACTTCATTGTATACTTTTCTATTAACCATACCATCTTTTTCTAATTCTTTTAGCTGTTGAGACAGCATTTTTTTGGTAATAGCAGGCATAGCTCGCTGAAGTTCACTGAAACGTTTTTCGCCTTCTTTTAATAGGCATAAAATAACGACTTTCCATTTCCCGCCGATTACTTCAAGCGTTGCTTCAACAGGTATATTATAGTGGGTTGCTTTCACCGTTAATCCTCCATTCATAAACAGATATGAAATATGAATATAATAATTTGGTATCCATAGACCTAGGTTACCGGGAAGGTACCTGGTTACACGAAAGTGCCGTCTTTTGTAAACAACATGTATTTATTATACTGAAAAAGAACTTTTAATTGAAGGAAGAAATTTAAAAGGAGAGATCTTGATGAAAGCTTTATTGCTAGAAGGCAAAGGGAAAGTAAGTGAGATGAAAGTTGGCGAAGGCTCTTGCTTTTAATAGTCAAATTGCATTTATCGCAGGACCGCCTAATGTAAACGATGCGATTTCGTTCGCGCATCCACTATCGTTTCATCAAGTTGCATTAGGAAGTGTACATTAGTCTAATAACGTAAAAGAACAGTAAAAACTTGCTGAGATGGGAAATAGAATGCTTTTGCTTTTACAAGAAAATAAGCTAAATGCTCTCGTGGAAAAAGTTATTTCACTAGACGAAGTGCCAGCAGCATTAGATAAACTGGCGACTCGTCGAGTAAAAGGGAAAATTGTAGCTGTGATAGATAAATGATAGGAATGAAAAAGGCAAACACAATGAAAGTGCTTGCCTTTTTAAATGGTAAACTGCTGCGTATAGAGCTTGTGGTAAAACCCTTGTTGCTCTAGCAGCTCGCGATGATTTCCTTCTTCAATAATTTGTCCGTCTTTTAAGACAAGAATTTGATCTGCATTTTCAATCGTTTTGAGGCGGTGGGCAATCACAAAGCTTGTTTTTCCTTTTAATAGATTACTCATTCCTCTTTGAATATCAATTTCTGTTTTTGTATCAATATTGGAAGTAGCTTCGTCTAAAATTAAAATATCACAGTCAGAGAGCATGGCTCGAGCAATCGATAAAAGCTGCTTTTGGCCTTCACTTAAATTTCCACCACCGGCTGAAATCACGGTATCGTATTGCTGCGGCAGGTGCTTGATAAAAGAATGAGCATTTGCCATTTTTGCTGCGCTTTTCACTTCTTCATTGCTGGCATCTAATTTGCCAAATCGAATGTTATCCGCAATCGTACCAGAAAATAAATAGGTATCTTGAAGAACAATGCCGATTCGGTTTCTTAAATCATGGATGTTATAGTCACTGATGGAGCGGCCGTCAATTTTAATTTCTCCGTTTGCGATGTCATAAAATCGTGTGAGCAAGTTAATGATTGTTGTTTTACCGGAGCCTGTCGGACCAACCAAAGCAACCATTTCACCTTTTTTTGCTGTAATTGTAACATTTTTTAAAATTATTTTTTTGTCAGTATAGCCAAATGATACGTTCTCAAAAGCAACGTCTCCTGCAAATTTTGTAACAGAAAGAGCGTTTGGCTTGTTTGTGACGTCTGGCTGCTCATCCATAATTTCAAACACACGCTCTGCGCCGGCCATAGCCGAAAGAATGGTGTTTACTAAGTTTGCCATTTGACTGATTGGGCGAGAGAACTGACGTGAGTAGTTAACAAATGAAGCGATCATCCCAACTGTAACGCTACCTTGAACAGCCATAAATGCTCCCGCTCCAATCACTAGTGCTAAGCCTAAGTTGTTAATAAAGTTTGTGACAGGACCTAAAAAGCCTGAAAATGTTTCTGCTTTTGTTGCTGAACTTCTTAGCTGTTCGTTTCGTTCATTAAAAACAGTTAAAAAGTCTTTTTCCTTACTAAAAATCGTAACAACTTCTCCTCCAGAGATCGCTTCTTCTACAAAGCCGTTTAGCTCACCTAAGTCTTTTTGTCGTTTGACAAAATTTTCACTGCTTCGTTTTAATATTTGTCGAACGATTATAACCATTAATGGAATAACAATCAGCGTGATAATTGCAAGAATCCAGTTGAGCGAGAACATCGCAATGGTAATGCCGATTAAAGACAAAATAGAAGACAGAGCTTGAATAACGCTTTGACTCAGAGCATTGTTTAAATTATCAATATCATTCGTGACTCGGCTCATTAACTCTCCGTGAGCTCGCTTGTCAAAAAAGCGAAGAGAGAGAGTCTGAAGCTTTGCAAATAAATCTTGGCGGAGCATTCCAATAGTCGTAAACGAAACGTTCACCATTAAATAGGTTTGCAGCCATGTTAACAAAGATGTCGTAATATAAATTCCTGCAAGAGTGAGTGACATTCGTATCGTTCCGCTGATATCTTTGGGAATAATATGCTCATCAATAATAACCCCAATTAAATAAGGCCCTAATAAATTAAGCAGGGAAGTCACGATGACTAAGATAATCGCAGCCACAAGCGGAGGTTTTCGTTTCCCCATATATGACCAAATTCTGTGCAGTGTTTTTTTAGCATTCTTTGGCTTAACTACAGGGCCTTTCATCATTCCTCTAAGACCGCGAATAGAACTGATTTGATTTTTACCTTGATTATTCACTAGGCAACACCTCTTTTCCGCCTTGTGCAAGATAAATGTCGTAATAAAGAGAGCGATGACGAAGCAATTCTTCATGAGTCCCTTGTTCAGCGATTTTGCCTTCATCCATGACGATAATATGATCAGTATGGAGAAGAGACGAAATTTTAGAAGCAATAATAATGACGGTCGCATCAGAAAACTCTTCTTTTAAATTTGTTAGTACCTGCGCTTCTGAGACAGCATCCAACGCCGAAGTTGCATCATCAATGACGAGAATAGCAGGCTTTCTAACAAATGCACGAGCGATTGAAAGACGCTGCTTTTGCCCTCCTGATAAATTGGTAGCTCCCCGCGTTAAAGGATAATCATATTTTTCTGGGAGTTTTTCAATGAACTCCGTCGCGCATGCAAAACCCGCAGCATCTTCAATTTCTGAGGAAGAAGCATGTTCTTTTCCCATTCGGATATTCATATCAATCGTTCCGGTAAACAGCGTAGCTTTTTGAGGAATAAATCCAATGGATAAGCGAAGCTCTTTTACGTCATAGTCCGTAAGATTTTTTCCATCTATGAAGATTTGGCCGTCATCAGGATCATATAAGCGGGAAATAAGCTTTGCGAGCGTCGATTTTCCGCTTCCAGTAGAGCCGATAATGCCAATTGTTTCTCCATGTCTAGCAGTAAATGAAATATCTTTTAATACGTTTTCGCCATTTTTACTGTAGCTGTATGTAACGTTTTGAAACGATAGATCACCTTTAAGTCTGTTGATTTGAGCAGCAGAGTTTGCTGGAGGAATGTCTATCTTTGTTTTTAAAACAGAATCGATTCGTTCAGCTGAAGGGAATGCACGCGTAATTTGCATCAAGACCATGCTGCTTGACATAAGTCCGTTTAAAATAATCGTGAGGTAATTAATAAAAGCTAAAATCACCCCTGCTTCTATTTTGTCTGCCTCCACTTGAAGTCCACCGAGCCATAGAGTAGCTACCATTCCGATATTTACTACAAATAAAATAACGGGCATTAAAAGCGAGATAAGCTGAACAGCGCTCATATTAGCTCGCGTCAAGGAGTTGTTTGCTTGTTTAAACTGATTGATTTCATATGATTCTCTTACATACGCTTTTACTACACGCATCCCTGATAAATTTTCTTGCACTTTTGTATTTACACGATCAACTCTTTGCTGAACTTTTTTAAAAAGTTTTCCAGCTTTCGTGATCACAAACCAAATGCATAAAAATAAAATAGGGACGACCACGACGATAATAGGAAACAAAGAACGAGCGGTTAATAACACGATAACAATACTTCCGGCAAAAAGTAGAGGACCTCTAACTAATACTTTTAGCGTCATATTCAATGCGTTTTGAACACTCGTTACATCATTTGTCATGACAGTAATTAAGTGACCAGTTCCTAGTTTGTCTCTGTTGCTGTTTGAGAGGTTTTCAATCTTTTCAAAAAGCGATTTCCGAATATCGGTAGAAAAGTTTACTGCCGCTTTTGTACTAAGGATGGCGCAGACGATACCAGCAGCTAAGCCAATTATAGCTAACATGAGCATAAGGATACTTCGGGTAATAACATACGTTTGATTGTTGTTTGCAATGCCATAATCAATGATATGCTGCATGATAGTAGGCTGAAGAAGGTCAGCTAACACTTCAATTACCATCAATAGCGGGGCAAAAAGCGCGAGCCATTTGTAAGGTTTTAAGTAAGGGTACAAAGATTTAATTGTATTCACACATTGTGACACTCCTTTCTGTAAAAAATATGGTAACATAGAATAAGTTTAGAAGTTTGTTTCAAGCACCATTTATTATACGCCAATGCAAGCAGAAATCCACTTTTTGAGAGGGTCAGGTATGCAATGAATCAAATATTACGAGTACATCATCCACTTTTTGGATCTTTGTTATATGACTCGGCCTGGGTTGGAGAAAAACAGGTCACTTTCTTTGGACAAAAACAACACATATTATTGACAATTGATGGAGATAAAGAGAAGCCATTTCAAAAACAACAAGAAGAGGCCTTTCGAGCATTTTGGCTTCAAGGCGAATTATTGTTAAAGAGGACGGAAAAAGCTCTTTTTGATTATTATCAACAGGTGCGAGATGAATACAGAACTCAAGTTGAAAAAGACGTGGTAGACTTATTAGTTCCGAATATTAAAAAGCGAAAAGACATCGGTTTTTTAGTTGAGTGTATTCAAATCTTTGTCCCTGAAGCACCTCATGATACAAGAGAACTTGGTTTGTTTTTTGAATGCACGTGGGAAGAAGAGCATATGTTAGCTGTAAAGTTTAGAAATGAACAAATTGCCGCTATTGGCTTACAAGAGGATTTATTCTAGTAAAAAGCCTTGAAGCAAACTGCTTCAAGGCTTTTTTGCATTAATGTTTAACAGGCTCTTCGATTCCCATACCTGTATTTGCTTTTACTAAAATCTCATCAAATTTCTTTTCGTCTGCTTTTTTAGAGGAAAGAAGTGTTCCTATAAAAGCAGCTAAGAAGCCTAGAGGAATAGAGATAATACCAGGGTTTGTTAGTGTGATGAGCGGTTCACCTACAAAGATAGCAGCTCCCGGCTCAGGTGCCCACACGTTTGGACTAATGGCGACTAAAAATAATGAGCTGAATAGCCCAACCAGCATGCCAGTAACCGCTCCAGATGTATTAAAGTGTTTCCAAAAAATGGTAAGTAGAATAATTGGCAAGTTAGCGCTCGCTGCCACTGCAAAGGCAAGTGCCACTAAAAATGCTACGTTCATGTTTTGAGCGAATAATGCAAGAATAATAGATAGGATGGATACCCCAATAGAAGCCCATCGTGCAGCCACTACTTGTTCTTTTTCAGTAGCAGCTCCTTTACGAAGAATATGACTATAGAAGTCGTGCGCGAATGCTGAAGCTGCTGAGAGCACCAGTCCGGCTACAACAGCTAAAATCGTAGCAAATGCTACAGCTGAGACGAATGCAAAAAGAAAGTCTCCACCAAGAACTTGAGCGAGCAGGGGAGCTGCCATATTTCCTGCTGCATTTGCTTTGATAATATCATCGTATCCTACGAATGCAGCAGCGCCGAATCCTAAAAAGATAGTCATGATGTAAAAAACGCCAATAATCCACGTTGCATAAATAACAGACTTTCGTGCGGTGATGGCATCTTTTACTGTAAAGAAACGAATAAGGATATGAGGCAAGCCTGCTGTACCAAGAACAAGAGCTAAATTCAACGAAATCATGTCCAGCGGATTTTTGAATTTATTGCCTGGATTTAAAAAGCTGTCACCAAGAGGAGTTGCGGTTTTCATCTCAGAAAACATTTTGGCTAAGCTAAAATCAAATTTTGAAAATACAATAATGGAAATAATGAACGTACCAATCATAAGAAGCAAGGCTTTGACAATCTGTACCCAGCTAGTCGCCGTCATTCCTCCAAATACAACGTAAACCGTCATCAAGACGCCGACAATCAAGACAGAGTATACATAATCCAGACCAAGTAATAGATGAATTAATGCTCCTGCTCCAACCAGCTGCGCAATCATATAAAAAATGGAAATGGTGATCGTATTTAACGCAGCAACTCCCCGCACTTTCTTTTCGTTAAAACGAGCTGCTATCATGTCTGCCATCGTGTACTTTCCTAAGTTGCGAAGTGGTTCAGCTACAATGTATAACACAACGAGATAGGCAACTAAAAAGCCAATGCTGTAAAAAAAGCCGTCAAACCCAGAAAGCGCTACCATTCCTGCTATGCCTAAAAATGACGCAGCAGACATATAGTCTCCAGCAATCGCCATTCCATTTTGCCAGCCGGTTAAACTTCCGTCTGCTGTATAAAAATCACTGGTCGTTTTTGTCCGCTTTGATGCCGCATACGTAATGATTAGCGTAAGACCTACAATGGCTAAAAAAAGTGAAAAAGCTAGTACGTTCATTCGCTCAACCCCCTATTCAATTTGCAGCTTCTTTTTTAATCGTGTCAACAAGTTCATCAAATTTTGAGGCTCTTTTTGTGTATAAAATGCATAGGGTCCAAGTCATCACAAACTGTGCAAAAGCAAATACCCACGCCCAAGTCATAGAAGCAAAAGCCGGTTTGTTTAAGACGGTTGTGTATGCCGTTAAGATAGGCAGCGTAAAATAAAAAGCAAGAAAAAACAGAGAGAGCGGTAAAATAAAATTGCGCTTTTGTTTCAAAAGCTTTTGAAATGAAGCAGACTGTACAATTTCTGTGTAATCAGGAGAGGAAGAAGCAGTGTTTACCTTCTTTAAAGAATTTTCATTCATCGCCAAGCGGAATTCCCCCTTTGATAATAAATAGATGAAGCAAAAAGCTTCATATCACTTGAATTATATTATTTTCGGAATAAAAAGTAAATTCTGTCTTTTCGTGAGAATGGTAACTTTAGAAGTTTTTTAATATACTAAAGGTTCAAACTAAATGAATACTAGCATAATGAAAAACGAACATCATTCAATACAAAAGAAAAATCATTTACAAAAGGAATGTTTAAATTAATCCTTGGTTTCTTTTACATATAAGGCTTCTCTTTATTATCTAAACGTTATTTTTTTGTTTGGCCTTTTGAAAAGTAAGAGAAGATGATGGTAAAACCATAAGCACACAATAATGTTAGATAGGGAATAAGTAGAGAAAATACAGTATTATTTTGAAATGGTTATAAATAGACAAGGTATTATGAAAGGTTTTTATATGGATATTATTTACAATAAACAAATGATGTGACTACTTATATAAAAGAGAAAAGGTGAAATAATGGCATTTGGAATCAAACGCCCAGAACTAAACACATGGAAAGCAGCTGTTAAGCGAGGAGAGATCGCATTTTTAACTCATTACTGGCTTGATGAGCGTTTTCCAAATGCAACTACTGTGACAAAAGTAGGTTGCAGTGACTTAAATAAGCTGATTAAGTGGGGAGAAAAGCATGGTATTTCCGCTAAGTATATCGATAATCGATCCGGCTATCCCCATTTCGATTTACTAGGCGAGCGTCAGAAAGAAATTATGAAAAAGGAAAATCAGCTGGAGCAGCTGAAGCGATTTGAAGAAGTTAACGAGTGAAAAGCAAAGCTAGTACAAGAAAACTGTAAAAAACTTCTATTGTTAATGTTTTTTTTATGTTTAAATAGCAAAAACAGTGGAATAGATTAAGAAGAACAATTACGTCATATATTTTCTTATATAGGGAAAATAACTTGAAAAAGTTTCTTTATTTGATACGATAAAGAGCTTTGTTTTATAATAAAATTGTTGTTCGGATAAAAGGAGGAAGAAGGGCATGTCCGAGGTTGGAACTTTAAAAAAAGGATTAGATATCTTCTCTTTGCTTTTAAACCGTCCGAATATGACTATTCCAGAAATGATGGAAGCCCTCGGTTTTAATAAGAGTACGATGTATCGTCTTGTGAGCACGCTCGAACAAAACGGATTTATTGTAAGAAACCCGTCTAACCGCTATACGGTTTCACCCCAATTGGTGCTGGCACTCGTGCAAAATACGATGCATACGAACTATGAAATGAATTGGCTCTCTGTTCCGGCTATGCAGAAGCTGAGTGAAGAGACCAATGAGACCATTTACGCGGGAATTCTCCATCATAAACAAATGGTTACAACTCAGGTGGTGAACGGGCAATATAGCACTCGTACGCATTCTGAAGTAGGAAATAAAAAGCCGCTTCATGCAAATGCTATTGGGAAGTGTATTCTTGCCTATCAAGAGGATAGCGTGCAAAAATCTATTCTTCACGAACTTTCGCTTGAAGGTTATACAGATCGAACGATTACCGAGCTGGACGAGCTTGAAGCAGACTTAGCTTTAAGTAAGGAAAGAGGATATGCTATCGACAATGAAGAACGGGAGCTTGGCGTTCGCTGTATTGCGGCCCCTATTTTTAAAAAAGGAAAAATAATGGCAGCTATTGCTTTATCAGGTCCATCCGTTCGTATTTCACAAGAGAAAGACGAAGAACATGCTGCACTTGTTAAGCAATGCGCAGAACAAATTTCACAAGCAATTACTCTTTATGAATAATTCAACAATAAAAAAGGGGATGAACGGTAACATGGAAAACTTACAGTCAACAACGACCTTAGCAAACGGCGTTAAAATGCCTTGGTTAGGTCTAGGTGTTTATAAAGTAGAAGAGGGTCAAGAAGTTGTAGATTCAGTTAAATATGCAATAAAGGCTGGATATAAAAGCATCGATACGGCTAAAATTTATGAAAATGAAGAAGGCGTTGGACAAGCGATCAAAGAATCAGGTGTTTCTCGCGAAGAATTATTTGTTACATCAAAAGTATGGAATGCGGATCAAGGCTATGACACAACTCTTCAAGCGTTTGAAACAAGCTTAAACAAGTTAGGTCTTGATTATTTAGATTTATACTTAATTCACTGGCCAGTTGAAGGTAAGTATAAAGATACGTGGAAAGCACTTGAAAAACTTTATAAAGACGGGAAAATTCGTGCAATCGGTGTATCGAACTTCCAAGTTCATCATTTAGAAGACTTAATTGCGGATGCAGAAATTAAGCCGATGGTAAACCAAATCGAGTTTCATCCACTTTTAACACAAACAGAAGTGCGTGAATACTGCAAAAAACAAGGAATCCAAGTGGAAGCTTGGTCGCCGCTTGCACAAGGTGAGTTACTTGATAATGAAGTGTTAACTCAAATTGCTGAAAAGCACGGAAAATCAACTGCTCAAGTTATTTTACGTTGGGACCTGCAAAACGAAGTAGTAACTATTCCTAAATCAACAAAAGAACATCGTATTATCCAAAATGCAGACATATTTGATTTTGAATTAAATGCAGAAGAAGTTGAAAAAATTAACGCATTAAATCAAAATCATCGCGTAGGTCCAGATCCGGATAACTTTGACTTTTAATTTCAAAACAAGACTAAAACGTCTCGTAAGATAAATAATAAACAAAGCGCTATTGTTATTCATGCAGTAGCGTTTTGTTTATTAAAAAGTAAATGCGATGGTTGAACGAGGAGGAAGAGTAATGGAAATGTCAGGAAACACCATTTTAATTACGGGCGGAGCGTCAGGGATTGGGTTGGCACTTGCAGAACGTTTTTTAAATGAAGGAAATGAAGTTATTATTTGTGGAAGGCGGGAATCAAAGCTGCAAGAAGCAAAAGAAAAATTTCCTTCATTACATACAAAAGTGTGTGACGTATCAATAGAAGAAAGCAGAGTAGAGTTAGTAAAATGGGCGACTGAAACGTTCCCAAAATTAAATGTTATTGTGAATAATGCAGGCATTCAGCAGCGCGTAAATCTTTTACACATGCAGGAAGAGTGGCAGTACTATGAAAAAGAATTAATGAGTAATGTAAGTGCACCTATTCATTTGATTTCGTTATTGATTCCTCATTTCGTTCAACAAGAACGTGCAGCGGTTATTAACGTAACATCCGGGCTGTCTCTAACACCTGGAGCATGGGTGCCAATCTACAGTGCAACAAAAGCGGCCTTGAGGTCGTTTACGATTAGTTTAAGACATCAAGTAGAAGGAACAAATACCGAAGTAATAGAAATTCTTCCTCCAGCCGTGAACACAGATTTAGGAGGACCGGGTCTTCATACATTTGGAGCACCTCTTGATGACTTTGCTGATTCAATATTTAAAGAATTGAAAAAAGGTAAAATCGAAATTGGCTATGAAGATAGTGCTAAGAGGCTTCATGCTTCCAAAGAAGAAATTGAGAAAGCTACAGTACAGGCTTGGAATGGATTTTTAAAAAACAATCCTGAATTTTAAAGGTAGGAAACAAAAAGGTTCCTAAACCTGTCAATAGTAGCGGGTCATAAAAAGCGTGTGTCCATAAAATAAATGAACACACGCTTTTTATCATTAACGATCCACAGTTTGTCTAATTCGTTTTTCCATTTTTTCAAGCATGCGGAGGTACTCATCCTGTTCTTCAGGAGTTAGAGCAAAAAGCATGTCTTGCCAAAATAAATTTCGCTGCTCAATTACATAGTTCACTAATGTTTCGCCAGCCTCTGTTAATGATATCCATACAATTCGGCGGTCTTTTTGGTCACGTACGCGCTTAATGAGTGCATCATCTTCTAATTGATTTAATAAAATGGTAGTAGCCCCGGAAGTTAGCTTTAGATTTGAAGAAATTTCGGCTACCATACGTTTAGAGCTGACTCCAATGAATTTTAGAATTAAAAATTTCGTAATGGTCAAATTATAGGGCTGCTCACTGATTTTATCTTCCAAGAGCTTCCGCTTGAGTTCAAATAATGAGGTTTTAACTTGGTCAAGTTTTTCTAGTTTATCTATTAACTGCTGATCCATCATAATCACCTTTTCTTTATCATTATAGGTGTTAAACAATTGCTGCTAGTTACCTATTGTGGTTTATGTATATAGGGAGTTTGTTCCAAACAAAGGAGCTGTTTTTGCGTATAACCCTATGCTTATATATCTAACTTTAAAGTAAAGTAAAGTACTTGTAAAGAAACCAAAACTTTTAAGTTGTATTTCGGTTAAAGATGTAGTAAAGTATTCAGTCGGGAAAACTTTATGAAACATAAATGTTTAGTTTTAAAAATAAATTAAAATCAAAGTTATTTACAACTAAATATCTTTGTGATAAAGTTATCTAGCGTAATACTTAACTGAATGAAATATTAAGGAGGTAAAATAAATGTCAAGAGGGCGTTTAATTTTAATGAACTTTATCGGAATTATTGTAGTATTAGCTTTAATTATTGGTGGAGGATACTATTATATTCAAAAATCTAATTATGTATCCACAGACAACGCAAAAGTGTCCGGCGACCTTTATACAGTAGTAGCGCCAGCGGCAGGTAAAGTAGCAAGCTGGAACATTGAAGAAGGTAAAGATGTTTCAAAAGACGATGAAGTAGCTAAAATCCAATCAGAAGATGGAGAAAAAACAGTTACAGTACCAGAAAATGGAAAAATCATCAAAACACAGGTAAAAGAAAATCAAATGGTTCAAGCTGGTCAACAAATTGCTAGCGAAGTAGATATGAATAACTTATTCATCATTGCAAACATTAAAGAAGACAAATTAAAAGATATTGAAGCTGGCGATGACGTTGATGTAACAGTTGACGGAGATACTAAAACAACAATCGATGGAAAAGTAGAAGAAATCGGTTATGCAACAAACTCAATTTTCTCATTAATGCCAAGCTCTAATTCAGACGGCAACTATACTAAAGTATCACAAACAGTTCCTGTTAAAATCTCTATTTCTAACTACTCTGAAAACGTACTACCAGGTATGAACGCAGAAGTTAAAATCTCTAAAAACTAAGCACGTACATGATTAAGAAGAGAAGAAAGGAGGAAGGAACTGATGTCAGCAAACACGATACAACCAGAGGAAAGCTCAGTTAAAAAGCATATCCCGCTACTAGTCGTACTTATGCTTGGATTGTTCTTAGCAATTTTAAACCAAACGCTGCTAAATGTTGCGATTCCGCATCTGATTACAGAGTTTGGCGTTACGGCTAATACGGCACAGTGGTTGCTTACGGGATATATGCTTGTAAATGGTGCACTTATTCCATTATCAGCCTATTTAATTGAACGTTTTGGCGTTCGTCGCTTATTCTTATTTGCAATGGTCTGCTTTACAGTAGGTGCACTTGTCTGCGGAATTGCGCCTACTTTCTCGATTATGCTAATAGGACGTCTTGTTCAAGCAGTCGGAGGAGGAGTACTAGCACCTCTAGTTATGACCATTATCGTATTTATTTTCCCTCCTCATATGCGCGGAAAAGGAATGGGGATCTTTGGTTTAGCCATGATGTTCGCTCCGGCAATTGGACCGACGCTTTCAGGATGGGTTATTCAAAACTATGACTGGCACATTTTATTTACGGGAATGGTGCCACTAGGGGCGCTCGTACTTATTATTGCAGCTTTTAAATTAAAAGATATTAAACCACCTCAAAATGTAAAAGTAGATCTAATTTCTGTGTTTACATCTCTTGCAGGTATGGCTTTACTTCTATACGGCTTCAGTGAAGCTGGAAAAGATGGTTGGACGGATTCAGTTGTATTATCAACGATGATCGGTGGTATCGTCTTATTAATCATCTTTGTTTTGCAGCAGCTTCGACTTAAGAGTCCATTACTTGATGTGAGAGTATTTAAATACAGTATTTTCTCATTATCTAATATCATTAGTATTGCCATTACAATTAGCATGTATGCTGGTATGTTCTTATTACCAATTTATTTGCAAAATATTCGTGGCTATTCAGCGTTTGATTCAGGTTTATTAATCTTGCCTGGTGCACTTGTTATGTTAGTTATGTCGCCAATTTCTGGTACGCTGTTTGATAAACTAGGACCGCGTCCACTAGGGATTGTCGGGATGTTGATTACGGTTGTGACAACATTCGAATTTACAAAATTAACACTGGAAACACCCTTTAGTCATATTGTTATTATTTATATGATTCGTGCATTCGGTATGTCATTATTGATGATGCCAATTATGACAGCTGGTTTAAATCAGCTGCCGGCAAAATTAAGCAGCCATGGTACCTCAATGGCGAACACGCTTCGTCAGGTGAGTGGTTCAATCGGTATCAGTTTAATGACTACAATCTTTACAAATCGCACAACATATCATGTGAATGAAATGAGCAGTTCAATGACTACATCCGATCCATTCTTTATGAATAACTTCCAGGTATTTGTTCAAAAGATTGCTCAAACGCTTCACCTTTCTCAAACAGAGGCTCAAAAACAAGCTTTAACAACATTAGCTGGAAAAGTTCAAGCGCAAGCAACTGTACAAGGAATTAACGACGCGTTTTACTGGACAGTTATTATTGCCATTATTGGATTGATTTTAAGTTTCTTCCTACGTGATGTTCGTAAAGATGCAGTAGTAGAAGTAGAAGAGACAGAAAAAGAAACAACAGACGATATTCGTATGTTACCGGCACCAAAAGATATGAACTCATAAGCAACGGAGGGATAAAGGATGAAAATTTGTATCGTATATGATAGTGAAGGCGGACATACAGAGGCATTAGCAAAAGCGATTGCTTCTGGCGCTGAGCTGTCTGGAGAAGCAACCGTATATGTAAAGCATGTCGAAGATGCAGATGTACGTGAACTGCCTGAAATGGATGCTATTATTTGGGGCTGCCCAGGGCATTTTGGAACAATTAGTTCAGGGTTAAAAACGTGGATTGATAAATTAGGTTATCTATGGGCAGAAGGTAAATTAATTAATAAAGTAGGTGCGGTGTTCTGTACAACAGCTACAACGCACGGTGGCTTAGAAGCGACGCTTTTAAATTTAATTACACCTATGCTTCATCAAGGTATGATTATTGCTGGGTTACCAGGTAACATTCCAGAAAATGCGCTGTACGGTACTTATTACGGTGTTGGAATTACTTGTCCAATCGAAGGTAACGAATTATTAACAGAGAACGACCAAGCGCTAGGTAAAGCATTGGGAGAACGTGTTGTTCAAGTGACTAAACGAATGACACAAGGACAGTAGGTGACGGTATGTTAGGTATTTTACTGATCGTTGTAGCTGTGATTCTAGTTGTACTAATTATTACAATGAATGCCAAAGCATCATCTTCTAAGCGCCAGCGTACAGTTCCACCTAAAAAAGAAGCGGCTGCCTCAAATGCTCCTAAAGAGCCAAAAGTAGAAGAGAAAAAAGCACCAGAAAAACCTGCAGCACCAAAAGAAGAACAGCCAAGAGAGCCACAGGCGAAGACGGAAACAAGAACATCTAGACATAAGAGAGAAAAAGATGTCATGAACGATGATATGTATCGTCAAGTGCTCCAGAAGTTTAGAGAAGGCGAAAAAGACGACACGGTTTTCACAAAAGAAGAACGCGACGTTATGAATGATGACGCTTTTCGTAAAGCTTTAAGATCGTTTAAGAAAAACGATAATGAATGAGTTTCTTCTATTATAATAGTACGGAATAAAATAGATAGAAAATAGGTTATAAGCATTCCGCGAAACCAGCCGTTCTCCCCAGGTTAGGTTTCGCTTGGAGTGTAGCAGGGGGCTGACATGTTAAAATCGACTCCCTGATTATAAGAAAGGGGACGTCAAAACATGGAACAGCTCACATTTATTGAAGAGGTCCAGAGAATTTCGATATCCCTTAACAAAAAGGTAATGGCAGAGATAAAAGAAAGGTTGCTTTCACAAGGGATTACGCCTTTTCAATATCATATCTTATTAATTATAGGTAAATGCAGTCACATTGGAGTAACCAAGCTGGCAGAAGAGATGCGCGTAAAGCCTAGCGCGATTACTCCTGTTATTAATCGTTTAATAGACTTAGAGTTAGTTTCACGCTATCACTCTAAAGAGGATCGTCGTAAGGTAAACATTGAGTTAACAGCTAAAGGTGAACAAGTGATTGAAGAAGCAAATGAGATTGTGCAAAAAATGATTGCTCATTTCTTTTCTTGCTATGAACCGAAAGATCAAGAGCAATTTTTGAAATTATTTAAGAAACTAGACGCTAATATCTAATGAAAGAAACATCACTTCTTAATGGAGTGATGTTTTTTTGATAAAAAGATTGTCAACTTCACTTTTCCATGATATTATTTGTGTAAACGGTTACATATATGAAGGGAGGGAAATAAAGTGGTAACAATTCGTGATGTAGCAAAAGAAGCAGGTGTGTCCGTTGCGACCGTTTCGCGCGTTTTAAACAGTACAGGGTATGTAAAAGAAGACACGCGTGTGCGAGTAATGAATACAATTCAAAAATTAAACTACAGCCCTAACGAAGTAGCCCGTTCTCTTTATACACGTGAATCACGTTTGATTGGTCTATTGCTTCCAGACATTACAAACCCTTTTTTCCCTCAACTTGCACGAGGAATAGAAGATGAAGTACATAGCCATGGATTTCGTTTAATTCTTGGCAATAGTGATGAGCAGTTAGAGAAAGAATTAACATATCTCCAAACGTTTACGCAAAATCATGTAGTAGGAATGATCACGGCAACAACAAGTCTAGCTCAGAAACTATATGAAGGTCTTACATTTCCCGTAGTGTTTTTAGATAGAAGTTCTGATCAGTATCCATCCGTTTATGCTGATGGTTTTGAAGGTGGGAAACTTGCTGCAGAAGAAATAATCAAAAGAGGAAGTAAAAGAGTTACACTTATCAAAGGTCCAGTAAATGTAAAGCCTGCCCAGGAACGTTTTCAAGGCTCTCTGTCTGTTTTGAGTCAGTCTGATGCAGACTTTTACGTATTAAATACAAATTCTCTAGCGTTTGACGATGCGCAGAAATGGGCAAAGGAAATCTTTCAAAAGTACCCTGAAACAGATGGAATAATTGCTAGTAATGACATTGTAGCCACAGCTGTTTTACACGAGGCGTTTCGATTAGAAAAAAGTGTGCCTGATGATCTACAAGTGATTGGTTTTGATGATATTCCGCAAAGCCGCTTTTCGTTTCCAGCGCTGTCTACAATTCGTCAGCCTGCTTATGAAATGGGCAAGCAAGCAGCAGGTCTGTTAATGAAATGCATTAAGAAAGAACCTTTAATTCAAAAGCAAGTACAACTACCCGTTACGTTTATTGAACGAAATACGACACGAAAGGTTGAGGAACATGGCTAAAGTAACTGTGATTGGAAGTTCATCAATGGATTTAGTAGTAACATCAAATATTCGTCCTGGAGCTGGAGAAACAGTGTTAGGAGAATCATTTAAAACCGTTCCGGGAGGAAAAGGAGCCAACCAAGCTGTTGCAGCAGCCCGTCTTGGAGCGGATGTGAGTATGATTGGGTGTGTGGGCGAAGATCATTATGGAAAAGCAATCCTGGAGAATTTCAAATCAAACGGTGTATCTGTGGAAAGTGTGAAACCGGTTACAGGTTCAGATAGCGGAACAGCTCACATTATACTCGCTGAAGGCGATAACAGCATTGTAGTTGTCAAAGGAGCAAACGATTATATTACTCCAGACTACGTAGAAAAAGCAAAAGAAAAAATTAAAGAAGCTGATATCGTACTTATTCAGCAAGAAATTCCAGAAGAAACGGTTGAATATGTTGCTCAGCTGTGTCAGGAATTAAACGTACCGCTTTTATTAAACCCAGCCCCTGCAAGACCATTAAAAGCAGAAGTGATTGAACAAGTTTTTTACATCACTCCAAATGAACATGAAGCAGAGCTTTTATTTGAAGGAAAAGAAAAAGCAGAAATGTTAAAACAGTATCCAAATAAATTGTTCATTACAGAAGGAAAACAAGGTGTACGCTATTTTAACGGCGAGAAAGAAGTATTGGTTCCTTCTTATCAAGTAGAAGCGGTTGATACAACAGGAGCAGGAGATACATTTAATGCAGCGCTTGCTGTGGCACTTGCCGAAGGCATGGGTTTTGAAAAGGGAATTCAATTTGCCAATCGCGCAGCTTCGCTATCCGTCACTAAATTTGGTGCTCAAGGCGGCATGCCGACTCGAAAAGAAGTGGAGGAGAGCTTGTAAATGAAACGACACGGAATGATTAACAGTCATATTACAAAGATACTAACAGATCTAGGTCATACAGACACAATTGTCATTGCAGATGCAGGGTTACCTGTTCCTAGTAATGTGCCTAAAATTGATTTGTCTTTAAAGCTAGGAGTGCCTAGCTTTGAAGATGTAGTAATGGCTGTATTAGAAGATATGGCTACAGAAAAAATAGTGATTGCAGCTGAAATGAAAAAAAGAAATCAAAAAGCTTATGAGTTAATGGAAAAGCAAAACATCTTAGTAGAAGAAGTATCGCATGAACAATTAAAAATGCTAACAAGCAAAGCAAAAGTGGTAATTCGTACAGGAGAAGCAACTCCTTATGCAAACTGCATTTTACAAGCGGGAGTTATTTTTTAAAAGAGGTGAACAGCATGCATATTGCAATGAGAGGGATTCATAAAGCCTTTGGAGCAAACCGTGTACTAAGGGGTGTGGATTTTGAATTACATGAAGGTGAAGTTCACGCACTAATGGGGGAAAATGGAGCGGGAAAATCTACGCTGATGAATATTTTAACCGGCCTTCATAAAAAAGATGAAGGGCAGATTCTGATTGATGGCAAAGAAACATATTTCCAAAATCCAAAAGAAGCAGAACAAAATGGAATTACTTTCATTCATCAAGAGCTGAACGTTTGGCCTGAAATGACGGTGCTTGAGAATCTATTTATCGGCAAAGAATTAAAAACATCCTTAGGTTTTTTAAAAACAAAAGAAATGAAAGCGTTAGCAAAGGAGCAGTTTGAAAAATTAGCTGTTACCATTCCTCTTGATCAAGAAGCGGGACTTTGTTCGGTCGGACAGCAGCAAATGATTGAGATAGCCAAAGCGCTGATGACCAATGCAAAAGTCATTATCATGGATGAGCCAACGGCAGCGCTTACTGAAAGAGAAATTCAAAAGTTATTTGACGTGATTAATGCACTGCGAAAACAAGGTGTATCGATTGTCTATATTTCACATCGTATGGAAGAGATTTTCGCTATTTGTGATTCCATTACGGTCATGCGTGACGGACAGACAGTGGATAAAAAGCCGATTCCAGAAACCAGCTTCGATGATGTCGTTCGTAAAATGGTAGGAAGAGAATTAACGGATCGATTTCCTGCTAGGACTTCTTCTAAAGGAGACGTTGTATTTGAAGCAAAAGGCTTAGAGAGAAAAGGTGTATTTCAAGACGTTAATTTTTCAGTGCGATCAGGAGAAATTGTTGGCGTTGCAGGGCTGATGGGAGCTGGCAGAACGGAAATTATGCGGGCTATCTTCGGACTAGATCCGTTAGAAAAAGGCGAAATTATATTAAATGGCAAACGGGTCAACATCACAAAGCCCGTTCAAGCCATTAAATTGGGTCTCGGGTTCATTACAGAAGACCGTAAAACAGAAGGGCTCGTTCTGGATTTTTCTATTCGAGAAAATATTGCGCTTCCAAGTCTATTCAGCTTTTCGCCTAAAGGCTTTATTGAACAAAAAAGCGAGCAGCAATTTGTAGAGTTACTTATTAAACGTTTAACGATCAAAACCGAGTCGTCTGAGACGAGTGCAGGTAACTTATCGGGAGGAAATCAGCAAAAAGTAGTTATCGCCAAGTGGATTGGCATTGGACCCAAAGTGCTGATTTTAGATGAACCAACTCGAGGAGTAGACGTTGGGGCAAAGCGTGAAATTTATCAGCTTATGAATGAACTCACAGACAGAGGCGTGGCCATCATTATGGTGTCTTCAGAGCTTCCGGAAGTACTCGGTATGAGCGATCGCATTCTTGTTGTGCATGAAGGAAAAATAACAGGTGAACTGACAAGTGAAGAAGCAACTCAAGAAAAAATTATGACATTTGCAACAGGAGGTCAGTAAAATGAAAGCAAACACAGCGATAAAAGAAAATCGCGTTGATAACGTGATGCAAAAGCTAGGTCCGTTACTAGGTCTATTTATTCTTATTGTCATTGTATCGATTTTAAATCCAAGCTTTTTAGAACCTTTAAATATTTTAAACTTGCTGCGTCAAGTAGCCATTAATGCCTTAATTGCATTCGGTATGACATTTGTCATTTTAACAGGCGGAATTGATTTATCGGTTGGCTCTATACTTGCTCTATCAAGTGCGTTAATGGCAGGTATGATCGTTTCGGGTGTAGATCCTATTTTAGCTATTTTAATAGGATGTGTGTTAGGAGCTGTAATGGGTATGATTAACGGCTTGCTTATTACAAAAGGAAAAATGGCGCCGTTTATTGCGACGCTAGCTACGATGACAATTTTTAGAGGGTTAACGCTTGTTTATACAGATGGAAACCCGATTACCGGCTTAGGTGAAAATTATTACTTCCAATTATTTGGTCGCGGCTATTTTCTAGGTATTCCTGTTCCAGCGATTACGATGGTACTAGCATTTGCTGTCCTATGGGTGATTTTGCATAAAACGCCGTTTGGTCGTAGAACATATGCAATCGGTGGAAATGAAAAAGCGGCATTTATTTCAGGAATCAAAGTGCCAAAAGTTAAGGTTATGATCTACTCACTAGCAGGATTATTGGCAGCGCTATCAGGAGCGATTTTGACTTCTCGTTTGAACTCTGCTCAGCCAACTGCAGGTACATCTTATGAGTTAGATGCTATTGCTGCAGTAGTACTAGGTGGAACAAGTCTTTCTGGAGGACGTGGACGCATTGTTGGAACATTAATTGGTGCGTTGATTATCGGAACGTTAAACAATGGCTTAAACTTACTTGGCGTTTCGTCATTTTATCAAATGGTCGTAAAAGGAATTGTTATTTTAATCGCGGTATTAATTGATCGCAAGAAGTCAGCTTAGGAGGGGAAAACATGAAGAAAATTTGGCTCGTGTTATTATCATTTTCATTATTACTGTTAGGGGCTTGTTCACTTCAGCCTCCTGAGTGGGCGAAACCATCTCAAAGTAAAAATTTAAAAGATATTAAAATTGGTTTATCTGTTTCTACATTAAATAATCCGTTCTTTGTCTCGCTAAAAGAAGGGGTACAAAAAGAAGCAAAAAAACTAGGTATGGAAGTAGTCGTAGTAGATGCTCAAAATGATTCAGCAAAACAAATTAACGATGTAGAAGATTTAATGCAGCAAGGTGTTAACATTCTGCTTATTAACCCAACGGATTCGGCTGCTATTTCAACAGCAGTACAATCGGCTAATAATGTAGGTATTCCAGTTATTACGCTAGATCGTTCAGCAGAAAAAGGGAAAGTGGAAACACTGGTAGCTTCAGATAATGTAAAAGGTGGTCAAATGGCTGCTGATTACATTGTAAAAAAAGTGGGGGAAAAAGCTCAAGTAGCAGAACTTGAAGGCGTACCAGGAGCTTCAGCAACTCGCGAACGAGGAAAAGGGTTCCACAACGTTGCAGATCAAAAGCTAGATATTACGGCTAAACAATCAGCTGATTTTGACCGTACAAAAGGCTTAAACGTTATGGAGAATGTTCTTCAAGGAAATCCTGGTATCAAAGCCGTATTTGCTCACAATGATGAAATGGCATTAGGAGCTATTCAAGCTATTAACAGCTCAGGAAAAGATGTGTTAGTAGTAGGGTTTGATGGAAACGACGATGCAATTAAAGCGGTAAAAGAAGGGAAACTAGGAGCAACTGTAGCTCAGCAGCCTGTTTTAATTGGTAAACTTGCCGTAAAGTCTGCTAAAAATGTTCTTCAAGGCAAAAAAGTAGATAAGCAAATTCCGGTGCCTTTAAAACTAGTAACCTCTGAAAAATAACGTATTCATACGTGTGAAAAAAAGACGCGCATTTGACTTATGGGCGTCTTTTTGTGTATATACAGTGTGAAAAAGAAGTGAAAAAGTCACAACTTTATAAATAGTATAGGAATTATGTAGGTGGCATTTATGTAATAAAAAGTAAAAAACACCGAAAAAAGACGGTAAAACACATAATTTTCCGTGAAAAATTTGTAATATATCTGTAATAATAAGTAGTTATTTCTATTTTTGAAGAGGAATTTTGCCCTGTTTATGACAAAAATATATCTTTTTTAATAAACAGTAAACCTCTCTATCAAGGGATTTTGGTGATGAATTCCCAGAAAGAGATTCTTGGTTATACAGATTATGGGATTTTTTTAATTGTATTGTAACATAAACAGATAGTTTTTTATGGTATAACTATGTCTATGAGGAAAGGGGACTATTACTTTATGAAAATTTTTAAGCGTATGACTCTTGCAGCAGTCACAGGAATTTTCTTCATGACCGGCATTACAGAGACTCACGCCCAATCGAATGAAGAAGCGCTCCAGAGTACTGAAAATAAAATTAAAGAAACAGAAAAGGCTGTTCAACAAAAAGAGAAAGAGAAACAGTCTATCAATTCAGATGTTCAAAACATTCAATCACAATTAAATTCATTACATACAGTAATCTCTAACAATAAAAAAGAGTTAGCATCGACTGAAAAGCAGATTTCAGAAGCGAACCAAATGATTGAGAAAAAGAAAAAAGAGATCGTTTTGCTTCAGGAAAAAGTGTTAAGTCGTAAAGATATTATTGAAAATCGATTAGTTGCTTTACAGCAAGACGATAAAACAAGCGTTGTTATTGATACATTAATGAATGCTGATAACTTTGGAGATTTTGTTGCACGTATGGGTGCTGTAACAACTTTATTGTCAGCAGATAATGATATTTTAAAGCAACATCAAAATGATTTAGATCAAATTGAAAAAGATAAAAAAGAAATTGATAAGCAAGAAAAAGTACTAGAAGCAGCAAAAGGTAGCCTAGCGGCTAAACAAGCTGAATTAGATAAAAACGTTGCCAAACAAACAGCAACGTTAACAACTATGCAAGAAAAATACAGCACGGTCGTAAATGAAATTGAGGCAGCTTCTTCAGAAAAAGCAAACCTTCAGTCTGAATTAACAGGCATTCAAGATAAGATTGCAAAAGAAAAAGAAGCAGCTCAAAAGCAAGCTGAGCAAGTGGCAAAACAGCAGGCAGCTGAAAAGGCTGAGGCTGATGCAGAAGCAAAGCGTCAAGCTGAACTAGCAACAGCTAAAAAAGATGTAAAAACAGAGCCAAAACAAGAAGTAAAAACAGCTGCAGCTACAGAGAAGAAAGCAGCCGTTTCTTCAGAAGCAAAAGAAACGAAAAAAGAAGAAAGCACACAAAAGCATTCTGGTAAAGAAATGTATGTAGAAGCAACAGCTTATACAGCTAATTGTGCAGGTTGTAGCGGCGTAACAGCTACTGGGCAAAATGTAAGTTCAGGCACTCATAAAATTATTGCGGTAGATCCATCCGTTATCCCATTAGGTTCGAAAGTATATGTAGAAGGATACGGAGTGGCAACAGCAGGTGATACGGGCGGTGCGATTAAAGGATATCGAATTGACGTATTAGTACCTTCTGAATCAGCTGCAAAAGCATTCGGACGTCGTACAGTAAAAATTACGGTGTTAAATTAACGAAATAGGCTGAGACAAAAGTATTTTAGTTGAAGGAAGATCCGAACGATTCATCGTTCGGATTTTTTTGCATGTTGGTGAGCAAATTGCTAGCTAATCTATGCTCTTTTCGTTACCATACAATAAAGTAAATGGAAGAAAAGGAGTGGGTAAAATGAAGGTAGTCGATCCAGCGGTACAAAGTGCAAAAGACAATTATCATTTACTAACAGGTGTCGTCATTCCTCGGCCTATTGCGTTTATTACAAGTCAAAATAACGACGGTGTAGTGAATGCCGCGCCGTTTAGTTTCTTTAATGTAGTTGCAGCAGAGCCTCCGCTGATTGCCGTTTCGGTTTCGAGAAGTGAAGGTCAAATGACGAAAGATACGGCCAAAAATATTAGTGTATCTAAAGAATTTGTGGTTCATCTTGTAGACGAAAACTTAGTGGAACAAGTGAATCAAGCGGCATCTTCTTATCCTTCTTCCGTAAGTGAAGTCGAAGAAACGGGGTTAACACTAGCACCGAGCAAAAAAGTGCAGGTTCCCGGAATTCAAGAAGCCAGCATTCGAATGGAATGTAAACTTCACCAAATTGTTCCATTAGGAACGAACGAAGCATACAGCTCAGATTTGTTTATCGGTGAAGTTGTGATGTTTCATATTAGTGAAAAAGTGATAGAAAACGATCGCGTTTCTGCAGAACGTGTGAAGCCAGTCAGCCGACTTGCGGGTTCTAACTATAGTAAACTGGGACAATTATTTTCCTTAGAACGTCCCAAATAAGCAAGAAAGTGTTACTTATGTAGCAAAAAAATAGTATACATTGGATTTTTTTAAATAAGCGATTGTGTTCTGTTTCAACAACGACAGTACATTCGCTTTTTTTCGTAAACGAAAAAGTTAATAGAAACCATAATAACAAAATCAATTTAGAAAAAGGCAAAAATGTAAGGTTTTTGCCTTTTATATTTACCATTGAGGAAAAGGGTATTCATTCATATAATTTAGATTAAGTAAATTGTATACGCTTTCAATATACAGAATTATTTTTCAATAATTCTTTCGGGAGAAAAAGAGATATGAGCGTTTACAAAAAAACTTGCCACACTAGGAGACGAGATCATAGGAGGGGTATTCATTGAAACGTTGGTTTAGTTTAATCAGTTTTGCACTCATTTTAACCCTAGTACTTGCAGGATGCGGAGGAAAGTCTGCTAATGAAACAAGTGGTAGCGGTGGAAAAGAAGTTGTTGCGTGGGCTTGGAATATTAACGTACCGGTATTAAAGAAAGCAGCAGCAGAATATCAAAAAGAGAATCCAGGTTTTAAATTAAAAGTAGTGGATATGGGACGTGAAGACGTTTATTCAAAACTAACAACAGGATTGCAAGCTGGCGGAAAAGGCCTTCCTGATATTGTATTAGTAGAAGACGATCGTTTCCAAGGATATTTGGATGCATTTCCAAAAGCATTTTTAAACCTATCAAAAAAAGGATTTGATAAGCAAGAAGATAAATTTCCTGAGTTTAAGAGAGCCCTTTTATCAAAGAATGGGGATATGTACGGCTTCCCGTTTGATGCAGGTCCAACAGGCGTTTTCTACCGCACAGATTACTTTGAAAAAGCAGGCGTAGATCCAAACAGTATCAAAACATGGGATGATTACATTGCGGCTGGTAAGAAAATTAAAGAAAAAGTTGGCGTTGATTTACTAGGTTTAGATTTTAACAATGACGATGGCTTATTCCGAATGGCGCTGACACAGCAAGGTACGTTCTATTTTAATAACAAAGGAAAGTTAAATTTAACTTCTAAAGAAGCGAAAAAAGCAATGGAGTTAAATAAGAAGTTAAAAGAAGCAGGCATTGTTAAAAATACAGTGGGCTGGGATGCTTCAATCAGTGCTTTAGCAGAAGGAAAAGTAGCAAGTTCACCATCCGGTGCTTGGCTATTCGGTTCTATTACACAGCAGGCTCCGGATTTAAAAGGAAAATGGGGCGTATTTTTATTACCTTCGTTTGAAGAAGGAGGCAACCGTGCTTCTAACTTAGGCGGAAGCAACTATGTGATTTCAGCAAATAGTCAAAAAGCAGATGAAGCGTACAAATTTATGGAGTATTTCTCAACAACGGATAAAGTTCAAGAAGAAGCGATGAAGGGCGGATTATTCCCATCATTAAATACCGTATATTCTTCAAAATTATTCACTGCACAGGATGAGTACTTTAATAATCAGACGATTTGGAAAACATTCGCAGATGAAATGAAAGATATTAAACCGGTTAACTTTACAGGCAATTACTCAGTTGCAAACAGTGAAGCAGTCAAAGCTGTTTCAGAAGTAACAAATGGTAAGGGCGTTACAGAATCGCTTGAAGCAGCTCAAAAACGCTTAGAAAACCGAATTAAAAAATAATCAAGAAGCATAGAAGGTGATTTCTAGAAGATTACCTTCTATCTCTTCTTCTTGCGGTACCAGGAGGTCATCATGAAGACAAATAAATCGTTGCCTTACTTATTTATTGCTCCAGCACTTTTGCTGTTCACGCTGTTTACGATCTACCCTATTTTTTCATCGTTTTTTCTAAGCTTTCAGAGTATGGAAGGCGGGAAGTATGAATTTACCGGATTATCAAACTACACACGACTGTTCGGAGATGATATTTTCTGGAAAGCGCTTGGAAATACGGGTGTTATTTTAATCGTTCAAGTGCCCGTTATGATTTTGTTAGCACTTGTACTAGCTAATGCGTTAAACAGTCAGCTTTTAAAACTGAAAGGTTTTTTCCGAGTTTCATTTTTCTTGCCGGCAGTAACGTCACTAGTTGCCTATTCTATTTTGTTTTCAATCATTCTTCAAGATGAAGGAATTATGAATACTATTTTAGGGTTTTTCGGTATCGATGCAATTCAGTGGCTGGGGGATCCATTTTGGGCTAAAGTCTCAATCATTGTTGCGATGACTTGGAGATGGACAGGTTATAACATGGTTATTTTTCTAGCAGCTCTTCAAAGTTTATCTCGTGAAGTTTACGAAGCAGCTGATTTAGACGGGGCAAATCGTATTCAAAAGTTTTTCCACGTAACAGTTCCACAATTAAAACCCGTTATCTTGTTTGCTACTATTCTATCAACAATTGGTACACTTCAATTGTTTGACGAACCTTTTAACTTAACAAAAGGCGGCCCTGCTGATTCCACGATGACGCTAGGCTTATATATTTATCAAAATGGCTTTGAGTACTTTGATTTTGGATATGCTTCAGCCATTGCGTACGTTGTTGTATTATTAGTTGGTATTTTAACGTTCTTCCAATTTAAATTTACGGGTGATAAATCATGAGTGTATTAGAGAGAGTAGAAGCAACCGCAGTAGCTACCGTTCCTAAGGTCAAAAAGAAAAGTCACATCATGCGTAAAATAGGATTATACAGCTTGCTTGGGCTGTTCACCATTATCTCTATTTTCCCTTTTTACTGGATGTTTATCGGCGCTACGAATGAATCAGGGAAAATGTTTACAAACCCTCCAACGCTGAAGCCTGGCGATCAATTTATGACAAATCTACAAAATTTAAATGCCTCAATTGATTTAGGGCGCGTCTTCTTTAACTCAGTATTTGTTTCAGGAGTGTATGTGATTGTAGCTTTAATGGTCTGTTCTACAGCTGCGTATGCGCTAGCTAAATTTGAATTTAAAGGACGAAACGCAATTTTTACTACGCTTTTATTGTCCATGATGATTCCATATCAAGCAACGCTCATTCCGCTTTTTCAGCTGATGTCGAATTTTAATTTGCTTGATACGTATTTTGCTCTTATTGTTCCGCAGCTGTGCTTTCCGTTCGCTATCTTTTTATTACGTCAGAACTTTTTAGCTTTTCCAACGGAACTTATTGAAGCAGCTCGTTTGGACGGAGCTGGAGAGATGAGAATCTTTTTAACCATTGTGCTTCCTTCTATGAAGCCTGCTATGGCTGCAGCAGCTATTTTCTTATTTATGACACAGTGGAATAACTTTATGTGGCCTTTAGTTGCGACTACATCAAACGAAATGGCTACATTGCCGGTTGCTCTTTCAAGCTTAATTGGATTATCGATTATTGATTACGGTCAAGTAATGATGGGGGTAACGATTGCGACCATTCCAATCATTGTCTTCTTCCTAGCACTTCAGCGTCATTTTATTTCAGGAATGCTTGGAAGTGCAGTAAAATAAAAAGCAGAAGCTCCTATTATAGGAGCTTTCTCAATGAATAGGGGGAGAGAAGATGGGAGAAATACCTGTAGGAGTTCAGCTTTATACGCTGCGTGAAGAAACGAAAAAAGACTTCAAAGGAACTCTTCAAAAAGTAGCTGCATTAGGATATCAAGGGGTAGAGTTTGCAGGGTATGAAGGACATACAGCGCAAGAAGTAAGAGCATGGTTAACGGATTTACAGCTGAAGCCAGCTTCTAGTCATGTGCCGCTTGAACAATTAGAATCTAATTTAGAGCAAGTGATTCACTTTGAACAGCAAGTTGGAAATTCACATATTGTTTGTCCTTATTTAATGCCTGAACGACAAACTGAAAAAGGATATTTCGAACTTATTGATTCTTTAAATTACATTTATACGTATTGTAAAAAAGAAGGCATGTCGTTTAGCTATCATCATCATGATTTTGAGCTGAAGAAATTGTCAACTGGAAAGTCAGCTCTCCAAACAATCTTAGAACAAACTGAGGTAGACGTAGAGCTGGACATTTATTGGCTGACTAAAGCAGGCGAAGATCCAGTGGAGTGGATGAAGCATTATCGAAATCGTGCGCCTTTTATCCATTTAAAAGATATGACAACAGACGGCGAGCAATTTTTTGCTCCTCTTGGTACCGGAGGAGTAGATGTAAAGGCGGTAATGCAAGAAGGACATAGAGCAGGTGTAAAATGGTGGATTGTTGAACAAGATCACTGCAAAGAAAATACTCTTAGCAGCATTGAAAAAAGCTTAGCATATATAAAATAAAAAATGAACAGACGTCGTCTGTTCGCTTTTTTTATTGATAAGCTGGAGTCCATTCAATCTCTCCGCACTTATTCGTATAATCAATATTTACCTCAAAGTTATGTTTTTCATAAAAATGAATCAATCTTTCGAGATGATCCCAGTCGCGCTCAGCGATATCCCCTTTAATGACATGAACATTTTGATCAACCGCTACTTCTTTTAAATAATTCATACATACAGAGCCATATCCCTTATTAGCAGGACCTTTAATGTCACCAATAAAAATAGTGTGATTATCTTCATATACGCCATCGATGGCAAAATCCCAAGCGCCTCTATAGGCTTTTGTACATTCATTTAGCATAATTTTACATGCGTTGCCGTCATTTTGTGCCGATACAATAACTAACTGATTATCTTCAGGCTGATCGACACCAATAACTTCATACTTTTTAGCAATTTCTTTTAAATTATCCTGCATGCGAAACAGCTGAAACTCTAAATCATCAAGTGTTTCTTTTAATTCTTCTGCATTCTGTTTTTTTTCTGTAAGCTGAGTAAACATTTTATACTCCTTTCCGTCTGTTTTCGGTCTAAGTGCGCCTATGACAAAGAGGACACGGTGTATAAAGCGAAACTTTATTTGGCAAAGTATCTAGCTTAGTAAAAATATAAAAAGGAAAGAACCTGATTTGATTGGTTGTTCATCAAAACGGCTGCTTTCCTTATCATTCACTTTTAAATTTTTCACAACGTGTATAAGGGTAACAAAGACTCACTAACCTTGTCAATAAGGTTGGGGCTCTATTTATGAAGGAAGTAACGAGTAATATTACTTAGTCAGGTAGAATTAAAAGAAAGCGGTTTTCACGTTCGGTATTTTAACAACGGAGAAGACGCATTAAACTCTATTCATCAGCAAAAGCCGGAAGTGGTTGTTCTAGATATCATGCTAGGAGAAAATAAGTTAGACGGCTGGGATGTTTTAAGACATCTTAAAGAAAATACAGAGACAGAAAAAATTCCTATCTTAATCTCATCTGCTTTAGGCGAAAGAAGCAAAGGATTAGAGCTTGGAGTGTGTGAGTTTCTTAACAAACCCTATCAGTCTAGTAAATTATCCAAAACGATTCTCCAGCTGCTTTTGAAAAAAACAAGAGCATGAAGGAGAAATTATGATTCCGTCAGATAAAGAAGAGTAGAAATTTGGTGAGGCTTCGTTATTTCTACGGAGTCTCATTAAACGAAAAGAAAGTTAGTAAAGTAAGATAAAAAACCATTGAAAACGTTCTCAAAATGTGGTTTTATAGAAAGTAGGCATAACATGATGACCTTAGAATTACCTTTTTCCACCTCCTTACATGTGTAAGGAGGCTTTTTTGTATAAATATAGTAAGATAAGATAACAAAACCTGACGCAGAATCGTTCATTGAATTTCAGTTGGTTAAGAAGCTGCTCAAGAAAGTTTGATAATGAAAGGCATGAAGCTCTGGAAATTATTTTACAAAGGGAGGTGATCTAGCCAAGAAGTGATGGTAGTTCAATTTTTATAATCATAGTATAATAAAAAATACGGTTATAAAAGCTGTGTTTGTTATACATCTTTTATATAGAAGGTAAGGTTGAATTTTATATTTTCTTAAAGGAGGTCTTTCCTTGGATATTGCGTATATAATTGCTGAAGAAAGAATTAGACAAGCAATAAAAGACGGTGACTTTGATAAGCTACCTGGGGAAGGAAAACCATTAAAGTTAGAAGATTTATCACATATACCTGAAGAACTGCGCCAAGCGTATAGGATGTTAAAAAATGCAAACATGATAACTGATGAACAAGAGCTAAAACGAGATATGGCTACAATAGAAGAATTAATTTCTATATGCACGGATGCTAATGAAGAACAAAGGCTAACAGAGATGCTTACGGAAAAGCGTTTGCGCTTTGAGCAGCTCGTTGACAAGAAAAAGATGACAAGTTCTGCAGCTTACAGGACGTATCAGAATAAAATTCACTCCAAATTTTTTTATTAATGAGTATAATGGACGAGACGATCGGAGGGTGAGAACTTGCGGCTATTGATTTTATTGATTAGTATTATATTATTTATTTCGCTTTGTTTTTATATCTTTGCCCCACAAACAAAACGAGGTGCCCAATCGAAAAATGTGCCGGTTTTATTTATTCATGGCTATTTAGGTAGTCAAAAAAGTTTAGGGAAAATGATTAAACGATTTGAACAAAACGGATGGGGAACTAAAGTAGCTTACTGTGTCGTTCAAAAAGATGGAGCTATTCAGTGGAAGCATATTATGAAAGCAAAAGAGGGAAAACTTCCGCTTATTCATATCGTCTTTAAAAAGCCAGATGCCAGTATTGCACAGCAGCAAAAATGGATTGAAGCTATTATGCAAGATGTACGTGATACATATAAAACATCTTCTGTTGATTTAGTTGGACATAGTATGGGAGGAGTAACAGCAGCTGCTGTTAGTTTGTCTAACCCTCAATATATTCAAAAATTAGTTACGTTAGGATCACCAATTCAAGGATTAGATTATCAGGAATTAATGGAGATGTACCCTCATGCACGCAATCATATTGAATCTATGGGTGCCCGTGATTTAGCTTTTCACTCTATAGCGTTGAACAAGCTATACGAAAGTCGTCAAGATTTCTCAAAAGAAATCGACGTTTTTTCAGGAGCAGGAGATGTGGGAGATAAGACAGATGGTGTGGTAACAGTAGAAAGTGCATATGGACTGCAAGAGTTTACCGAACATATTCATCTCCAAACGTTTCATGAAGCACATTCGGATTTACATGAAAGCCCAGAGGTTGATAAAGCTGTCTATCAATTTTTAAAACGGGATTAAAGGGGGATTACGATGCTTTACTTAATTAGACACGGCCAAACAGATTGGAATAAAAACAAACTTATTCAAGGGCATGCTGATATTCCGCTCAACGAAGCGGGAAGGCAACAAGCCAAACGCGTAGCGGAACGTTTTCGAGATACCCATATTGATGTAATCTACACAAGCGATTTGCTTCGTGCGCAGGAGACGGCCCGAGAAATTGCGGCAGTTGCTAAAGTAGATAAAGTCGAGGTTTGTGAACAGCTGCGTGAGCGCTCTTTTGGAGAACTAGAATCAAAGAACGTAGAAGTTTTGCATGAGCTTGTGCCAAACTATGCGACAAATTGGGGAGAAGAGCCTTTATATAATATCGAAACGCTCGAAGCTGCTCAAGAACGGATGGTTCGACGGTTAACGGAAATTATGAAGGAGTCTATCGGAAAGAAAGTAGCAGTTGTTAGTCATGGAGCAGCAATTAATACATTCATTCATCATGTAACAAGCGGAGAACAAGGAACAGGGACTACTATTTTACAAAATACATCGATTACAACTTTTGCTTATGAAAGTGGAAAATGGCGTCTCGAAACGATCAATGATGCCAAACATCTTGAATAAATATACTTAAAAGCACTGGAGAATTTTCTTCAGTGCTTTTAAGTATTGTAAATAAGCGAAGAGTAGAGGAGATTGAAAGACGATATATTAATTTTATATATAAATATTTATACAATTGATTTTAATAAAAATGCATAGTAAAATAAGTTTTATTACTATTCTATTAAAGCGTTTAGTATAACTGGATTTCCTAATATTGTTTAATAAGCAACTATATTTCAGAATAAGATTAATTGATTTGGATAATTTCAAGGAGGATGTAGTATGTCAAAAGATTGGAGTCATTTATTTGAAAGAATGCCTGAATTGCTAGCACCGACGATGGCTAAAGACCATCCGAATTTGCCCGTTGTGAAAGAAGAAGGATGCTATTATTACGGGCTGGATGGTAAGGAATATCTCGATTTTACTTCCGGAATTGCTACGACAAATGTAGGACATAGACATCCGAAAGTAGTAAAAGCCATTAAAGATGGAGCAGATCAATTATTGCATGGTCCTTCAGGTGTTATTATGTACGAATCGATATTAAAGTTAGCTGATGAGTTAGGGAAGGTAACACCGGGCGATTTAGACTGTTTTTTCTTTGGGAATAGTGGCACCGAAGCAATTGAAGGAGCATTGAAATTAGCGAGACATGTGACTAAGCGTCCGTACGTTATTTCTTTTTTAGGTTGTTTTCATGGCCGTTCCATGGGAGCTTTAAGTGTTACAACATCCAAAAGTAAATATAGACAATTTCAGCAGCCGTCGGGACTGACGTATCAAATTCCATATGCAAATCCAAAAGAGTGTCCTGCAGAGCTAGATAGCGATATATACTTTACTGAAAAGCTTGAAAAAGATTTTGAAACACTGTTTAAGCACCAAGTGACGCCTGAAGAAGTGGCTGCGGTTATTTTGGAACCAGTATTAGGAGAAGGCGGCTATATTATTCCTCCTAAAAGTTGGATGAAGAAGTTAAGAGAAATTTGTGATCGACACGGAATATTACTTATTTTTGATGAAGTGCAAACGGGTTTTGGACGCACCGGCGAATGGTTTGCTGGACAAACGTTCGATGTCGTACCGGATATCATGGCTATAGCAAAAGGAATTGCTTCTGGAATTCCACTTAGTGCAACAGTAGCTTCTCAAGAATTAATGAAGCAGTGGCCGCTTGGCACACATAGTACAACATTTGGAGGGAATCCTATTGGATGTTCAGCAGCGCTTGCAACTCTTGAAGTGATGAAAGAAGAACAACTGCTGGATAATACGAAAAAAATGGGTGCTTATGCGTTAGAAAAGCTACATCTTTTAAAGGAAAAACATTCAGTGATTGGTGATATCCGTGGTTTAGGACTTATGATTGGAATTGAAATTGTTGATCCTTATACGGGAGAAGGAGATGGAGACGCCTTATTCGAGATTTTAGATCTAGCTTTAGAAAAAGGCGTGTTATTTTATTTTTGCGGAAATGCAAGTGAAGTTATTCGTATGGTACCTCCGCTTACTGTAACAAAAGAACAGATAGATGATGGCATTCGCATGCTAGATGAAGCTATTACTTCTTTTGAAAAAAAGTCAGTTGTAAAGGCATGATTACAAAAATATAAAAAAAATTATATATTTGTAACCTAGTTGTCATAGTAATGGTAGCGATATCATAGTTTTAGAGGGAAAACAATTTTCTGAAAAGTAGTTGACATCTGTTTGTGCAGCATGTAACATAATACTTATCTTATCAACAATTATCAACAAAATTCGACAAACTTCTTATCAAGAGAGGTGGAGGGATAGGCCCTGTGAAACCTCGGCAACGGACTTTATAGAACCGTGCCAACTCCCACAAGCAGTGCTTGAAAGATAAGAAGAGACCAGGCTTACTAACAATTGTGATCCCAACCTCTTCTTACAGGCACTTAGACACTGTAAGTGGAGGTTTTAATTTTATGACAAGAGTATGACATTTAGATAAAAAAACAGCAGGTAATTTCGCCTGCTGTTTTTATATGCTGTAAAACGATAAATAACCTACCAGAATACCTAGTAAAAGAACTCCGGTAGTAATACCGACAATCCACCATATCATTTTTTTCATCATTTATTCCTCTTTATCAATTAACTGTAGCTGTAGATCCGCCTGAAGTGCCGGAAGCTGTGCCGTAAACAGTTTGTCTTTTGATTCCGGCATCTTTAGCTGCAACTTTCCACTGCCAGTCGATCCGCCCGTAGGCTCGGTTGTTTTGTACCCAAGATTTTGAATTCTTTTTTGAAATAGACACAAGGGGGTTTACATTTTTCGTAACGACGCCTCGTACACTTTTGACTGAAGTCACCGATGAGTTTTTTGTGTAATAGTCTACGTACACCGTTAGTTTCGTTGTTGTAAATCCAGCCGCTTTATAAGAAGCCGTATAAGCTGCTGTTTTGAATAAAGGTGAAGCCGTTCTTGCTCCGTATGCTGCTGTACTTGCAGCTTCAACCGTGCCGCTGCTCTCTTCAATATCCATTTTTAACAGAGATGGATCCTTTAGTGATTGTACAACTTTTTGTTTTTGCTGACGTGACAGTTTTGAAAATTCATATAGTGCACTTTTATCACTTTGCGCTTTCAAAAACTGAGTATAAGAAGCAACCGTTAAATGGGCAGGTTTTTCACTAGCCAGAACAGAATTTGGTACGACTAATATACACAATAATACACTTATCAAGAAAAAAGAAAAAAACGTTCTTTTTGTAGCCATATTTATATAAATCCTTTCTATTACTCTATCTTTATAAATAGATAAGAAGTAATTTATCGTTTTGAAGAAGGGCTATGTGCTGTCATATTAACTGTCATCACGACACGGGCTTGCTGCACGGATTCAATAAAACATTCGTATAAAGAAGCGAATACTTTGTCCACATCCCCTTCTAAAGCTGTTGCAAAAGGCACGGTTTCGGCAAAAACTCCCTGTTGTTTAACTGCGCCAATTCCGCTTTTGATGATGTCTACATAATGCGGCGTATCTAATGGATACAAAGAAAATTGAGTGGATACAGGGAACGAAGCACAAAGCTGTTGCTTTGGAGACACGCTTTCTTTTGGTTCTACTTTTCTTTTTTTGAAATATTTTTCGTGCTGCCCTGTTGAAAATGTAGCATTCAACACAATATGCTTTCCTGATTTTCCAGCACTTTTATAAACGGCTTGCACAACTTCAAACACGTCTTTGGCAGTTCCTTCAATAAATGTACTAACACGGTCCGTTTTTCGCTGAACTTTAGACATGTCCACTTCGTTTAGTGCGTCTAAAATAATATCGATGAAGTTATCACTCATAACGGAAAGCGTAAAACGACAGCCAACATTTATTTTTTCCAAACTAATCACCCCTAAAATATAGATTTGTAGTTTTTTAATCATACAAATCATAAAATAACTTTTCTGTTTTGTATAGAAACAGAAGATAGATTCTTTATTTTTAGGAAATATTACATAGAAGAAACGAAAATAAATTGCATAACATGAAAAATAAGGGTGTTAAGAAAAGTCACATAATGAAAAAGAATAAAAAAACAATGTTAGAACTTCTGACAAAAAGCTGGAATATAGACTGAAAACACCATATTATATATACAAGATCACATTATTCTCCTGCGATTTCGTATAACCTCTTGAAAAAGGGACTTGGGATTTTATCATAAATCCAACCTCCTAGCTGTATAATCAGCTAGGAATTTTTTTTACCCAAAGTCTCTATAGCGTATGAGGTTACCTACACTTATTCAACTCAGAGCGTGCATCATATATATATAAGAACAGTGTAAGAAAGGTTGCTTGAAGATGTTAGTGTTCGGCTTGAGCTAGAAAATAGATAGATGTTACGAAAGAGGGGAAGAAGGTATGGCGCACACATTAATTAAAAATGCAGAGATTATTACGATGAATGAGAAGAACGATATTATTTACGGTGACCTTTATATTGTAGGAAATCATATTGCAGCCATTGGAAAAAATCTGCATCCGGAAAAGGTAGATAAAGTCATTGACGCGGCAAATAAAACGATTGTGCCAGGCTTTATACATACTCATATTCATTTATGTCAAACGCTTTTTAGAGGGCAAGCAGATGATTTAGAGCTGCTAGACTGGCTTAAAAAGAAAATATGGCCGCTTGAAGCTTCGCATGATGAAGAATCTATTTATTATTCAGCACTGTTAGGGATCGGCGAACTTATTCAAAGCGGAACTACAACGATTGTAGATATGGAAACTGTTCATCATACGGACTCTGCTTTTCAAGCTATATCTCAAAGCGGAATCCGAGCTCTTGCAGGAAAAGTAATGATGGATAAAAAGGGCGATGATCTGCCAAAAGCCCTTCAGGAGACAACGGCTGACTCTATTAAAGAAAGTGTAGAATTACTTGAAAAATGGCATGATTCAAATAACGGTCGTATTCGATATGCATTCTCCCCAAGATTTGTGCTGTCGTGTACGGAAGATTTGCTGCGTGAAGTGAGTCATTTATCAGCTGCATATAATGTTCATGTACATACTCATGCTTCTGAGAATCAGGAAGAAATTCGCATCGTAGAAGCTGAAACGGGTATGAGAAATATTATGTATTTAGATCATTTAGGATTAGCCAATGAGCGCCTTATTTTAGCGCACTGTGTGTGGTTAAACGATCAAGAGAAGCAAATTATTAAGAATCAAGGAGTAAAAGTCAGTCATTGCCCAGGCTCAAATTTGAAACTCGCATCGGGAATCGCAGATGTGCCCAATCTATTAGAGCAGGGGGTATTTTTAAGTCTTGGCGCTGACGGTGCTCCTTGTAATAACAATTTAGATATGTTCAACGAAATGAGGCTGGCCGCTACGATTCATAAACCAGCGTATGGACCAACCGCCATGAATGCAAAGCACGTTCTAGAAATGGCTACAATCGGCGGAGCGAAAGCAGTTGGGCTCGAAAAAAAAATTGGAAGTTTAGAGGTTGGGAAAAAAGCGGATCTTGCTATTTTAAATTTAAATCAGCTCCATACCTTTCCATCTTACGGCGTAGACCCTATTTCCAGAGTGGTGTATTCAGCAACGCGAGCAGATGTAGAACTAACGATGGTTGATGGAGAAATCGTGATGGAAAATCGCGTGCTGAAAACAATTGACCAGGGAATTGTATTGAAAGAAGCAAATCATTCGATTGATCGTCTTCTAAAAAGAATCCCGCTTTTAATTTCATAAGATGTAAAACGAAGAAAAGAATGCTTTTTTAGCATTCTTTTTTTGTATGAATGATTAAAAAGAGCACTCTTGCAACAGACTAAAAAGATAGAAGAAATAAATTTTCAAAATTCCAAACTAACGGAAGATAAAAATTTTTATAATGATAGCGTTTTCTGCCTTTGCATATCTACAAATTAAGACTATAATAGGACAAAAGATTTTACTTTGCAACGTAAAATCCTCCTAAATCGTGTCCTTTTTAGGACATTTGAATAGGTAGGATTTTTTATTTTTTTTAGAAGTAGGGAGGCGCGCGCGTTGGAGCGTAACGGAATATTAGAGCGCTTGTTTAAACTATCAGAGCGCAACACAACACCAAAACAAGAAATACTAGCAGGACTTACAACTTTTATGACGGTCAGTTATATGGTAATTGTCAATCCCATTATCATGTCTGACGCGGGTATACCCCGAGAAGCGGCTCTCGCAGCTACCATTTATGCCATTGTATTTAGTACGTTACTGATGGCCCTGTGGGCAAACTTCCCCATTGTAACCGGTCCAGGGATGGGTTTAAATGCGTTTTTTACGTATTCAGTAGTATTAGGACAAGGATTGTCATGGCAAACGGCACTTGGGGCAGTTTTTATATCCGGCGTGTTGTTTTTTGTTTTAACGGTAACAGGAGTACGTGGAAAGATTATTGATGCCATTCCAAACGTATTAAAGTCTTCAATAGCAGTTGGAATTGGTCTTTTTGTTGCGTTTATCGGTTTGAAAAACGCTGGATTAGTTGTGGCAAACGAGTCTACTTTTGTAGGACTTGGAAATGTCATGGATAAAGGCCCCTTACTTGCTATTTTTGGGCTGATATTAGCAGCTGTATTGATGGCTAAAAATGTAAAAGGTGCTCTCATTATAAGTATTTTTGCTACTACAATATTAGCGATGATTGTAGGAGTACAAGCAATTCCTCATTCGGTGAAAGACGTCTTTTCAGCTACGCCGCCAAGCGTCGGAGAAACATTCTTTCAAATGGATCTAAAAGGTGCAGTTGCCTACGGTATTTTTTCAGTTGTATTTTCTTTCACCATCGTAGAATTATTTGATACGCTAGCGACACTGATTGGACTATCTAAAAAAGCAAATTTAGTAGATAAAAACGGTAAAATTCCAGGTTTAAATCGTGCGCTTGCAGCGGATTCAATCGGTACAATGGCGAGTGCTATTTTTGGAAGTACAGCGTTAAATACGTATATTGAAAATGCAACAGGTATTGCAGAAGGAGGACGTACCGGCTTAAAGGCATTAACGGTTGCCATCTTATTTATATTTACCCTGTTTTTTGCACCGCTCATTCAATTTATCCCAAGCGTTGCTACTGCTCCAGCACTCATTATTATTGGTTCACTTATGCTAAGTGACATTCGAAACGTTAACTTCGACGATTTTACTGAGGTTGTTCCAGCTTTCCTAACGATTGTCATGATGCCGTTAACCTACAGCATTGCAGAAGGTTTAGCATTCGGCTTCATTTCGTACACAGCGATTAAATTGTTTACAGGACGCCATCGCGAAATTCATTGGATGATGTATGTGATTACCATTGCCTTTTTTATCAATTTTTATATGAGTTCGCATTAGGAAAAAAGACGTAGCATGAGGCTGCGTCTTTTTTGTTACTGGGCCTTTGTCAGGGAACATCGTGAAAGAATGAAGCTTTTCTTTTATTTTAGATAATTGTAAAATAATTATAAAAGGTGCTTTATAAAGGGTTGGTGGAATAAATTGAAACAAAATAAACGCAAACGTGTAACCTTACAACAAGTGGCGGAACACGCGGGAGTATCTCGAGCTACCGCTTCGCTTATTGTACGAAATAGTCCAAGTGTTTCCGAAAAAACAAGGAAAAAAGTTCTAGATTCGATGAAAGAGTTAGGATACGTATATGACCGTATTGCAGCAAATTTAAGATCTCAAACTTCATCAACAATCGGAGTTATTATTACTGACATATCTAATACGTTTTTTACAGAATTGTTAATTGGAGTGCACGAGGAGCTCGAGAAAGACGGATATACGGTGTTTTTAGGTACGACGTTTGATTCAGATAATCGACAGGATCAGTTGCTTTCTACGATGCTAGAGCATCGGGTAGGAGGCATTATTTTATGTCCTGTTGCGGGTACATCGGAAGATACGATAAGAAAAATTCAGCATTTAGATGTTCCTTCAGTACTAGCAGTAAGGGAATTGCCTGAAGTGGAGTCAGATTATGTAGGGGTAGATTATAACTTAGGCGTTCAAAAAGCGGTTCAACACTTACTAGAACAGGGACACAAAAGAATCGCATTTTTAGGAGGAACAACCGGTTCTACAACGTGGAAAGAAAGAATGGAAGGTTACCGTTTGGCGCTAAAGAGCGCAGGGATTTCTATAGATGAAGACCTTATTATTCCTAGCGGTCCGACAAGAAGCGGCGGTGTAGAAGCTGCACATCAAGTATTAGACATTTCTGAGCCTCCAACAGCAGTTTTTTGTTTTAGCGACCTAGTTGCATTTGGTGTTATGCAAGGCTTAAAAGAGAAAGGGGTAGTTCCAGGAGAAGATATAGCAGTAGTGGGATTTGACAATGTCATGGAATCATCTGTGTGCCACCCTACTCTAACAACCGTCTCTTCTTTTGCAAGACAAATAGGAAAAGATGCTGCACGGTGTCTTCATAACCAAATTGTTGATAAAAAAGAACATCATCATCGTATTATTTTAACGCCTCAATTAGTTGTTCGAGAATCGTCATCAAAGAAAAGAAGCAGTTGATCAACTGCTTCTTTTCTCTGTGAATTATTTAGACGGTTCGTAGATATCCCAAGCCATTTTCAAGGAATCAACAATATAATTTGCTACTTCTTCAATATCCAAATTGTCAGTTTCTACTTTGGAGTGGTGGTTGGAATAAATTGCTTGGCGCGTATAAAATAATTCTTCAATATCCTCTAGACTTCTTCCTTGTAAAACAGGACGACTGTCAATAATGAGGCTAATGCGTTCTTTCCATGAATCCCATGAAAGGTCTAAAAAGAATACAATACAATTTGATAAGCATATTTTTTGAATTTCTTCTTGAAGAAATGCGCCTCCACCAACGGATATAATTTTTAAACGCTGCTGAGATAACTGGCTAATTACTTCTTTTTCTTTATTTCGGAAAAACTCTTCACCAAACTCTTTAAAGATTTGTGATGTAGGCATTTGAAACATTTTTTCAATTTCTTGGTCTATATCGACAAAATCTCTGTATAATTTCTTAGCGACTAGTTCGCCGATTGTTGTTTTACCTACGCCCATAAAGCCAATAAATACAATGCTTTTTTCTCTAAGAGACATCTCGCTGTAAGTCATTTTTCAAAGCCTCTTTCTGTTTTTAACAATAAAAAACTTATTATTTTGTATTTTAGTTATTAGAATTATAATACAAATTTTACTGTTTGTAAAAACAGTAAAATTTGTATTATGTCCTAAGAAGTAAGTATCAGCTCACATTTATAAAATTTTTGTTAGTCAACAGATGGTGATACGCTGTAACCAAAACAAATAAGCAATAGTTAAGCTCGATTATAATCATAAATCTTTGCCATATTGATAGTGCTGCTATCTTACATACTCCTACAGTGAATGTAAGAAAAAAAGGAAGTGAATGTGAAACTACGTAAGAGATTATAAGCAAACTGTACTCAGTATTAATAAATATTTTTAGAAAATTCTTTAATTTCCTATTGCTAGATTAAAATTTCTGTTGTAGGATTATGATAACGTTTACAAAACGAGTTATAACTTTAAATCAATAGAATTTATAGAAATCTGTATCAGACTTTAGATCGATCTAAATATAAAATTAGATCGATCTAAAAATAATAATCAGGTCAATTGTTAAAAGGAGAGATAACAATGAGCTTTAGACGAGCAAGGCCTTATGTAAATAAAGAATGGCTTGAAGGTAATCGATCAGTAGTAAGTATTAAAAGTCCGTATTCGCAGGAAGTAATTGGTGAGCAAATTATAGCAACGCCAGAAGATGTTGAAAGAGCTCTATCAGCCGCCTATCAAGCTAAAAAGACAATTGCGAGTCTGTCTTCTTATGAAAGGGCAAAAATTTTAAAAGAAGCAGCAAGGCTCTTGGAAAAGCAAAAAGAAAAATTTGCTTCTCTCATCTCAAATGAGTTAGGAAAACCGTTGAAGAATACGTTGGATGAAGTATCTCGATCTGTAGAAACATTAGAGCAATCTGCGGAAGAAGCAAAAAGGCTTATCGGTGAAACGATACCAGGAGATGCTTCCGAACGAGGGGGAAAAGCGATAGCTTCCACATTCCGTGTACCTGTAGGAGTTATTGCCGCTATTACTCCTTTTAATGCACCTTTAAATTTAGTATGCCACAAAATTGGACCAGCTTTTGCCGCTGGCAACAGTGTTATTTTAAAACCGGCTCCGCAAACAACCTTAGTTGCTTCAGAATTTATATCTCTATTATTAGAAGCTGGAATGCCTGAATGCGCTATTAATATGGTTTTAGGCGGAGTAGAAACAGGACAGCAAATCGTAAAAGATGACCGTGTAAATGTAATTTCTTTTACCGGTGGAACAGTGGCAAGCAGAAATATATGTGAACTGGCTGGAATGAAAAAAGTACTTCTAGAATTAGGAGGAAATGCTTCAACGATCGTTCATGAAGATGCCGACATTAAAAAAGCTGCTGAGCAATGTGGGAGAACAGGATTTAGCAACTCCGGTCAAAGCTGTATTTCAGTTCAGCGTATTTATGTACATGACTCAGTTGTTTCTGAATTTACAGAGCTTCTGAAGAATGAGGTAAAGTCTTTAAAAGTTGGAGATCCTCTGTTGCCGCAAACAGATGTTGGATGTTTAGTAGATGAAAAAGCAGCAAACCGAGTTTTGGCTTGGATTGAAGAAGCAGTCGGCCTCGGTGGAAAGTTGGTATGCGGCGGCAAAAAGACAGGGGCTTCTATAGAACCTACTGTTCTATTAAATCCTCCTAAACAAAGCAAAGTGGTGTGTCAAGAAGTGTTTGGTCCTGTGGTGAGTATCATTCCTTATCAAGATATTGAAGAAGCTATTCAGGAAACAAATGATTCATCTTTCGGTTTGCAAGCAGGCCTTTTTACAAATCAAATGGACCTAGCTTACCGTGTTGCTGAATCTTTAGAAGTGGGAGGAGTTGTGATTAATGGCACCTCTAATTTTCGACTCGACCATTGGCCGTACGGTGGGATAAAAGACAGCGGTGTTGGTAGAGAAGGACCTCGATTTGCGATTGAAGATATGACAGAAACAAAAATGATTGTCCTGCAGCTATCGTAGCTGAGTTTATTACCTGACAAAATATATATGGAATTTAAAGGAGGATATACAATGGAAAAATTAATATCACATCAATTAGTAAATTATCTTGAGGAGCGAGGTATCGAGCATATTTTTGGTTTGTGTGGTCATACCAATATAGCGGTACTAACAGCCTTAGAAGAAAGCAAGATTAAATTTATCAACGTTCGTCATGAACAAATTGCAGCGCATGCAGCTGATGGCTACGCGCGTGTGACGAAAAAAGCAGCAGTAGTATTAAGTCACTTAGGTCCTGGTTTAACAAATGCTGCCACAGGAGTGGCCAATGCAGCGTTAGATTCGATTCCAATGGTTGTCATCGCTGGTGATGTTCCTACTCATTATTACGGAAAGCATCCGCATCAAGAGGTTAACTTACATGCTGACGCTTCGCAATATGAAATTTATCGTCCATTCGTTAAGCGTGCATGGAGAGTTGATCGTCCAGATTTATTTCCAGAAATATTAGAGAAAGCATTTTTACTAGCGGAAAGCGGAAACCCTGGACCCGTACTAGTATCTGTACCTATGGATATCTTTTCAAAAGAGATCGATGTTTCTTTATTTGATCGATTGCATCGTCAAACGAAATCTTTGCAAAAGCCTTCTATTGATGATGAAACGGCAAAGAGTATTGTACAAAAATTAATCAATGCCAAAAATCCAGTGTTGTATGTAGGCGGAGGTATTATATTAGCAGATGCAGCAAATGAGTTAAAAGAGCTTGTGGATCACTTGAACATTCCGGTAGCCCACTCCTTAATGGGAAAAGGAGCACTTCCAGATGATAATGACTTGACTCTAGGGATGACTGGGTTTTGGGGCACGAAGTTTATTAATGAAAAGTGTCGGACTGCCGATTATATTTTAGCATTAGGAACACGGTTTGCAGAAGCAGATTCTAGCTCATGGGAGCCGGAGTATACGTTTGATTTTTCACAAACAAAATTGATTCATATTGATATTGATCCTAGCGAGATAGGGCGTAATTATCCTGCTGAAATTGGTGTAGTGGCTGATTTAAAACAAGCTCTCAAAGTCTTAAATCGTGTGGCTAAACAGCTTATTCCGGAAGGGGTAAAAAACGAAACATTAATAAAAGAGATTGCTTCTTATCGTGAAGAGTTTAAAGCTAGTAATGAAGAGTATATTCATGACAATTCATTCCCAATGCAGCCGCAGCGAATTTTAAATGAGGTTCGTGAAGTACTTCCAAAAGATGCCTATATTACTACTGATGTAGGCTGGAATAAGAATGGGGTAGGACAGCAGTTTCCAATCTATGAAGCTGGAAGCATATTAACTCCAGGAGGTTTTGCCACAATGGGATTTGGAGCGCCGGCAGCTTTAGGAGCAAAGGTAGCTCAGCCTGATAAAGTAGTTGTTTCTCTAGTAGGAGACGGAGGATTCGGCCAAAATCCAGCTGTGCTTGCTACGGCAGCTGAAGAGAACATTCCTGTTGTTTGGATCATTATGAATAACTTTGCGTTTGGTACGATCGCTGGACTGCAAAAAGCACATTTCGGAACCACTCTAGGCACGTTATTTGAAAAAGATGGAGAGGTATATTCTCCTGACTTTGCAAGTATCGCTAAAGCTTATGGAGTAGAAGGTATAAAAATTCAATCAGCCGAAGAGTTCAAACCGGCACTGCAAAGAGCTATTGCTTCTAATAAACCAGTTGTAATTGATGTGGCGATGTTAAACAATCCAGTACCAACATCAGGGCATTGGAACATCATGGATATTTATTCGCCAGATAAGAAAGTACACCATGTATCTGTGTAACAAGTATTGAACGAATACTAAAATGAAAACCGAAACATTTAACTTTGATAAAAAGGAGCTGTTCGTATGTTAGAAAGAGGAGAAGAAACTCATTCTCCATCTATTTGTACGCCTTTAGTAGGCAAAAATCACAAAGAGCTTTTAACAGAGCTAGCGGACATTATATTAAAAAAACCGGATATAATTGAATGGCGCTTGGATTTTTACGAAGAAATTCAAGATATAAACAGCGTCCTTTCTGCAGCTAAAGGTATATATGAAAATAGTGAGCGCACTCCTATTTTGCTTACTATACGTTCTCAAAAAGAAGGAGGGCAGCCTATTTCCTTGTCGGAAAAGGAAGTAGTAGCCATACTTGCAGAGGTATGTAAACACCCATATGTAGCAATTATTGATTTTGAAGTATCAAATCAGCCAGAGCATATCAGCTATTTGCGCAAAATTTCCAAGGAAAATAAAAAGAAACTTGTGCTTTCTTATCATAATTTTTCTTTTACCCCTCCTAAGGCGGAAATTTTTAAAAGCGTATTTCTAGCTGAATTTTATGGAGCAGATGCAGCAAAAGCAGCTGTCATGCCCCAGAATAATCAAGATGTTTTAACTTTATTAGAAGCTACAAGGGAGGCTGAAAAAGAGCTCAGCATTCCTCTCATTACCATGTCGATGGGAGGATTAGGAGCTATTAGCCGGATCGTAGGGTGGATGTATGGCTCTTCTGTTACTTTTGCTGTAGGGAAAAGCAGTTCAGCTCCTGGGCAAGTTCCAATTGATGAATTACGAAAAATAATTCAGTTAACAAAAAAAGTTACGGATTCTGAAAACTATCATTCCCATCAAATTATTTCGATGTAAAATAAAAAGAAAAAGAGCATGCTATGCTCTTTTTCTTTTTATTTATCCTTTACATGCATTGAAAGATACACGCGAGTATCTTTTTTGCGCTCATACTTTGGATTAGCGCTTCGCGTATATTCTTTTGACTGATGTTCTATATGGTAGTTCTGTTCAAATTGTTTGATTGCTTCATTAATTTCTTCTTGTGTTCCCATTAATCTTACTTGCAGCATTGTAACGTCTCCTTCCATACACTTTGCTTTTTGACTATATCATGAAATAAAAAAGAAGTAATTTTATTTTTGTTGACTAACCTGTATATACAGGTTAGAATAAAAGTGTAAAACTTGTATATACAAGTTTGTGGTGGTGAGATTTATATAGGGGATAGGAAATATAGGAGTAAAATGAAAACGGAAACAAGGGGGAAAAGACATGAATCGTGAATCTGTTGAACGCATTATAGAAGCTGTTGGCGGAAAAGAAAATATCTCTGCTGCAACGCACTGTGTAACGCGCCTTCGACTTGTTTTAAAAGATGAAGGTAAAGTCAATCAAAGTATGCTAGATGAGCATGAATTAGTAAAAGGATCTTTTTCTACAAATGGCCAGTTTCAAGTTGTTATTGGTCAAGGCACGGTTGATAAAGTATATAAAGAAATGGTGGCGCTTACAGGGATAGGTGAACTATCAAAAGAAGAAGTAAAAAATGAGGCAGCTAAAAACTTAAATCCGCTGCAGCGCGCAATAAAGACATTAGCTGACATTTTTATTCCCATTTTACCGGCAATCGTAACAGCGGGTTTATTAATGGGAATCAATAATGTACTAACAGGAGCGGGAATTTTTTACGATGATAAATCGATCGTAGATGTTCATACACAGTGGAAAGACTTCGCGAGCATGATTAATTTAATTGCGAATACGGCTTTTGCCTTTTTGCCAGCTCTTATTGGATGGTCAGCTGTTACGCGCTTCGGAGGAAGTCCTTTATTTGGAATTGTCCTTGGGCTCATGCTTGTACACCCTGACTTGCTAAATGCCTGGTCTTACGGAGAAGCATTAAAAAAAGGAAGTATCGATACGTGGAATTTATTTGGCCTGCATGTTGAGAAAGTCGGCTATCAAGGGCAGGTTTTACCTGTATTAGTTGCTTCATTCGTACTGGCAAAAATCGAATTATTCTTACGAAAACGAATACCAGATGGTTTTCAACTTTTAATTGTAGCGCCTGTAGCTCTTTTAGTGACAGGGTTTCTCGCTTTTATTGTAATTGGTCCAATTACATTTGCAATAGGAAATGTCATTACAGATGCAGTTGTATGGTTATTCAAAACGGCTCCATTTATTGGAGGGCTTGTGTACGGAGGCTTATATGCTCCACTTGTTATTACAGGTATGCATCATACATTTTTGGCAGTAGATTTACAGCTGATCGGAAGCGTGGGAAGTACCTTCTTATGGCCAATGGTAGCATTATCAAATATTGCACAAGGCTCTGCTGCTTTTGCGATGATGGTTCTTTCAAAAGACGATGAGAAATTAAAAGGATTGTCTTTAACGTCAGGGATTTCGGCTTGGCTTGGCATTACGGAACCTGCAATGTTTGGTGTTAATTTGCGCTTTAGATTTGCTTTTATTTCTGCAGTGATTGGTTCAGCTATTGCGGGTGTCGTCATATCCGTAGCGGGAGTGAAAGCAGCATCAGTAGGAATTGGTGGTATTCCAGCTCCGTTATCAATTGTTCCAGAGAGCTGGTCGCCTTTTATTATTGGAATGGTAATTGCAATCGTTGTGCCGTTTCTTTTAACGTTAACGCTTGGAAAGCTTCAGAAAAAATCAACCGTTACATCAACGGTTGCGGGTACAGACTCGCTTCAACATAATTCTAAGAATTAAATGGTGGTGTTAAAAATGCAAGAACCTTGGTGGAAAAAATCTGTTGTCTATCAAATTTATCCAAAAAGCTTTTATGATACGACTGGAAATGGCGTTGGCGATATAGCTGGTATTATTGAAAAGCTAGATTATTTGAAAGAGCTCGGCGTAGACGTTGTGTGGCTAACGCCAATTTATAAATCGCCGCAGCGAGATAATGGATATGATATAAGTAATTATTTTGTTATTCAAGAAGAGTACGGGACAATGGAGGACTTCGATCGTTTAGTAACAGAAGCGCATAAGCGGGATCTTAAAATCATCATGGATATTGTCGTTAATCATACGTCAACTGAACATGAATGGTTTCAAGAAGCTAAAAAATCGAAAGATAACCCGTACAGAGATTTTTATATTTGGAAAGATCAAAAAGAAGATGGAAGTGCTCCGACGAATTGGGTTTCAAAATTTGGAGGGTCGGCGTGGGAGCATGATAAGCTGACAGAACAATCTTATCTGCATTTGTTTGATGTCACGCAAGCGGATTTGAATTGGGAAAATGAGCATGTGCGCCGCAGCGTGTATGATATGATGAGGTTTTGGCTTGAAAAAGGTGTAGATGGATTTCGGCTAGACGTTATTAACTTAATTTCAAAAGATCAGCGTTTCTTAGATGATGATGGTTCTGTTGCGCCAGGTGATGGCCGGAAATTCTACACCGACGGTCCTCGCGTGCACGAATATATGCGGGAAATGAATCAAGAAGTTTTTTCAAAATATGATAGTATGACCGTTGGGGAAATGTCGTCGACAACTGTTGACCACTGTATTCAGTACTCTCATCCGGACCGGGACGAGCTTAGCATGACGTTTAATTTTCATCATTTAAAAGTCGATTACCCAAATGGAGAAAAGTGGGCGCTAGCAGATTTTGATTTTATTAAATTAAAAGAGATTCTATCAACTTGGCAAACGGAGATGAATAAAGGAGGGGGATGGAATGCACTATTTTGGTGCAACCATGATCAGCCTCGTGTTGTTTCCCGCTATGGAAACGACGAACTCTATCATAATAAATCTGCCAAAATGCTCGCTACAACGATTCATCTGATGCAGGGGACACCTTATATCTATCAAGGCGAAGAAATAGGTATGACAAACCCGAAGTTTTCCTCTATTGATGAATATAGAGATGTGGAGTCATTAAATGTGTATGAGATAAAACGTGCACAAGGAATGGACGAAAATGAAATTTTGGAGATTTTAAAACATAAATCAAGAGATAATTCCCGTACACCGGTGCAATGGAACGATGAGCCGAATGCAGGTTTTACAAAAGGAAAGCCATGGATTAATCCGGCCTATAACTACCGTGAAATTAATGTAGAAAAAGCGTTAGATAATGAAGATTCGATCTTTTATTTTTATCAAAAGCTTATTGCATTACGCAAGCAGTACGAGATTATCACCTACGGAAACTATGAATTGATTCTTGGAGAAGACAAGCAGATTTTCGCTTATATCCGAAATGGAGTAGATGAAAAGCTGTTGGTGATAAATAATTTCTACGACAGCGAAACGACCTTTAAACTGCCGGAAGATATAACTTTTGAAGGATATCATAGTGAAATATTGCTGTCTAACTACGAAGATTCATCAAAGGAATTCAAGCGAGTCTTACTTCGGCCGTATGAATCAATCGTGTATCATTTAAAAAAATAGAGAAAAAAGTAAAAAGAACGATGGGTGACAATCTATCGTTCTTTTTATACAATTGGGTATATATAGAAAGCAAAATAGGTGATGGCAATTGAAAGAAAATAAATTTATCAATATTTACGAACAGTTAGTCGATAAAATTAAACGCGGTGACTGGCGCCCTAATACAAAACTTCCTTCTGAAAATGAGCTTGTTGAACAGTATCAAACGTCTCGTGAAACGATACGGAAAGCGTTAAATTTACTTTCACAAAATGGCTACATTCAAAAAATGAAAGGAAAAGGCTCTTTTGTATTGGACGTATCACGCTTTGATTTTCCAGTATCAGGACTTGTTAGCTTCAAAGAAGTTGCGGAAAAGCTAGGACATACATCGACTACTATTGTAAAAGAGTTTGAACTAATCAAGGCTGATCAAGATCTGTGCACACAGCTTGGGACAACGAAAAAAGACCTCATATGGAAAGTAGTTCGAGCGCGTGAAATCGATGGAGAAAAAATTATTTTAGACAAAGATTTTTTTCATAAAAAATATGTTCCTCACCTCACAAAAGACATATGCGAAGGCTCTATTTATGAATACTTAGAAAAAGATCTTGGGCTGAAAATAAGCTTTGCTAAAAAAGAAATTTCCGTTGACGAACTTACGGAAGAAGATAAATGTTACTTAGATTTGAAAGACTATGAACATATTGTGGTAGTAAGAAATTATGTGTATCTAGAAGATGCAAGCCTTTTTCAATATACGGAATCACGTCATCGTCTTGATAAGTTCCGTTTTGTGGATTTTGCTCGCAGAGGTATATAATGTTCCACTGTCCATGAGTTTTTCCTTTTAGTAGATACTTACACAAAAACTGCTTTGATATAGGAAACGAAGCAGTTTTTTTGTGTGAAAAATTGAAAAAACATCATCCTTTTGACGATAAAATTCTAAAAAGGTTGAATTTTTCTTTGGAGTTTGTTTTAGTAGAACATAAGATTATTTTATATTTGTATAATGTTATCCATACAGGATACAGATTTATTTTTCTTTTTTTTATTAGATATATAAGAAATTGTTATTTGAAAACAATAATACCATTAGTAATTCTAATAAACGTATCTATCTACAGCATTAAAGGAAGCAGCTCAAACAATACTAAGTAAAAAGGAGGAGACGGAATGAGTAACGATTATCGACTTTATCCTCTTGGTGATAGCGGCATTGTCGTTTCATTTGGAGACGAAATTAATTTCGACATACATAAACGTATTCAGCAATTTACTCAGGTGCTAGAGCAATCATTATGTAAGGGAATGATTGAATATGTGCCGGCTTTTACAACAGTTACAATCTATTATGATCCTTGGGTCATGAGTGAAAAAGGAAAAAGAAACCCTTACACAGCAATATCTACATATATTGAAAAGCTCCTTTTCCACCAGGAAGAAAAATCTGAAGCGGTCGCTAGACAAATTGAAATTCCGGTGTGTTATGGAGGAAAGTACGGTCCGGACTTAGAGAAAGTAGCTGCTTTTCATTCATTAACGCTTGAAGAAGTTATCCGTATTCATACAAATGGAGAGTATTTGGTGTATATGATAGGCTTTGTTCCTGGTTTTCCTTACTTGGGAGGGATGAGCGAAGAAATTGCGACCCCAAGAAAAGAATCACCGAGAAATAGCATCCCAAAAGGGTCAGTTGGCATCGCAGGAATACAAACCGGCGTGTACCCAATCGAGACACCCGGAGGATGGCAGTTAATCGGGCGTACTCCTTTGTCACTATTTAACCCAGAAAAGGATTCGCCAAGCTTGCTTCAAGCAGGTGATCGTATCCGATTTGTTTCCATTTCTGAAACAGAATATGAAGCACAAAAGGAGGTGGATGAAGATGAGTATTAAAGTAATACGTCCTGGTTTATTAACGACGATTCAAGACATCGGCAGACATGGATATCAAAAGGACGGCATGATTGTCAGCGGGGCAATGGACAAAGTTGCTTTAAGGATTGCCAACTTATTAGTAGGAAATCAAGAAAATCGGCCGGTTATTGAAATTACGTTAATGGGACCAAAAATTGAATTTCAGCAAGATGCTTTGATTGCACTGACCGGAGGGGATTTATCGCCAACTGTTAATGATGAAGCCGTAAAGATGTGGCGACCTTTATATGTGAAAAAAGGGAGCGTGCTACAGTTTGGCGTTCCAACTTTAGGATGCCGTTCGTACTTATCGGTTTCCGGTGCTTTTAACGTTCCTGCAATTATGGGAAGTACATCTACTTCATTGCGCGCTCGGATAGGCGGGTTGCACGGTAAAGCATTACAGTCAGGAGACGAAATATTAACCCACCCTCCTACAGAAATAGGGGAAGTAATTATAAAGAAACTGCTGAAAAAGCAAACGGGCCGCTCTTTTCAGCAGGCTTTTTGGACGATTCATCCTAAACTTCTTCCTTCATACGAGACACCTATTATCCGCGCGATGAAAGGTGCGGAATTTGATTGGTTTATAGAAGAAAGTCAACAACATTTCTTTCAGCAAGAATTTGACGTTACGCCGCAATCTGACCGAATGGGCTATAGGCTAAAAGGGAAGAAACTAGTCCTTGGTGAAGAAAAAGAGCTGCTTTCTAGCGCTGTGACGTTCGGTACGATTCAAGTACCAAAAGAAGGACAGCCCATTGTTTTATTAGCAGATCATCAAACGACAGGAGGATATCCTAGAATCGGGCAGGTAGCAACTGCAGATTTTTCAGCGTTGGCGCAAGTTTCTCCAGGGAAAAAGGTTTCTTTTCAAGCAATTTCACTGGATGAAGCGCAGCATTTATATATGGAGCAGGAAAAGAAGATAAATCATATTAAAAGAGCACTTCGAATGAAAATATAAGGGGGAAGAAGATGGCTACCGTTGATTTGAACTGTGACTTAGGGGAGAGTTTTGGGAACTATAGATTAGGAAATGATAAAGAGATTTTGCGCTATGTAACGTCAGCAAACATTGCTTGCGGCTTTCATGCCGGAGATCCTTCGGTTATGAGAGAAACAGTAAAGCTGGCTTTGAGTGAAAATGTGGCGATTGGCGCGCACCCTGGATTGCAAGATTTAGCTGGATTTGGACGTAGATATATGAAAATTACGCCTCGCGAAGCTTATGATTTAATGGTGTATCAAATGGGGGCTCTTTCAGCTTTTATACGTTCAGAAGGAGGGATACTTCATCACGTGAAACCTCATGGCGCTTTATATAATATGGCTGCAGCAGATCGAGACATAGCTAAAGCTATTACCGAAGCTGTTTATAATGTCAGTGAGGAAGCTATCCTATATGGTTTGGCTGGAAGTGAACTGATTAAAGCTGGAAACGAAATGGGCTTACGTACGTCTCAGGAAGTATTTGCAGATCGAACCTATCAACAAAATGGCATGCTGACGCCCAGAAACGTTGAAAACGCCGTTATTAAAGATGAAAACGCCGCTATTTCTCAAGTAATTAAAATGGTCAAAGAAAAGAAAGTGCTCACTGTGCAAAATGAAGAGATTCCCATTCAAGCAGATACCGTTTGTATTCATGGAGACGGTGCACATGCTGTTGAATTTGCCAAAGCTATTTGTGACAAGCTAAAAGAAGAACAAATCATTATTCAACCACAATGAGGTGACATCATGAAAAAAGAACGCAACTGGAGTGTGCTGCTCGGAGCTGCATTTTTAATGGCTACTTCAGCAGTGGGTCCAGGTTTTTTAACTCAAACAACGGTCTTTACACAAGCTCTCGCCGCAAGTTTTGGTTTTGTCATTTTACTGTCGATTTTATTAGACATTGGCGTGCAGCTAAATGTATGGCGTATTATTGCCGTTTCAGAAAAAAGAGCACAGGATATCGCTAACAGTGTTTTGCCAGGTCTCGGCTTATTTATTGCTATTCTAATTGTAATCGGAGGCTTAGCATTTAATATTGGAAACGTAGGAGGCGCGGGTCTTGGCTTCAATGCGCTATTTGGCATTTCTCCTAAAGCGGGTGCAGTCATTACAGCCATCATTTCTATCGCAATCTTTTTAGTTAAAGAAGCCGGAAAATTAATGGATCGTTTTGCTCAATTAATGGGTGGAATATTAATTATTTTAATGGTGTATGTTGCTGTTTCTTCCTCTCCTCCATTAGGAGAAGCGGCATCTAAAACATTTTGGCCAGATAAAATTGACGTAATGGCGATTGTTACTCTTGTAGGAGGAACGGTAGGAGGATATATTACATTTGCAGGAGGTCACCGTTTATTAGATGCAGGAATCAAAGGAAAAGCCGCGATTCCTGAAGTAACAAGAGGAGCAGTATCGGGCATTACGATTGCTTCTATCATTCGAATTTTTCTATTTTTAGCGACATTAGGTGTATTGAGTCAAGGGTTAAAGCTGAATCCTGATAATCCACCTGCCTCTGTTTTTCAGTTAGCTGCAGGAGATATTGGCTATAAATTATTCGGTATCGTCATGGCAGCGGCGGCTATCACTTCAGTTATTGGTTCGGCATATACATCGGTTTCCTTTATTAAATCCTTCAGCAAAAGGATTGAGAAATATGAAAACTGGATTATCATTGCATTTATTACGATTTCAACCCTGATTTTCTTAACGATTGGTCAGCCGGTCACTCTGCTTATTTTAGCTGGAGCATTGAATGGGTTAATTTTGCCTATTACGCTCGGAACAATGCTTATAGCGGCGTATAAAAAGAAGATAGTAGGCGATTACAAGCATCCGACTTGGCTTACCGTTTTTGGCGGTTTTGTGGTCGTTATTATGGCTGTGCTAGGAGTCTATACGCTTGTGACTCAAATTTCAAAACTGTGGTAAGGAATTCTATAACCAATTAAAAAAGGGCCTTCTGACCCTTTTTTAATTGGTTATAGGCAAAACATACAAAATGATTGCTAAAAAGTGGAGTACGGTCCCTCCAAGGACGAAAATATGCCAAATCATATGATGAAAACGAAATCCTCGCCATACGTAAAAAACGGCTCCGATTGTATACAATACGCCTCCAACTACGAGAAGGACAATTCCTTGATGGGCAATAGTTTGAGTTAAGGAATCCCACGCAAACACAATCATCCATCCCATAAATACGTAAAGAATGGTGGAAATAAAAAGGAATTTCTTCACAAAAAAAGCTTTGAATACAATTCCTGCAAGAGCGATGCCCCATACAATGCCAAAAAGTGTCCAGCCGATGGTTCCTTTTACTGCGATAAATAAAAATGGAGTGTACGTACCGGCAATAAACAAATAAATAGAAGAGTGGTCGAATATCTCAAAAAGATCTTTTACCTTCCCTTCCGGAAAGCTATGGACAAGCGTAGAGGAGACGTAGAGAAGCAGCATGGTTACTCCGTAAATAGTAAAACTGATAACGTGCCAAGGCGTTCCTTCTAACGAAGAAAGTACGATTAAAAGCGTTAATCCAACAATACTGAGTACGGCTCCAATGCCGTGTGTAATCGCATTTGCAATTTCTTCTCCTCTTGTAAATGTGTGTGTAGTAGCCATTTACAAAATCCTTTCTTTATACAAATTTATCTTCTATTTTCTCAGAGGATAAGTTTTGAACATACCTGCTGAGGAAAAATCCGTAACTGTCAAAAACATGAGCAAAAAAGTCATTGGTTATTTCTTTATTATAGACCATTTTTTTGATTTTATCTATTTTGACTGGTGATCTGAAAAGATGAAGGGTGTATATGTGAATGTTCACTAGCTGTAAAAAGCATGTATAGAAGAAAAAAATGCTTTTTGAAAAAATGTCAGAAAAGTTGTCATGAAGGCATGATTTTGAAATACATATAAAATAAAACTTTTAACAGTCAAGGTTACGATTACTGCTTAGCTCATTTGCAATAGATAAGTAACAAGATTGTAAGAAGGCAGGGGGATGGAAGCAGTGAAAAAAGAAGTTATTTTTGATGAAACAGGGACATACAAGTACTCTCTATTATGCAAATGGAGTGAAGTAAACGAACGTAAACTTACGTTTATCTTGTCATTTCCAGAAAATACGTATGAATACAGCGACGATGCAGCTGTATCCAAGTGCATAGAACTGGCGCAAAAGTGGGGATTTGGAGTCTTAGAAATCGTTTATTTATTCAGCTATCAAACCGATCATGTTTCGTTTTTACGCATGCTTTCAAAAGAAGAAGCTGTTGGAACAAGAACAGGTGAATATATTCAAAAAGCAGTAGAAGATGCTGAACTTGTTGTGGTAGCTTGGGGCGATCATGGAAGCATTTACAACCGGCAAGAGGAAGTAGAACGCTGTCTGAAACACAAGCCGGTATATTGTTTTGGAAAAACGAAACAGCAATTTCCACGCCATATTTTATCTGTCGTGCACCGTGCAAAATTACAGAAATATGAAGTGCCGGCTAATCGTGAAGAGTCGGAAGAAGTTTCTTCGTTTATTGAAGACATAGATCAAAGTTTTGGTGGAGGGGATTATTCTCCAATTAAACAACTAACAGAAGAAGAACCGCTTATGTTTATTGAAGACATTGCCAGTATGTATCGATAAAGAGAAAAAGCGAGGTTTATATTCCTCGCTTTTTCGTTAGTATAAAACACCAAGTTTTATCATATGGTTGTATCAAGAAGCGTGTGTAAAGGGGGAACTTTATGAAATTGAATGAAGTATTGCACCGCATCACAACTATTTATAATGAGTTAGAAGAAGACTGCTTTCAATATATAGGGGCTGTGATCAATGAAGATGCAGAGCTGGATATTTCTTGTCTAGAAGAATTAAGTACGCTGTTAAACTTCGTATATGAATGCTCGCAGGATGTATTAGTAGGTTCTATTTTAACAAAATTGGATTATGGACAACCCATTTATCAATTTGCTATGTTAAAGCCTATTTCCCTTGAAGGAAATGAAGATAAGTTAGATATTTTATATGAAGAAAAGGTAAAAGTAGAAAGAGCTATTCTAGATGTGTATACAGCTCAGCGAAAGAAGTTATTGACTCAAGCAGCTGATGACTTAAAAGAACTGCACTACGAGCTGCAAACCTATGTGTATGCTTGCAACATATAAATGACTCTTTTGGAATGACAAGGAATATATATAAATAAATGGGAACATGTTAGGGTAAATAAAAAGAACACCTAATCACAGAGTTCTTTTTATTACAAAATATATGATTTTGAACTAGTAAAGCATAAAGACGGTGGTAATGGCAGTTACCCTTTCCTTTGTGCTTTTTTTATCCGATTGTGTTGATGATACTGCTTACTGCGTTAAAAAAGTTCATAAGTACCTCGTTAAGCACGTGATATGCCTCCTCTCTTATTAAATATGTACAGTCAAATTATTCAATTGTGTTAATGATGCTGCTTACCGCGTTAAATAAGTTCATTAAAACGTCGTTGAACATGTTTGCAACCTCCTTTATGATAAATTCATATAGTAATACGAGAAAACATAAAGCTTAGATCACATTTTTTAATATTTTTTTAGAAAAATAGTTAAAAAGAGAGTTTAATGGAGGTTGAAAAAGATGCACTCATTTACAAATGACGAAAAGCAAGCGGTATACAAAGCGATTTACGGAAGAAGAGATGTACGAACATTTTTGTCTGATGAGATTCCTAATGAAACGGTTTATAATATTTTACAGGCTGCTCACAGCGGTCCTTCTGTCGGATTTATGCAGCCTTGGAATTTTATATTAGTATCTGATGCAGAAGTGAAAAATAGACTTGCTTGGGCAGCAGATAAAGAGAGAAGAGCACTGGCTATTCATTATGAAGGTGAAAAGAAAGAAGATTTTTTAGAGCTAAAGATTCAAGGATTAAAAGAAGCACCCTTAACAATTTGTGTAACGTGTGATCCAACAAGAGGAGGCTCTCATGTTCTCGGAAGAAACTCAATTCCAGAAACTGATATGCTGTCAACTGCATGTGCGATTCAAAATATGTGGCTTGCTTCATATGCAGAAGGACTAGCAATGGGGTGGGTGAGTTTTTATAAGAAAAATGATATACGTGACATTTTATATATTCCTCCTCATATTGATCCTGTAGCTCTCATGTCAATTGGTTACACAGATAAATACCCTGAGAAACCAATCTTAGAACAAGCTAACTGGGAAAAAAGAAGGGATTTAGACAAGCTAATTTATCATAATGTATGGAAAAACGAAAAAGAATAGCGAAGAGAAAATAAAGACATACTAAAAAGCGCGGAAATATAGTAAAATTTGAAGATGAAATGATACAATATGTATAGCGAAAGCGGATATGAGTGTCTAGCGTATCCGTTTTATTTATATGTATACAAATGACTTGGGAAAAAGAGAGATAGGAGAATCGAAGGTTTCATGAATATTGCAAGAAGTTGGCTTCATAACAAACTTACTGTTCGCATCATTACGCTCATTATCATTACAGTTTTACTCATCAGCATTAGAAGTATGCTTCAGCTGCTGTTATTTACATTTATTTTTACCTTTTTAATTGGTCGCCTTCAACAAACGTTAAGAAGAAAGCTTCCGCTTAACTCAACGCTTATACTCATCGTCATCTATATCACACTGATGGGGGCCCTCGGTATTGTAGGGTATGTATATATCCCGGTTATCATGACGCAAGTTACCGAGCTTGTACAGAAGCTGATGTATTTTTATAAGCACCCCCCTGATAATACATTCGTCACGTATATTATCGATAATCTAAAGAGATTCAAATCACCAGAAAATATTCAGCAGAATATTGATTTAGTATACAGCTATTTATCTAATATTGGAAAAGTAAGTGCACAAGTTTTCTTAGCACTCTTGTTAAGCCTATTCTTTTTACTTGAAAAGTCGCGGATTCACCGATTGTTTGTCCAATTGGAACAATCTAGACTGGGCTGGTTTTTCAAAGAAGCTGGCTATTTGGGGAGAAAATTTGTTAATTCCTTCGGTAAGGTAATAGAAGTTCAGTTTATTATCGCTTTTGTAAACAGCATTTTATCCGTTATTGCGCTGTGGGTGTTAGGGTTTCCTAATTTGCTCGCGCTTGGAGTTATGGTCTTTTTACTAGGTCTTGTACCGGTTCTTGGGGTGTTTGTTTCACTCATCCCACTTTGTACAATCGCTTACAGTTTGGGAGGCGGTGTAAAAGTGCTATCTGTGTTAATTATGGTGGTAGTACTTCACGCACTTGAAAGCTATGTATTAAATCCAAAGCTCATGTCATCTAAAACAAACCTGCCAACGTTCATTACGTTTATCATTTTAGTGTTTGGTGAACACTTCTTGGGCGTATGGGGGCTGATTCTTGGTATTCCTATTTTTATTTTCTTTTTAGATTTAGTAGGAGTAGATTCAGCACAACAAATGTCAAAAAAAGAAACCTTCGCAGATTAGTTTGCAGAGGTTTCTTTTTTTAAGGAGCGTATCGTTTTTTGAATAGTAGGATGATCTCGATGCTTAAGTTTATAAGCAAGAAAGATCTGATTTTTTACCGCTAAATGTTCAAGTTCAATCTTTACTTTTCTTTCTCGAAGCGCTTCTTGAATTAAATAGCGGGGAAGCAGGCTGATTCCCATGTGATGCTGAATGGCTTTTAACACCGTTTGAAGATTGGGAATCACATGATAAGGCTGAATTTCAGGGCGTTTTTTTAAATGCTGCCGCCAAAATCTCCTGATAATAGGAAGTTCAAGGCCATAGCTAATCCACCGCTGATTGTATAAAAAATCTTCTGCGTCTTTACTAGCTGTAATTTCAAAAGAAGGAGGGACAGTTAAGACAAACTCTTCTTCTTCAATGACCGTATATTCGTTTCCTGGTATTTGCAATCTTTGGGTTGTAATAGCAATATCAATTTCATCGTTTTGTATCTTTTCAAGTAAAGCAGAAGCAATACCAAACTAGCTGTAGCAACGGATACCTGCATCTTTTATTCTTTCTAAAGCTTGCTCTGTAAAATACTCTACAGGAGAACCAATTTTCACGACCGGCAGCGCGTCCGGATATGAGGTGGTCATTTTTAATTCAAGTGAAGCAGCTTCTAGACTTTCAATTGACGGGACGATACGAGTGTACAGTTCTTTGCCTTTTTCTGTTGGAATCATCTTTCTCGGTGCACGGATAAATAAATCTTCGCCTATTTCAGCTTCTAAAGCAGCTAAGTGCTGACTCATTGCCGGCTGCGTTAAGATCCTTGCTCTGGCTGCTTCAGAAACGGATCGATATTTGTAAATGCTAATAAAGCTACGATACCATTCAAAATCAATCATTCACGCTATCCTTTCTTATAAATTTATTTATGGATATCTATTTATTTTCTAATTTGTATTATAGACAAGCTCCTTTTAAAATGAAAATAGTAAGCAAATCATTTTTAGATAAAATAATAAAAGCACCGCTAGCCAAATGATTTAAAAAGGAGACTGCGTCGTCTACCACGGCGACTTTATGAAAAAAGGCGGATATGCTGAATATGCGGTTACAACTGCTCATTCAATTTCACGCATTCCTGATGCTGTTACATTTGAAGAAGCTGCTGCTTTGCCTACTGCAGGTTACACCGCGAATGAAGCACTATTTCGTAAACTTCCAATGAATCATATTAAAACCATTTTAATTCACGGAGGAGCTGGAGGCGTAGGTGGCTTTGGTGTGCAGCTTGCTAAAAACGCTGGAAAAACCGTTTTCTCAACAGCTTCAGCACATAATCATGAATATGTGAAGTCGTTAGGAGCTGATTATGTGATTGATTATCGCGAGGAAAGCGTAGTGGAAAAAGTATTGGAGCTGACAAATGGCCGCGGCGTAGATGCTGTGCTTGACACGGTGAGCGCAAAGAACGCAACGGATTCTTTAGATATGATTGCTATAGAGGGCATTTAGCACATATTGCTGGGGCACCTGATGATACAAAAGTAAAGCCTTTTACAAAGGTGCTTTCTTATCATGAAGTAGCTTTAAATGCTGCGCACCATATTGATGACATGATTGCGCAAGCGGATTTAGCAAAAATGGGTGATGAGCTTTTAGCATTAGTAACAGAGAAAAAAGTAGCTCCGATGATTGAGCGCATCATCTCGTTAAAAGAGGTGCCAAGTGCATTAGAAGAGCTCTCAAGACGCCATGTGAAAGGGAAAATTATTGCTAAAATTAAATAATAGCAAGACAGAAAAGGCTCTTTTATTACATCTAATAAAAGAGCCTTTTCTGCTATTTTCTTTTTTTGCGTTACTTCACTTATGAACTGCATATGATAGAAGATAATCAAATATAGCAAACCAATGTATATGAGCTTTTTTTACTAGTAAAATTGGTTTGAAATCGTGAAATTTTGAATAGTTTGAGTTATGATGAAAGAACGTGAAATTTGTATGATTGAAAGGAGAAAAAAGGTGCAAGGGTTTATTGATTTTGTACAAAATTTAGGCATAGTGGGCATCTTTATTGCTACAGCAATCGAAGCTGCAGCAATTCCTTTTCCGTGTACGTTATCGATCTTGCTTATTGGCTCGGTGCTGCAGCTTTCAATATGGAAAATCCTTATTGTTTCAGCTGTCAATACCGTTATTTATATCGCATTCAACTATATTCCGTTCGTTATGGGATATAGGTTTGAATCTATTACCAAGCGCTGGTTTGGTGAAAAAAATATAAAGCGTGCTCAAAAGTGGTTTCATAAATATGGAAAATGGAGTATTACGATTTCTCGTCCCATCAGTATCGCAAACTATATAACCTATTTAGCAGGTCTTAGTAAAATAAAATCCAGGGACTTTTTTTTATACAGCACCCTGGGCATTTTTCCATGGTTTGTTTTTTTGCTCTATGTAGGAGGACTTGGAGATATTGAAAAAATCCAAAAATATTTGCATGATGTTGATCGTTTAGTATTTGTTATCCTTATAGTCGGAGTAATGGTTGGTGCAGGCTGGTGGATGAAAAAGAGAAAAGAAAGCCATACTCAAAAATAGAGCTATAATTATTGTTATAGCTTTATTTTTAATATAGAGAAATTCTTTAAATAAAAAGATTTTTCTGAAAAGTAACAAAAAAACATTTTTCCTTTCAAAAAAATGTGATACTATGATATATAAGGTCGCTAAGAGTTGTCTTAGTTCACCGGCTGCTTACTGCAGTCATTTAATAAAGAGGCTAGGTATAGGTGAAAGCTTTGTTTCTAGTAATTTTGAGAAATGCTGCCTTGTGAAGGGAGGTAAGAAGTACAGTACGTGTCAAACGTATTTTATTAAAATAGTAAACTTGTAAGCGATTTCTTTATTTTTTATATGTGAGTAGAGCAGCTTTGGTTTTAAATGTAGCTTTTCACAAGTTGGTTGAATAATAAGTATAGGCGGAAATTAGATCGATCTAATTACAAGTATTATATGAATGCGAAATGGGTTTGATGGTAAATGAAAGTAAGCTTAAAAAGTACAGGTTAGGTTCCGCAAGTATTTCTGAAATTTTAATAAAACAGGAGGTAAAATCATGAAAAGCGTAGGGCGTATTAATGGTAAAACTCAGCTCATTGGCCTTTTAGCAACTCCAATTGGACATTCATTATCACCATCTATGCATAATATGGCCTTTAAAAAACTGGGATTGAATTATGCTTATTTAGCTTTTGAGGTAGGAAATGACTCGTTAGAAGATGCGATTAAAGGGCTGAGAGCGTTAAATGTTAAAGGTTTTAATGTATCGATGCCAAATAAGACAAAAATTCTCCCGTTTCTTGATGAATTAGCAGACAGCGCCAAATTTTCAGGAGCTGTAAATACAGTTGTAAACGATAATGGCCTATTAATTGGGCATAGCACAGACGGTATGGGCTACATTCGAAATTTAAAAGAGCACGGTGTAGATATCAAAGGGAAAAAAATGACTTTGATCGGTTCGGGTGGAGCAGCTACGCCTATTGCTATTCAAGCAGCCTTAGAAGGACTTGAAGAATTAACAATCTTTGCTCGTCACGATGAGTTTTATTCAAAAGCTGTAGAAAATGTAAAAATTATTAATGAAGAGATGAAGCATGTTTCATGTAAAGCAAAGCTGTATTCTCTTGAGAATACAGACAGGTTAAGAGAAGAAATTAGAACGAGCGATATTTTGACAAACGGAACGGGAGTGGGAATGAAACCGTTAGAAGAATTCAGCATTATTGAAGATATATCAATGCTACGTCCTGATTTAATTGTAACAGATGTCGTGTATATGCCTATGAGATCAAAACTGTTAGAACAAGCTGAATCAGTTGGATGTCAAACAATTAATGGAATAGGAATGATGATCTGGCAAGGGGCCATGGCGTTTGAATTGTGGACGGGAAAAGAGATGCCTGTGGAATATATTAAACAACAAATGTTTGAACCGAGCTTACAATATTAAAAACGCGTATTTTTAAACTTTGCTAGAAAGTTGTACGAATGAAGTGTCTATATTTTTTACTTCTTTAGCGCAATAAGAGAAATGATTCTAAATTTAATATGGTTATTGTTTAAAAGGTTTTGTTATATTAAAAAAGTATATATTTCAATTTTCTAAAAATTAAAAATATATATTGCGTAGACAAATGTAATTCAGTATACTAAAACTCAAGTTTGAATTGATTTTATATTAGTCTGTGCACAAAGACGACTCTCAGCAAAAAAAGGCAGGTGTTAGAATGAGAAATTAAAAAAGTAGACGTTGATCATCATGTTCGGATATTTGAGTAGACCATAAAATATATATCACCGTTCCGCAATATGTGAAGCGACTTCCGCTGAAATTAGATCGTTCTAATAAAGATTTATTAGATCGTTCCAATTAGAATTTTCTATTAATCTTTTTAATTCCACTAATAAAATGTTTTTACAAAAGGATAAGAGAACAAGTAAATAGCTAGAGGATTAGGTTTTCAGCATTGCAATCTTTCAACTTTAGTTCAGACTGGCTCTATTTAAACAAGCAATTATAAATTGAATCTGAGCAAAGAAACATTTTTTAAAATGAAAGCGCATACTTAAAATCTTATGAGTGAGGGAAAAGAATGAAAAAACATCGTTGGTCGATTGTATTCTTGATTGCGGTTGGTGTAATTGTAAACTATTTTGATCGAATCAATATGTCCATTGCTATGCCATTGTTACAAAAAGAATTTAATTTGACAGCAGGGCAGATGGGGATTTTCCTATCAGCATTTGCATGGTCTTACGCTTTACTTCAACTTCCTATAGGGCCTTTGCTAGATAAAATAGGCGTAAAATGGGTAACGCGTGTAGCTACCGTGATATGGACAGTAGCTTGTCTTTTAACTGCAGCAGCAAATGGATGGGGTTTAATTATTTTATCTCGGGTGCTGTTAGGAGTTGGGGAAGCACCATTCTTTCCATCTGCTGCCAAAGCAGTTAGCCATTGGGTTCCTCGTCAGGAGCGCGGAAAAGCTATCGCAGCTTATGATTCTCAGTCCAAACTTTCCAACGCCATCGGCGCGCCTATATTAGCCCTAATTGTAACAGAGTGGGGCTGGCGAGGCGGTTTCTTAGCAACCGCTATTCTTAGTTTCATATATGCTGTCGTCTATTGGATCTGGTATCGTGAACCTCATGAAGATGAGCGTTTGACGAAAGAAGAATATGACTACATTGTTCAAGGCGGTTCTCAAAGTTCAGAAGAAGCTAAAGGCAGTGCAATGGAGAACATTAGATATTTGCTAACTAAAAGAAAAGTTTGGGCAGTATTCATTGGGTTTGCGGCATACGGCTATTCATGGTTTTTGTTCTTGACTTGGCTTCCTGGATATTTAGCAACAGAAATGAACATGTCTATCTTAAAATCAGGCTGGTATTCTGCTATACCTTGGATTGTAGGTACCATTACTGAAGTGGTAATTGGCGGCTGGCTTGTTGATCGTCTCATTAACAAAGGGTATGATCGGACACGTGTTAGCAAATTTTTTCTAGTAATAGGTATGGTATGTGGTTTATCAATTATTGGCGCAGCGTTTACTCACAGTGCAAACATAGCTGTGTTTTGGATTTCAACAGCACTTGGAGGTCTTGTTGTCACATCTGCTGTTGCCTACAGCATTCCTACATTTATTGCACCAAAAGGAACGGTGGGAACATTAACGGGACTTTTAACATTTGGAAATAATTCAATGGCTATTGTTGCGCCAATTACGACTGGGTTTATTGTTCAGGCAACGGGTTCATTTATGTATGCTTTCCTTTTAGCAGCTGCTTTTTTGGTTATTGGAATTTTAAGCTATACGTTCTTATTAACAGATCTAGAGCCAATTGAAAGCAAAGAGTCTACCCTATTAGAGGAAAAGGAGTTAACTTTAGAAAAATAAATAATCTTAGTATTTAGACTATTAATATTAGTTTTTAACATATTAAAGAAAATGTACTAATCAATTATCTTAATTAAGCATGCAAACAGTTATTACCGGAGGGGATTCAACGTGTTAACCAAAAATTACGGACCTTTAACAGGAGTCCAAATACTAGATATCTCTACTATGATTGCTGCTCCTTTTGGAGCTACTCTGCTAGCGGACTTAGGAGCGGAAGTAACCAAAATTGAGCTTCCGGGAAAAGGAGATACGCTTCGGACCGTAGGGCCTTGGAAAGGGACTGAGCCTTTAAGATGGCCGGGACTAGCTCGCAATAAAAAGTCTGTTACACTGGACATTCGATCAGAAGAAGGAGCAGAGATTTTCAAAAAGCTAATTAGTCAAGTAGATGTTTTAATTGAAAATTTTCGCCCGGGTACACTGGAAAAATGGAACTTAGGATATGAAGAGCTTAAAAAAGTTAACCCTAAGCTAGTAATGGTGCGCGTATCAGGTTATGGACAAACAGGCCCTTATCGAGAAAAAGCTGGATTCGGTACACCAGGCACAGCATTTAGTGGACATACTTATTTGCAGGGGTATTCGGATCGTCCGCCAGTCAGTCCTTCTTACTCTTTACTAGATTATGTAACTGGCATATATACTGCGTTCGCTTGTGTAAGCGCTATCTACCATAGAGATGTACACGAGCAGCCGGAAGGTCAAGTAGTAGAAATGGGATTATATGAATCTATTTTTCGAATGATGGAATTTTTAATCGCTGAATATGATCAAAACGGCAAAGTAAGAGAGAGAAGTCCTGGACTTGCAGGTCATTCAAGCCCTGCAGGCACATATGAAACAAAAGACGGAAAATTTGTTGTATTGGTATGCAGTACAGACTCTACCTTTGATCGTCTAGCAGAAGCAATGGAAAGGAGAGATATGTTAAAGGACCCGCGATACTATACAAATGTAGAACGTCTAAAGCACGATCATGAAGTTCAGGAAATTGTGTCAAATTGGATTAAGGGCTTCACTCAAGATGAGCTGCAGGAAAAGTTAGATTCATTTGGTGTACCTGTTAGCCCTATCTACAGCATTGAAGATATATTTAATGATCCTCAGTATAGAGAGCGAGAAAACATTGTAGAAGTAGAGCATCCCCGTTTAGGAAAAATTAAGATTCCAGGAGTAGTACCAAAGTTTTCACATACACCGGGAGCCATTCGTCATCGTGCGCCTGAATTGGGAGAACACAATGAAGAAATTCTAGGCCGAAAACTTGGATTATCAAGTGAAGAATTAGCGGCGTTGAAAGAAAAGGGGGTTATTTAATGAATGCTATTCAAAAAATAGAGTTACCGGAAAAAGTCATAATCTGTGAAGTAGCTCCAAGAGATGGATTTCAAGCTGAAAATGAGTGGATTCCTACGGAAGAAAAAATATCTATTATCCGTCAACTAGCCAAAACAGGCATTCAATCAATGGAAATTACATCTTTTGTACACCCGAGAGCCATTCCTCAGTTAAAGGATGCCGAGCAGGTCGTAGAAAGTGTTCAAGATTTAACAAATATCAAATTTCGCGCTTTAGTTCCGAATGTAAAAGGTGCACAACGAGCCATTAACGCCGGAGTGAAAAAGTTAAAGCTTATGCTTTCAGCTACAGATTCTCACAGCTTATCTAACGCAAATTGTTCTGTAGCAGAAGCCCAAAAAGGTTTTTATCCTATTATCGAATTAGCGGAAAAGCATAACGTTAAAGTGGGAGGTTCAATTTCGGCAGCTTTTGGATGTCCTTATGAAGGAAAAGTTGCTATAGAGCGCATTTCTTCTATTGTAGAACGATACAGAATGATGGGAGTCGAAGAAATTTCTTTAGCGGATACAACAGGGATGGCAAATCCTCAGCAAGTGTATCGTATGCTAGGGTTTCTTAAACAAAATTATCCCGACATTATTTTCTCCATGCATTTGCACAATACGAGAGGAATGGCATTTTCTAATGTAGTGGCTGCTCTGCAGCAGGGTGTTATTCATTTTGATAGTTCTATTATCGGTTTAGGAGGATGTCCCTATGCCCCAGGTGCCACGGGAAATATAGCTACAGAGGATCTGGTTCATGGATTAAGTGAAATGGGAATTCATACAGGTATTGATCTTAACAAGCTTATTGAAGCGGCAAAAGAGGTGAAGCAAGTAATTGGCCATGACGGTGGAAGCTATATGCTGCAAGCAGGTCCTTGTTCAGAACTTCATGCTAAGCCAAAGGTTCAAGAGAAGTTAGTATAAATAATCCGTAAACATTGACAAGTACGATAGCCTTTTAGGAGGTGATGTAGGCGTTTAGATAAAAATGAATTAGATCGATCTATATATCGTATAAATAACGTTCAAGACTTCTTTTATATAAAAGTTTGGTCAATATAAGCATGGTTAGTACGTGAAAAGACAAAATAGATTTTGTTTAATAAAAATGAAAAGTTGGTGGTAAACATGATAGAAACTATTCAAAAGAAATCACAGCCTTATATTAACGGTGGATGGATTGTTGAAGATCGTGAAGTCGCTTTAATAAAAAACCCCTATTCAGGAGAAGTCATAGGTGAGCAGTTATTAGCGAATGAAGAAGATGTTGAAAAAGCATTAGCATCAGCATATGAAGCAAAAAACAAGTCGCTGCACTTTCTTCTTACAAGCGTTCTAAAATTTTAAAGAAGGCGGCTATATTACTAGAACAAGAGAAAGAAAAATTTGCTCGACTTATTTCTTTAGAATTAGGAAAGCCTTTGAAAAATACGCTGGATGAAGTGGCCCGTTCAATCGAAACATTAGAATTGTCAGGGGAAGAAGCAAAAAGATTGATTGGTGAAACATTGCCTGGCGACGTTTCAGAACGCGGTGCACAAGCTATTGCATCTACTTTTCGAGTGCCGATTGGTGTTGTAGCGGCTATCACACCGTTTAACGCCCCTTTAAATCTTGTGTATTAAGACTGCCCATAGAGAAATAACATCAAATCAATATGTAAAACGTTTAAAAGTATATATTGGCGTTTCTGATTAGATCGATCTAACACAGCTGAATAAAGGAGGAATTTATAAAATGTCCAATCAATTTTCCCTTGCTTATCTTACTGTTCTTGGATGTTCACCACCTGAAATGACGTACATGGCTGCGAAGGCAGGATATGATTTTGTTAGCTTGAGGCCTATTTACATGGGGTTGCCTGGAGAGCCTAATTATGCGTTAGCTGAAAATAAGCAGCTGATGCGAGAAACAAAATCCGCTATGTCAGAAACAGGAGTGAAGCTTCTCGATATAGAGTTAGCACGTATCTATGAAGGAGCTGATCTAAAACGTTACTTACCTGCAATGGAAGCAGCTGCTGAACTTGGAGGACGTCACGTCCTTAGTAGCATTTGGACTGATGATCGCAATTTTGGTATTGAATGTTTTGCTGAACTCTGTGATCTAGCTAAGCCTTTTGGTTTAACCATTGAATTAGAATTTGTTCCTATTGCGAGCGTATACAACCTTAAAGGAGCACTGGATTTTCTTCATACAGCTAACCGCGAAAATGCAGGTCTTATGATTGATATTCACCATTTTCATCGATCAGGAGATAAGGTGGAAGATTTGGATCAAGTACCTTGTGAGTGGTTTCGCTACCTTCATCTTTGCAACGCTTCTGCGGAAATTCCTGTTTCAAAGGAAGAGATGACTCGAGTTCTTAGGGAAGAACGATTGTATTTAAATGAAGAAGGTATTGACGTTGCTAGTATTGTGAATCGTATCCCGCAAGTTCCTTATTCCATAGAATTGCCACATGTGAAACGTGCCAACGAATTAGGATATGAAGAGTTTGCGCGCCAGTGTTTACAAACTGCTAAACAATACTTAGATAAACATCCGCGCAACAAGTATGTTTCTCATGACACTATGGGACAAGATCAGCTGCGTTTTCATTCTACACGATAGGTGCTTTAGAGATTGTTATGTATCTCATCTTTTAGGTCTAACTAATTGAACTACCCCCACTTAGCAAGCTTGAAGTGGGGGTCTTCTCGGTTAGAATGATAAACATAGGAATCAAGAATAAATAGCGTATGAGATCGTACATTTACTTTGTAATAATTAATGCTGAGTTGCTATTTTTATATACATTGAAGGTTTGACGAAAAAGAGCTGTTGAGAATTTCCTCAACAGCTCAGCAAATGATTGATTTATTAGTAATTTGAGAGAGCCCGCCAGCTTCTATAAGACGTAATATCCTCCGCATCTTCTGTCGCATGAGCTTCACAAAGAAAACCTGCTACTTCACTGCCGTCTTGAAGAGTGATTTTGCCTAGTCCAAGAGGAGAAGGGATAGAATCGGCAAAAGAGCCGAGTAATGATAAAGGCATTTCCCAAATTTCAACTTCAATTTTTTCTCCTTGTTGATGTGCTCGCAACAGCCCCGGTTTTGCTGGAGAAGTAGGAAGCTTAAAAAGTTGGTAACAAGGAGCGGTTTGGTCTTTTCGTACAAATGAAGCTCCGTGTTCAAGCATTTGAGGTTCAAGTGAAAACCCGCGCATATGCAAACCGCAAACTGCTATTAATGTTGTATCTTTTTGTGAACTCACCGTTTGTTCCCCATTTAAAAACAATTCGCTGAGTCCGCAAATGAATTGTTCACCGTCAAATGTAGAGAAAAACGAAATGCCGAACGGTAAATCAAGGCCTGCATCTTGAGATGGAAGAGATACAGCACATAAATCGAGTAAGTTACAATGGTTTGTAAAACGCCCCATGTCACTGTTTGTATCAATTGGATTTTCTCTTACTTGTTCCCGCGTCCACGTTCCGCCAGCTGTTGGCATAACAAGAACAGCATTTTTAAGCTGGTGATATGCTTTGTGTTTAAATGATTGAAGCTTATGTGAAGCTTGAAATAAGGTAGCAGCATCATATTCTGATTTAGCTCCTGAACGAAGCACTTGCTCGGTTACAGGAAATGCTGTTTCTTCATGAGAAGTGATAAATTCCCCTAAATCAGCCCAGCGCTCGGCTACGTAAGGGCCGTCATATAATAAAGCAGCTGCTTCACTTAAATACGAGCCTTCAATGTATTGAATTGGAATAGATAAATCTTCAATCTTTTTCACTGCTTGTTTCCACGCTTCTTCGTATTGTTCAGCAAACGGCCCGTAAAATGAAAGCGGTTCTTTTACCATGCAAATTTTTCTAGGAAGAGCCGAAGAAGCACGAACAACAGAGCGTGACCATGGATCCCGATCGTCTATTCCTCTAATAAGAGAATCCACTAGCAGTACGTCATTCCATTCATGAGCAAAAGCAGTGACGCAGTCTAAACTTTTACACGCCGGAACTACACCGATAGATGGCCACGCTCCGAGGGAAGGTTTATAGCCAATTAAACGGTTTAAACCTGCTGGAACGCGTCCTGAACCAGCTGTATCGGTGCCTAAAGAAAAAGCAGCATGCCCGCGAGCTACGGATACAGCTGATCCTGAGCTCGATCCGCCGCTAATGAGCTCTGACTTTAATGCGTTGTGTGTTTCGCCGTAAGGGCTTCGTGTACCGACAAGTCCTGTAGCAAATTGATCCAAGTTGGTCTTTCCAAGAGGGACAGCACCTGCATCAATAAGGCGTTGAACAACCGTAGCATGTTCAGAAGGGATATACGTATATTCTTTACATCCGGCTGTTGTAGGTATATGTGCTACATCGATATTGTCTTTAATGGCGAATGGAATTCCCCACAATGGTAACGCTTCAGGGCTTAGCGTGACTAAGCGATCAAGATAAGGTTTTAACTCGCCAAGTGTAGGAGGGGTAATCCATATGTTCATGTCTTTGTCAGCTTCTACACGTGTAAGAATTTGATGAACCACATCTTCCGGAGTTAATTCTTTTTTGATATACATATCGCGTAACCATTGAATCGAAAATGTTTTAGGCAAGCTCACTGTTTTCATTGTATCCACCGTCCTTAATGAGTAATTGGAGCAAAGGCTTTTATACCGGCAATCAGCTGTCCAGCCTGTACTTCATCGCCTGGTTTCACATGAATAGAACTGATATATCCATCCAAAGGTGCTAATTGAGGAAACTCCATCTTCATACTTTCTTCTATAATTAACGTATCGCCTTTTTCAACTTTTTGTCCTTCTTCTACAAGAACTTTCCATACGCTTCCCGGCATTGTACAGCGAACAGCTTCTGTACCTTGGGGCAACTCTTGTTCCGTAATTTCAGCCGTTTCGTGTTCAGAGACATACTCAGCTAAGCCAAGTGCTTTCCAGCTTTCTCGTTCTGTTTGAAAAGCAGCCTGCTGGGTGTGACGAAAAGCAGCTGTGCTTTCTTCAATCGATGAAAGAAAATCTAAATATTCCCCGAGTCTAAACGTTGTCTCCGTAATATCCGCTTCGAATCTCCCACGAAGGAAATCTGCGCGCAGTTTTAAAAGCTCATCTGCTCCTACTGGATAAAATTGAATTTGGTCAAAGAAACGAAGAAGCCACGGTTTTCCGGCTTCAAAACTTTCCGTTTGACGAAGTCGGTTCCACATTTGAATTGTACGTCCTACAAACTGATAGCCGCCAGGACCTTCCATTCCATATACGCACATATATGCACCGCCAATACCAACTGCATTTTCAGGCGTCCATGTACGAGCGGGATTATATTTAGTTGTAACTAAGCGGTGACGAGGGTCTAGGGGCGTAGCTACAGGCGCACCTAAATATACATCTCCAAGCCCCATTACTAGATAATTGGCGTCAAATACAATTCGTTTAACATCTTCAAGATGGTCCAGACCGTTTACTCGGCGAATAAATTCTAGATTGCTTGGACACCACGGTGCGTCTGGACGAACGTTTTGCTGATAGCGTTCAATAGCTAATTGAATCACAGGATCGTCCCATGAAAGTGGAAGTTTTACAATACGAGACGGAACTTCCATTTCTTCAAGAGGAGGAAGCGCGCGATCAATAGCCGAAATGTGCTGACAAAGTTCAAGAATAGACATTTTTGTTGCATCAATATGAATTTGAAGAGAACGGATGCCAGGCGTTAAATCTAGAACTGGTAAATCCTCACGCGTTTGGATAGCTTCCATCAAAGCATGTACTTGGAAGCGAAGCAGCAGGTCAAGCTCCATTTCTCCGTACTCCACAAGTATATTCGCATCACCTGAGCAGCGGACGAAAAATGGGAACCGTCTATTTTCCGTTTCGTTGATTAGCAGCGGATAATCGCTTTTTAGCGGTTGAGCTACTGGATTTGTAAGTAAAGGAAGTGATGTAGATGTTCCTATACGTTGTAAAAAGTTTTCTTGGGTATATTTAAGTTTCTCAGCTTGTTCAAGGTCAATCAATTTAAACGAAATTTTATCTCCGGGATGAAGCTGTCCTATTTTCCAAAACTCTGCTGAAGCGGTGGTAACAGGGCAAACAAAGCCGCCAAGACTCGGACCGTCGGGGCCAAGTAAAATAGGCATATCTCCCGTTAAGTCTAAGGTGCCGATTGCATATGCATTATCATGAATATTTGATGGATGCAAACCGGCTTCTTCTCCATCTTCACGGGTCCAAAAAGGAGCTGGACCTATTAACCTAACGCCTGTTCTCGAGCTGTTAAAATGAACTTCCCATTTTGTATCTGTGAGCTGTTGTAAGTATTGAGGCTGTAAAAACTCTTCTGTACAATGAGGACCCGGAATCACACCGATTGTCCATTCTTTAGACATGGCAGGCTGATAAGAAAGGGCAAGTTCATTTTCAACGTGAGAGTAGTCAGAGACACGCAGTACATCTCCTGTACGAAGTGCTCTTCCACCGTGTCCTCCGAAGCTTCCTAGTGTAAAAGTAGAAGAACTGCCTAATATTTTAGGCATATCAAGTCCGCCGCCAATAAGTAAATACGTCCGCATTCCTTCGGTTGCTTCACTAAATGAAAGAATTTGTCCCGGCTTTGCTTGAATGGTTTTATACATAGGAATTTCAGCGTCGTCTAATGTGGCATGCATGTTAGCACCCGTAATGCAAAAAGATACATCGTCTCTAAATTTATAAGAGCCGCCTCGGAGAGTCATTTCGATCCCCGGTGCATCTGGCGAATTTCCGAGAAGTTTGTTTCCTATGCGAAAAGCAAAAGGATCCATTGGACCGCACGGAGGAACCCCTACGTTCCAGTGCCTGGTGCGTCCTGGATAATCTTGAACAGTAGACTGAACGCCGCCGTCTAATACTTCGAGTGCCTGTTCGCTCGGAGTATATGAGTTAAGCATTTGGGTATACACGTCACCTATTTTGCACGCTTTTTCTTCTAACAGTCCCTGCAAGTATTGAAGATTAGTAGTAACGCCGTATAATCTTGTCTCTTTTAAGGCAGCGCTCAATTTTAGAAGGGCTTCTTCTCGTGTTTTTCCGTGAACGATAATTTTAGCCAGCATAGGATCATAAAGTGACGTTACATGAATACCATCTCGTACCCACGTTTCGACTCGAGCCCTTTTAGAGAAAATCGCTTGATCGATTTGCCCGCCGCTTGGACGAAAATCATTTAAGCAATCTTCCGCATAAATACGAGCTTGGATACTGTGACCTGAAGACGCAGGAAGCAAAGAAGGAAGGTTTACTAGCTCATCCGAAGCTTCTTTAAGCATCCATTCTACTAAATCAATGTTTAATACTTCTTCTGTAACTCCGTGCTCTACTTGAAGGCGAGTATTTACTTCTAAAAAATAAAACTTCTCCGCTTCGGCGTCATAGAGAAACTCTACTGTTCCTGCACTTCGGTATCCGACTTCTTTGGCTAGTCGCGTAGCTGCTTGCAGCATATTTTCTCGTATATATGAAGGGAAGTTTGGAGCGGGGCTTTCTTCAATTACTTTTTGATTTCTTCGCTGAATCGAGCAGTCGCGTTCTCCTAAAGCGACTACTTCTCCGAAAGAATTCCCAAAGATTTGAACTTCCACATGGCGAGCTTTTTGAATATACTTCTCTAAAAAAACACCGCTGTTTTTAAAGTTTGTTTGTGCTAAGTGGCACACGAAGTCAAAAGCTGCTTGAAGAGCTTTTTCATCTTTGCAAATACGCATTCCAATTCCGCCTCCGCCTGCTGTACTCTTTAACATAACGGGATAGCCAATCTCTTCCGCGGCACATATAGCTTCTGATACATCTGTAATAAGAGGTGTACCGGGTAACAAAGGCACGTCGGCTCTTTGCGCAATTTCCCGGGCAGAATGTTTTAATCCGAATATTTCTATTTGTTGAGGTGTAGGACCGATAAATATAATTCCTTCAGCCTTACAGCGACGAGCAAATTCTGCGTTTTCACTTAAAAAACCGTAGCCTGGATGAATAGCTTCCGCGCCTGTTTTCTTTGCAATATCTAGAATAAGGTCTTCATTTAAATAACTTTCTTTTACAGGACCGCTGCCAATTAAAATGGCTTCATCTGCTTCATCAACGTGCAGGCTGTCTTGATCTGCTTCTGTATAAACAGCTACAGATTTCATCCCTAAATGTCGTAATGTTCGCTCAATTCTAACGGCAATTGCGCCTCGGTTAGCAATTAATACTTTTGTAAACATAGATGAACACTCCTTTTTATAATGAATCCCAAATAACTAAGCGAATAGGGGTAGGGTTATAATTGTTGCACGGATTATTAAGCTGAGGGCAGTTGCTGATCAATACAAGTGTAGGGTTGATAGCTTCCATTTCTACATAGTATCCGGGTGCAGATACGCCGTCATCAAACGTTAATCCGCCGCTTGGCGTCACGGGTACATTCATAAAAAAGTTTACGTTTGGTGCTAAATCTCTTTTGGTGTATCGGCTATCATATTTTGATAGCTGCAGCATAAATGTATCTCGGCAGTTATGCATCGGAAGCGTGTCATGTGCATAGCGTACGGTGTTGCTTTGTGCCGAACAAGCTCCGCCTAAGGTATCATGGCGTCCGCACGTGTCAGCTACAATTTTTACTAGCTCTTTTCCAGATTGAGAAAGCAGCACTGTGCCGGTGGATAAATAAATATTTCCTTGATTAGCAATCGTAGATACTGCACTGTAATGATCTTCTAGATTTTCTGCATCAAAGAATAAAGTATCCGCTGCTTGATTGCCTTCTATATCTATTATTCTAAGAGCTTGGCCGGGTTTAAGTTCGTGCATCCAGCCATCACCTGCTAGTACGGTTTCATCATAAATTGCGTTTTCTATGTTTCTATTACTTTCCACTCGATTAAATACAGCCATTATAGAAGCCTCCTTTATTTTTAAATAGTTGATAATGTTTTATTTCCAAGCAGCAGGTCATAAGACCATGTATTTTCAAACGCTCGTTTATTTTCAGGTCTAAAATTTAAACAGTAGTCGTCTGAGCTTACAGGAGCCGCTTCATCTACGGTTATTTCAATAGGAACAGAAGGATACGTTCCCCTCAGGTCTAAAGGATTAGGTGTATTGGACAGTACAAAAAGCAAATCCATTTCTGTTCTAAGCGTAATAAAATCTCCTTTTTTACAATGAGAAGAAACAAAATTCATATTCCCTTCTTCGTCGCAGTATACTTTTGAAAATAAATTAAGATTAGGAACGATATCACGGGCTGTTAAACCATTGCGTAGAAGCTCCATTGAGAAATTTTCTTCTCCATTTCTTCTCCATTCGTTTCGAGATTCTTGATAAGTAGATGCGCCGTATTTTTGATGAGTTAAGCTGCGCGTAGTATAGCCTGAAATTGTATCATGCCAGCCGATTGTATCAGAAATGATGCTCGCAAGTGCTCTGCCGTTGTCACTCATTAGAACGTGTCCTTTTGTTAAGTGAGCAGTATGCTGAGCTTTTAAGGTATCGGGCATGTTGTATCGCTCCGTTAAATCATGAATGTTGTATAGTAGTACGGATACATTTGCACCGGATTCTTGTGCGGTAAACGTCACCGATTTTCCTCTTCCAATTCGTCCTGACCATTTTCCGCCTGCCGGGATTGTTTGCTTCCAGATATAACTCATAAAGTAACCTCCTTAGAATAAAAAAAGGATAAAAGCCTAGGGGAGTAGTCTCCCAGGCTTTTATCCTTCCGTGTTATACAGCGTAGCGCTATATCGCTCTCTCTCGGACCAGTCTTTAACATATGTTAAACGGAACCCTAGACAGCTTTTTTGTTCTTAACGGCTGTAAGAACCTTTATCCATTTGTGGCTTTCGATTAATCGTAGTATAGTATGTGTGAAAATGAGTTGACAAGCAGTTTGTTAGAACACCTGACATAAAAACTGATTTTTCAGTTTATTTTTCAGTGACCGTCACTTTTGAATGATCTCGCTTCACAAAAGGGGACGCCAGTCGAGATTTGACAAATAAATAGAGAAATCCAATAGTAAGCCAGGCCACACCAATCAAAAGAGTGTCTTTGTTCAACAGCGTAAGCAGCCATCCGATAAATCCTGCTCCAATCAAAGGGAAGATAAGATAAAGTATCGTTTCAATGAACGACCGTTTTTTTAACTTAATATAAAAATGAGCAATGACTGATACATTAACAAATGTAAAAGCGGTTAAGGCACCGAAACTGACAAAAGTAACGGCTGTGTTTAAATCAATAACCATTCCCAAAAACGAAAAAGCTGTGACAAGCAAAATATTCAAAACGGGCGTTTTGAACGTTGGATGAATATATGAAAATACCTTTTGTGGCAACACAGATTCACGGCCTAAAGCATACAAAAAACGAGTGACGCTTGTGACCGAAGAAACTCCTTGAGTAAAGGTAGCGATAATTAAGACCGTAATAAATAGACTGCTTAAAAGGTTTCCGCCAACTAATTTTACTAGGGTATAGGCTGCATTATCAGGGTTAGTAAACGTGAATCCAGGGTAGGCAATCTGTGTAAAATATGAGATAGCGATGTACATAACAGCCGCGATACAAACAATAAGAAAAATAGCTTTTGGAATTGTCTTTTCCGGTTGAATTGTTTCTTCCGCCATTGTTGTAACTGCATCAAATCCTAAAAAGCAAAAGCAAATGAGCGCAGCTCCAGAAAAAATAGTCGTAAACGGTACATCTGAAGCCAAAAAAGGATGAAGTGAAAAAAGAGTAGAAGAACTAGCTTGACCTGTTGTAATATCTTTGATGATAAATAAACAAAACAAACCTATAAACAGAATTTGAACCACAACAGAGATGCCGCTTATACGAGCCACAGACTTAATACCAACAATATTGACTAAAGCTAGGATAATGTTCATGACAATGACCCATATGTATACAGGAGTAGAAGGGAATTCTGTATGCATAAAAATACCAAATGTCAAAATAGCGATAATGGGGGAGAAAATATAGTCTAAAAGAAGTGCCCAGCCTACTAAAAAGCCAAGGCGAGGATGTATAGCTTTTTTCGTATACGTATAAGCAGATCCGGCTATTGGATAGGCTTTTACCATTCGGCTATAGCTATATGCCGTAAAAAAGATAGCTAAAAAAGCAATTAAATAAGCAAGGACCATTTGCCCTCCAGCCGCATCGTAGGCTACTCCGTAAACTGTAAAGAAAATCATTGGAGTCATCCAAGCAAGACCCAAAAATACGATTTGATATACCTTTAGTGATTTACTTAACGTTGGTTGGTTGTTCATATAAATCCCTTCTTTCCTCTATTTTATAGTAGTAAAAAAGAAAAGCCTGGGAGAATGATGTCATTCTCCCAGGCTTTTCTCCCTCCGTGTATACGGAATGTTCCGTACGCTCTCTCTCGGACCAGCCTTTAACATGTGTTAAACGGAACCCTAGATCGCTTTTTTGTCTTCAACAGAGTGAAGACCTTTATAGGTAATGTAAGTAGTTCGAAGTATAAGCAGGATTATAGGAAGATGCAACTACTGTGTTAGATAGTTTAACAAGCTTTTTGAAAAAGTAAACTTTTGTAAAAAGCGAACTATATATAATTTTAATAAAAAGATTATTCGTTTATAGTTGACTTGTAGAAAGACCTATAGTATATTTGTAGACAAGAAAAAGCTAAATACGGTTCACTCATATATGTTTGAGAATATGGCTCAGACGTTTCTACCTTATCACCGTAAATGATAGGACTATGAGTAAAAAGTGAATCTAGGTTCCCATTTTCGCATTAGTGGAAAGTTTGGTCCAAGCGATTCACATATTCATTTTTGAAAAAGAGTGGATATGACACCGAAGGGATAAAAGCCCAGGCGGGTAGGTTTTTGCTCATTGTATTTGAGAGACCTGCCTTTGTTTGGGCTTTTTCTTATGTGTCTATTTACAGTGTGAGCGAGTGATAGAAATTTCTTGCTTGTATCTGCATTGCTTTCTGGGGAGAATAGCGATGCAAAGCATGAAATCACTCACTGAAGCTTTATCTGTAAGCCCTCATTTAACCATGGGAAGTACATTCTATCTATTTTCTAGCATTTTTTCTTTGATGAGCAGCGTGGGGACGCTGCTCCTTTTTTTGTTTTCGCTTTTTTCTCTACAAATAAAGGTCTCTAAAGAGAAGGTGATTCGCGAAATTTGGCGAATTAATGCTTTAAACAATAAATGATAGATAAGATAAAGGGGGCTATGGAAAATCAAGAAGTTGAAAAATTGAGGAGGGAATTACGTTGCTTCACTTAATTAATGTTCGTTTGCCAATTATGCACGATCACGCTCTTTTTGAAGTGAAGATTTCAAATGGAATGTATACTTCTATCGTTTTACAAAACGGTTATCTTGAAGGTGACGAGTTTTTTCCGCTACACGCAGCCGTATTAGGAAAAGAAACTTCACTTGATGCACAGGGTCGTGTGCTATTACCGGGATTTATAGATATGCATATGCATCTAGACAAAGCTCATTCGCTTCCTCAAGTGCCCAATATATCTGGAACTCTTCAAGAAGCCATTGAAAATTATAGCAGCAGCCTGCCGGCATTTCCAGAAGAAGAAATTAAGCAGCGAATGTTTAAAACTGCTTTGCAGGCATTAGCTAACGGTACAACTACGATTCGAACGCATATTGATTTTGACTGCAGCATGGAAGAAGATATTTTATTTCGCAGTTTACAAGCGGCTGTCGAAGTGAGAGATGAATTAAGTCCGTATATGGATGTGCAGGTTGTTCCACTATTCTCCAACTTAGACATTGATGATGTGAATAAAATGAGTAAAATTGAACGAGCATTCGACCTTGAAATTGATGCGATTGGAGGCTGTCCTCATTTAGCTAGAAATCCAGAAAAAGAGATTGATGCTCTGTTTTCGCTGGCTCAAGCTTATAATAAACCTCTTGATTTACATGTGGATGAAAGCGATGATCCGTCTGTTGATACAATAATTAATATTGCTCATAGAACAATTGAATTGAATATGGAAGGAAAAGTGGTAGTGGGGCATCTTTGCTCGCTTGCAGGAATGACTGATGCAAAAGTGAAAGAAATCTTACACCTTTTGAAACAGGCGAAAATTGGAGTTGTCACATTACCTGCTTCTAATTTATATCTACAGGGAAGAGAAGATAAAGGAATTGTAAGACGAGGCATAACGCGTATTCGCGACATACAAAAAGCAGCAATTCCGATTGCTACTGCATCAGATAACGTGAACGACCCTTTCCACCCGTTTGGAAAAGCAGATTTGCTGCAAGTAGGGTTACTGACTGCCTATGCTGCACATATGGGGAGTTCGAATGATCAGCGGCAATTGCTTCGAATGATTACAAGCATACCAGCTCGGCTGATTGGAAAAGAAAAGTATGGAGTAGAAGAAGGAAACGAAGCAAACTTTGTTCTATTAAATGTGCAGTCTGTGCAGGAAATATGGACTGAACTTCCAGAAACTCGCTTTGTTTTTAACAAGCATCGTTGGCTTAGCGTAAAAGAGACGCATCAACGGCTCGCTGATACGAACTTGACCAACCTTTGGCAGGAAAATCAAATTTTAATTGGTTAAATAGACATAAAAAGAAGCTGTCACTAAAGTGACAGCTTCTTAATCAATTACTTTTGAACGTTAGCAGCTTGTGGTCCACGAGCTCCATCTTCGATTTCAAATGTAACTTCTTGACCTTCTTCAAGTGATTTGAAACCTTCGCCTTGGATAGCTGAGAAGTGTACGAATACGTCGTCTTGACCTTCTACTTCGATGAATCCAAAACCTTTTTCTGCATTAAACCATTTTACTTTACCTTGTACCATTGTAGTACCTCCTGTGTGGAAAATCCACGAATATATTACTATCTCTGCTCAATTTCAATAAGAATCACTTTAAAGAAAGTCTTTCTATTTGTTAACACCGAACAAGAAATAATATACCTAGTATAACACTTTTTTATAAAAAAGAAACCTTTTTTCATAAAAAAGTACTCTGAGATAAAAATAAGTTGAAAATATGGATATATTTTGAAACGGCCGATTGGCTATTGTTTTGTGGATCGTTAGCCATCACTAAAATCTTTTATCACGTAAAAAAATGAACAGTGAGGTTGACAAATTGAATAAGTTGTAACTATAATGGTTACAACAGACTGAAAAGAATTAGCAATGCTATAAAAAGCTCAAATTTTTTTGTGTTAGATGTAACTATAATAGTTACATCTAAAATGAAAGGAGAGAATAAAAATGAAAATTGGTATTATTGGAGCAACAGGAAAAGCAGGTCAATTAATTATGAAAGAAGCAAAAAAGAGAGGACATGAAGTAACAGCCATTGTTCGAAATGCTTCTAAACTAAAAAATCAAACAAACGTACTTGAAAAAGATATTTTTGCCATTACTTCAAAAGATGTTGACCAGTTTCATGCTGTGGTAGATGCATTTAATGCACCTCCCGGAAGCGAACAGCTGCACGTTGAGTCTATACAATCACTTATTAAAGCATTTCAAGGTGTTCAAACGCGACTAGCAGTAGTGGGCGGAGCAGGAAGCTTATTTGTAGACGAAGAAAAAACAACGCCTTTAATGAGCACAGAAGGATTTCCAGCAGCTTATTATCCAACGGCTTCAAACATGGGTAAAGGTTTAAAAGAACTTGAAAAATCAAACATAAACTGGACTTATTTAAGTCCAGCAGCCTTTTTTGCCGCAGAAGGTGTTCGCACGGGTGCCTATCAATTAGGAAAAGATCACGTGATCACAAATAGTCAAAATGAAAGCTATATTAGCTATGCTGATTATGCGATTGCTTTAATAGATGAGTTAGAGAATAAAAACTATGTAAATGAACGCTTTGCTGTAGTGGGTGAGAAAGCCTAAATTTATGTTTGAGTCATATAAAAAAACAGCTTACATTTGACGTGAGCTGTTTTTTTATATAGAACAAAATAACTACAAAGCGATAGAACTGCGCATAGATTTTTTATTATTTCTTCGTTTTTCTTTCTAAAAACGATACAATACAACATAGATGACAAAAAGGAGATGAAAAGATGATTCGTTTTGGCGTAATAGGAACGAACTGGATAACAGATCGACTGTTAGAATCAGCTCAGTATGTAAACGACTTTCAGCTTGCAGCAGTTTATTCTCGAACTCTTGAAAAAGCAGAAGAATTTGCAGGTAAATATGATATTCCTCATGTATTTACTGATTTAGAGGAAATGGCAACGAGTTCTGAAATTGATGCAGTGTATATTGCTACTCCAAATGCTTATCATGCGGAACAAGCTATCTTATTTTTGAAAAATAACAAGCATGTACTATGTGAAAAACCGCTCGCAGCAAATGCAGCAGAAGTAACTCGCATGATTCAAACAGCCAAAAATCACAATGTGTTACTAATGGAAGCGATGAAATCAACACTTCTTCCCAACTTCAAAATTATTCAAGAGAGCTTACATAAAATTGGTCCAATTCGAAAATACGTTGCGGCTTACTGTCAGTATTCTTCTCGTTATGATAAATACAAAGAAGGTATCGTGCTCAATGCCTTTAAGCCAGAGCTTGCCAACGGTTCACTGATGGATTTAGGTGTATATTGTCTTTATCCTCTGATTACGTTGTTTGGAGGGCCTCATAAAATAAAGGCAACGGCGTTTATGCTAGAATCTGGAGTAGATGGAGAAGGGTCTGTTGCTTTAGAGTACGGAGATCGAGACGCGGTCATCATGTATTCTAAAATTACAAATTCTCATTTACCAAGTGAAATTCAAGGAGAAAAAGGCAGTATGATTATTGACAAAATACATACCGCTGAAAAGGTAGAAATTCGATACAATGACGGACGTGTAGAAGAGTTAACGGTCGATCAGCCTTATCCTGCTATGTATTATGAAATAAATGAATTCGTAGAGCTGTTAAAGCAAGGAAAGACGGAATCTGACACAAATTCTTATGAAAATTCGTATTTAACAATGAACGTAATGGATAAAGTACGAGAGCAAATCGGTCTTGTATACCCAAATGATAAGAAGTAAATAAAAGGGAATGCTTAGATAGCATTCTCTTTTACTATGTTTATAAAGAGCATAATTGAGATTCAAAATTTCGCTGCAGCACACTTGAAAAGCAAATATGTTGAAACAAGTGCAGGGTTTTAGTATCTTTTATCTTTACTCAACCTTACATATATAGGATTAATCAAGGGAAAGAATAGAAAGAGTGAAAAATATTCGATAATCAATCCTAGATTAAAATGATTATAAAAAGGTATTGACTATAATAATAGCTCGTGTATAATAAAGTATGTAATCAATAGTTATTACTAGTTTATAATAATACTAATAATCATTATCGAATAGTAAATAACGGTGATTGCATTAAAAATAATACATACAAGCATAAGCTTGTGAAATACATTGTACAAGGAGAGGTTTTGACATGGCAGAACGTATGGTAGGAAAACAAGCACCACGCTTCGAAATGGAAGCTGTACTTGCAAATAAGGAATTTGGAAAAGTAAGTTTAGAAGAAAATATGAAAAATGGTAAATGGACAGTATTATTCTTCTATCCAATGGACTTCACATTCGTATGTCCGACAGAAATTACAGCTCTATCAGATCACTACGAAGAGTTTGAAGATCTAGACGCTGAAGTTGTAGGTGTTTCTACGGATACAATTCATACTCACTTAGCTTGGATTAACACAGATCGTAAAGATAATGGACTGGGAGATTTGAATTATCCATTAGCTGCAGATCCAACTCATGCAGTGGCACGTGATTACGGCGTGTTAATTGAAGAAGAAGGTGTAGCGCTTCGCGGATTATTTATTATTAATCCAGAAGGTGAATTACAATACGCAGTTGTAAACCATAACAACATCGGTCGCAGCGTAGAAGAAACATTACGTGTACTTCAAGCACTTCAAACGGGCGGACTTTGCCCAGCTAACTGGAAACCAGGTCAAAAAACACTTTAATAAACAGCGGTGGAGTAGAGGAGAAATCCCTCTACTGCTACCATTAAAATAGAGAAGATAGTTTTCTAACTAGAAAAGACGGAATATTCAGTTTTATTAATAAGGAGGAGGATTTTAAGATGAAATTACGTGAACAAATGCCTGAATTAACTGGAGCAACATCTTGGATTAACGACGAAGTAACAAAGGAAGATTTAGTAGGTGATAAAGCAACGCTTATTCACTTTTGGTCAGTAAGCTGCCATTTATGTAAAGAAGCAATGCCTGAAGTTAATGATCTTCGTGATGAGTATGATGATCAATTGAATGTTGTAGCGGTTCATATGCCTCGTTCGGAAGATGACTTAGATATGGGTGTTATTGAGGCAATGGCAATGGGACACGATATTACTCAGCCAATTTACGTAGACAGTGAGCACAAGTTAACAGACGCTTTTGAAAATAAATACGTACCAGCATATTATGTGTTTGATAAAGAAGGCAAGCTTCGTCATTTCCAAGCGGGTGGAAATGGGATGCCGATGCTTCGCAAACGTATCGACCGCGTCTTAGGCGAAGAATAATTTATACATGAGGAAATAAAAAAGCATTTCTGCAAGCAGAAATGCTTTTTTTTATTTTTTAATAAGTTCTTTCTACCGTTAATAAGCATTTTATCACATTGACATAAAAAACCTAATATAGTTAAATTTATATAGGAACAAATGTTCGATTTTGTGTTGTTATTTTACTCTTTTCTCCCTTTTTAATAAATATAAGAAAAAAAGGAGGAGATTTGCACAATGACTCAGCTCTATTCGCAGCAAGAAAAGCAGCACGACACAAAATGTATCTTTCATACATTTCTTACAAACCACAGCGCAACTCTTCAGACTCATTTAATGAATACATTTTTGACACCAGAACGCTATGAGCGATTACAAAAAGCGGTTGTTAAAAATGATACAAAAGAACAAAGACTTCTAAACAAAGAATTTCATCAGTTTTATAGCGAAGTTAGATTGCTTCATTATATTAACAAGCTTTGCAGACATTATTCCAGAGATGCCATGCGAGTAAAAGAAAAAGAGCGTTCTTATATTCCTCTTCGCCTCCAGCAGCCGGTTGCGCTAGATGGAAACCGAACAGTTGAAGATATGGTAGGGGTACAGGACGGAGCTGTATGGGAGCATGAATTTTTAGCGAATCAACTTGAAAATCGTATTCTTCACCATGCATTTCGACAATTAACGGCCAAGCAGCAGTGTATGTTGCACTTGATTATTGTCGAACGCTGGACTCATAAAGAAATCGCTGCTTATTTTTCTATCTCTCAGCAAGCGGTTTCTAACCATTATCAACGTGCGCTAAGCAAGTTGAAAAAAATTATGAAGGTGAGTGATAGATATGTTTGATCCTCAGTGGCTTCAACTGGTTGGAAACGTAGGATTTCCCGCTGTCCTTTCTTTTTACTTATTACTGCGTGTAGAAAACAATATAAAGCGACTTGAAGAAAAAGTGGAAGAATTAACAATTGATTTAAGAAAGAAGTGAAGAGATGGAAACTCTATATGAACTTGTAAATAAAGTAAAAGCTGGAGATGAAGAAGCGTCAAGGCGTTTATTGAAAAAACTGGAACCAAAACTAAATAAAGCTGTCCAAAGCTTTTCACTACATGAGAGAGAAGACGTAAAGCAAGATTTAAAGATTAAAATTCTTTCCGCTGTTAAGACGTTTGATTTTTCCCAAACGCCAGGACTTTGGGAATTTTTACGTCATAAATAAAAAAGAGCGCTCGTTGTATCAACGCTCTTTTTTTTATTTTTGTCGCAGTTCTACTCCTTACCTTTCAGTGGAAAATACAAAAAATAGAAAATGGATAAATATTTTAAAAAAGGTGATGTGTACACATAGAGTTTAGTAGTATACTAACAAGTAGAATTTGTTGTGTAAAAAGAAGGTAGTCGTTCCTTACACATAGATGATTGTCTGCAACGAATAGAGTATAGAAGAGTTTTATTTATCGAATTTCAGTGTATTCTCACCACAAAGAAGCTGACTCAAACGTTTGAGTCAGCTTTTACAATAGATATAAGCCTCTTATTTAGGAGGTGCTTTTTCTTTTTCGTCTTCTTCCATAATTCCTTTTGTAGCGTTTTTAAACTCTTTTAACGTTTTTCCGGCAGCTTTGCCTAGTTCGGGCAATTTCTTTGGACCAAAAAGCAATAGAGCGACAAATACAATTAAGGCAATTTCTCCAAACCCAAGGTTCATTGTCATCTTCTCCTATTTTTTGAAAGTGTTTACAAGTTTAGTATAGCACGAAAAGAGAGGAAGTAGTACACCCTTATCCAGTGATTTTAAGGCCGATTACACCTGCTACAATACAAAAAATAAATAGAATTCGACGCATATCTTTTGCTTCATGAAAGAAAAGCATGCCAAGAAGTACACTTCCGGCAGCTCCTACTCCCGTCCATATGCCGTAAGCTGTTCCAATAGGTATTTCCTTTAATGCTAAGGAGAGAAAGTAAAAACTTCCTGCACCGAAAAGTATAAATCCAATCGAAGGAAACAGTCGCTTAAATCCATCTGAAAGTTTTAAGAAAATCACAAATCCCACTTCGCAAAAACCGGCAGCTATTAATGCAATCCAAGCCATATTAAGATTCCTCTCTTTCTGTTTCTTCAGTAGAAATTAACTTTAAACCGATGATTCCAAAGATCATTAATCCTAAAAATAAAATCTTTCCAATATTTGCTCCTTCGTCTAAAACGGTCATTCCGAGTATCGCTGTGCCAGCAGCTCCTATACCAGTGAATACTGCATAAGCTGTTCCGACAGCAATTTTTTTTAAGGCATTTGAAAAGAAATAAAAGCTGATGACAATTGTTACGATCGTAATGATTGTTGGAGTTAATTCAGTAAATCCGTGTGAATATTTTAAGCCGATTGCCCATACAATCTCGAGCAAACCAGCGATAATAAGATAAATCCAAGCCATTCTAATTCCTCCTTACATAATAATAAGCCCTTTTTACAGGGCCTATTTAGCACGTATGCCTTCCCAAAATATCGTCCAAGCATCGTGGATTTTTTGGTCATAATGTTCTGGTTCGTAATAAAAACGCTGAATGAACAGTCCGTCGGTTAAACAATAAAAGCTATTGATATACAAATCAATGGGACGTTCAATTATTTCTCCTTCAGCCATCCCCTGTGTAAAAATAGCATGCAAGATTTGATCAGATAATCGTTCGCTTCTTAAGAAAATAGATTTTACTTCCGACTGCAAATGTTCAGGTGGAAACAAAATAAGCCGACGATACATCTGTCCAAAAGAATCTTTTTCAATCATCGTGCAGAAATCTACAACAAAGCAATGAAGCTGTTCTTTAGCAGACTTTGTTTTATGCTGTTCGTATATAACAGACAACTTTGTTAAAAATAAATTCATTAAATCATGCACGGTTAGTAAAAATAAGTCGTCTTTATTCTTAAAATGAGCGTACAGGGAAGGTTTTTTTATACCTACTTTTGATGAGATATCAGCAAGCGATGTTTCTGTATAGCCTTTTTCTCCAAAGAGCTCCATCGCTGCAGCTCTAATTTTTTCTACAGTTGATAATTCACTCAAGAAAAGCTCCTCCTTAATCTAACTAACGGTCGTTAGGTAAAAGATATCAAATATAAAAAAAAGAAGCAAGGGAATTGCTTCTTTTTAATGTATTTTCACTAAATGACGCTGAGTTAAAAATAAAGAAAAGATAAAAATAAGCTCAAACGTATTTGTTACGGCTGTACTTGGTATAGGAATTGGCACAGCACTTCCTACAATCATCACCGCTACTCCAATCATCATGCTGCTCCATCGAGTCTTGCGAAATAAGGAAATTCCAATAAAAAGCAAAATAATCGCCACAATGAGAACCATAAGAGGGGGACCGGATGATCCCGCTAATGTATAGCGAACAATGCCATATTCACGTATAACTTCCATACGCTGACTAATCGTCTCGATTATTTCATAGCTGATTAAGGCAAACGTAGTTAGCAAAAAAAGAATGCCGGCAACTGGTTTTTTAGCCCATGTAATCGTCGAGTATTTCGCTACGCCATATGCAAAGAGCACCAGAGTAGGGGGAAATAAAGCGTGAAACCAAAAGCGAAGCATGCTGAGTGAACGTAAAGTATCGCCTTCACCGATAAATGAACCAATCCCAATCATTATATTATCGTAAATTAGTCCAGCTATTACTAAAGGAAGAAAAAGGATGTAAAGCGGCGAAGTGTTTTTTCTTACTACATATATGCTAAAGAAAAACAGGACGATATAGCAAAAAGAAAATAGAAAATAAAGGATTGTATCAACCATTGTTTTCCTCCTTTTGATGATACTTCTTCTTTTTATGATAACATCATATGCCAAAAAAGTGAGAAGTCATGCATTTTTCTAGGCAATCTTATCGGACAAAAGCTACCTTTATCGGTAGAAAGATTCAGAAAATATTGAAATAAAAATAGGGAAAGAGGCCATAGTCAAGAGATTTAGATTTACTGAATTGATTATTAAATAAAGGAAATCTATAAAACAACAACAAAAGAACTAGTCACATATGGAGTCTAAATGCTTATATAATTAGAAAAAAATATTTAATGTCCTTTCTATTTAAGTAAGTTAAATGTAAGCGGAAAATGATAAGAAAATGTATTTTTCTTACTTTTATATCTATCTATCATCCTCACAAGTACGGTTGTTAGACAAATTCAATTGGTATATCCACAAAAAGGAATTAATGGAATAAAATATTTTTTATCCCACTTTTATATTACAAAACGTTTTCTAAAGTTAAGAAATTTTTAATTACGTAATATTTCCGTGTGTTAATTGTAAGAGTGATGTATAAAATATTCCTGTTATTATGGTAAAAAAAGGTATCGATGGAATTTTTCTAGGTAAATAAACTTTAGACCTATTCTGTAAATTTCAAATAAAACGATGAGTTTTTAATTCTGTAAATAGACAATCGGAATTGTAAGAATATATAACATTTGAGCTATTGACCACTAATGAGCGCAGATGATAGTTTTAGAGCTGTTGAAATTGGTACTCGAGTCCATTTTTCAAAGCAGGTGTTTTAGCAGCATGCTAGCGCTGTTAATTGATTAGTTCCCATACATATATAAAGGGAGTAAAACTATGAAATCGTATATCTATCATTATGAATCAAAAGCATTCATAACGTATCCAACAGGAGAAGTTTGGAAGGAGAAGAATGAAACATGATCTTAATTATCCTATGCTGCCTATTTTTAGTAGGGTATGGCGTTTGGGAGTATCGCAGACATTTACGCAAGCTGCATTCAATTCCTGTACGAGTGAATGTTAATGGTATTCGCGGAAAATCCACCGTTACACGATTGATTACAGGTATTGTAAAAGAAGCAGGTTACAAAACAGTAGGGAAAACGACAGGAACACAAGCGCGTATGATCTACTGGCATACAAGTGAAGAAGAACCAATTATTCGTCGTAAAGAAGGTCCGAACATTGGAGAACAGCGACGGGTGGTAAATGAAGTTGCCGATATTGGTGCGGAAGCTCTTATTTGTGAATGTATGGCGGTACAGCCTGATTATCAAATCACATTCCAAAATCAGCTGATTCAAGCCAAGGTAGGCGTTATTGTAAACGTACTAGAAGATCACATGGATGTAATGGGTCCAACTCTAGATGAAGTTGCTCAAGCGTTCACTGCTACTATTCCTTATGATGGCCACCTTGTTACAATTGAAGGTCCATATTTGGAATACTATAAAAAAATAGCCGCAGAGCGCAACACAAAGGTTATTGTAGCTGACAATGATAAAGTATCTGAAGCGTATTTACGTGAATTTGATTATATGGTTTTCCCTGATAATGCTTCCATCGGTTTAGCAGTAGCAGAAGCACTTGGTATCGATGCTGAAACAGCGATGAGAGGAATGTTAAATGCCCAGCCTGACCCAGGAGCAATGAGAATTACAACGTTTGGCGATGAAAAAAATCCAGCATTTTTAGTAAATGGATTTGCGGCCAACGACGCTTCTTCTACGCTTCGTATTTGGGAACGTGTAGATTCAATGAACTATAGCGAAAAGCTTCCTATTGTCATTATGAACTGCCGTCCGGACCGTGTAGATCGCACGGAGCAATTTGCTGAAGATGTAATGCCATACATTGAAGCGGACGTAATGATTGCAATTGGTCAGACGACCTCACCGATCGCTGCTGCATATCAAAGAGGCGAATTGCCAACAAAAGAATTCTGGGATATGGAAGGCGCTTCTACAGAAGAAATTTTAGAGCGCATGAAGCCTTATTTAAAAGATCGTATTGTATACGGTGTCGGAAATATCCACGGTTCAGCCGAGCCGCTTGTTGAAGCTATTATTGAAATGAAAAAGATGAGAAAAGCAGTTTAATCTAGGAGGCCATTTCATGTTCGGATCAGATTTATATATTGCCCTTGTGTTAGGGGTTACACTAAGCTTAATTTTTACAGAAAAAACGGGCGTATTGCCAGCCGGTCTTATCGTACCGGGGTATTTAGCTCTTGTATTTGATCAGCCAATTACCATTTTAATGATTTTCTTAATTAGTATTTTAACGTATGTTATCGTCGTGTACGGAATCTCAAAAGTAGTTATTTTATATGGACGTCGCAAATTTACAGCGATGTTAATTACGGGTATTGTGATTAAAGTTGCATTTGATTATTTCTTCCCAATCTTGCCGTTTGAAGTGTTTGAATTACGCGGAATTGGTATCATTGTACCGGGCTTAATTGCAAATACAATGCAAAAGCAAGGTCTTCCTTTAACAGTTGGAACAACGGTTTTATTAAGTGGTGTAACATTTGGAATTATGCAAGTTTATTATTTATTTTAATACACAAACAAACCGCAGCTGGTAAAGGAAGGTGAAAGCGTTGAAAGAGAAAAAATTAAACTTTCAAGAAAAAGTATTGATGTTTATAAAGAAAACAAAGCCTACAACTGGCAAGCAAGCTCTTATCTTAACGCCAATTTTAATCGTAATTTTAGCTCTTTCAGGATGGATGGAGCGTTCGGATGCTCTTGAAAACCCTGAGACTGCTAATCCAGAGGCCAATAATGATTTAACGATGACTATGGTCGGAGACATTATGATGGGTCGCCATGTAAGAGAAGTAACTGAACGCTACGGAGAAGATTTTGTATTCCGCAACGTGGAGCCGTTCTTTAAAAATTCGGATTACGTAAGCGGGAACTACGAAACGCCGATTTTAACAAATGACGTAGATTCATATAAAGCAGTGGAAAAAGGTATTCATTTATATAGTAAGCCTGCTGATCTAGCGACCGTTAAAAATGCAGGTTTCGACGTATTAAACTTAGCGAACAACCACTCCATGGACTACAGTGCAAAAGGGTTAGAAGATACGATCTCTACTTTCGAAGCAAACAAATTAGATTTTGTTGGTGCTGGTCGTAATTCTGAAGAAGCAAAACATATTTCGTATAAAGATGCTGACGGTATCCGCATTGCAACCGTAGGTTTTACGGACGTATATGTAGATGGAACTCAGGCTGGAAAAAACAATCCAGGTATTTTAAAAGCAGACCCGGATCTTATTTTCAGCACGATTCAACAAGCGAAAGCAAATGCTGATTTAGTTGTAGTGAATGCCCACTGGGGTGAAGAATACGATGCACAACCAAGTCCTCGTCAAGAAGGACTAGCAAAAGCGATGGTAGACGCTGGTGCGGACATTATCATTGGTCACCATCCGCACGTTCTACAATCATATGACGTATATAAAGGTTCGGTTATTTTCTATAGCTTAGGAAACTTTATTTTTGACCAAGGGTGGTCAAGTACGAAAAATACAGCGATGGTTCAGTATCATTTAAACAAGCAGGGCCAAGCTAAAATTGATGTTATTCCAATGGTTATTAAAGCAGGTACACCAACTCCAACAGATAACCCTTGGCGCATGAAGCGTATTTATAACGATTTAAACAAGTTTTCTTCAAACCCTGAACTGTTAGAAAAAGAACGAAACAAGTTTGAATTAAACTTAGATCATTCTCGCATTATAAAACATGCAGAGGAGCGCAAAAAGAACGAAGCGCAAGCTAACTAATAGCCGTCATACACAGAGGAGGTAAAAGATGATAAATAAACGTAATACGATTATTGTTTCCATTGTCATCTTTTCACTCATAGTAGGTGTATGTGTTTATCAATTTATGTTTCCAAAACAAGAATATGCAGTAAGTACTTCAGATCCTCGCGCCACAAAAGTAGGTATGGAAATTCTTAAACAAGGCGGTACAGCAGTTGATGCGGCTATTGCCATTTCCTACACGCTTGGTGTTGTGGAACCGTACGGATCAGGACTTGGGGGAGGCGGCGGAATGCTGATTGATCCAGCAGATGCCTCTCCAACATTTATTGACTACCGAGAAATTGCACCTAAGAATGATAAAGAAGATGAGATTGGCGTACCAGGATTCGTCGCTGGTATGGATTATATTCAGCACCATTACGGATCTCTGTCGATGAGCAAACTAATCGACCCGGCCATTAACTATGCCGAGAATGGGTACAAAGTGGACAAAGATTTGCACGATAGGCTGGTTTCATACAAAGGTAATGTGAATGAAGATGAAATTCCTAGCTTTTATCCAGATGAGGACGCCATTAACACAGGTGAAATCGTCAAACAGCATGAATTAGCGAACACGCTGCAAAAGATTAAGGAAGAAGGACCAAATGCTTTTTATAGAGGGGAAATTGCAGACGATATTACAGAAGAAACGAAAGTAAGTCACAAAGACTTACGAAAGTATGAGCCTGTTGAGCGCAAACCTCTATCGACTAATTATAAAGGTCATCAAATTATTTCAGCACCTCCTCCTTTTGCTGGTGCTACGCTTATTCAAATGTTAAAAATGACGGATCAAGAAGATATTTGGAAGCTGAAGGAATCGCACCCTAGTCTTTATTATCATTTTCTTGGTCAGATTTCAAAAGTAGCTTATCAAGACCGTTTGAAAAAAATTGCCGATCCGGCTTTTATAAAAGAAACACCAAATGATTGGATCGACGATCATTACGTGCATTTACTTCGTAATAAATTAAATAATACTGAAACAGATCATACCAAAGTAAGCGACGTCGAAGAACATGAAAGTACCACTCATTTTGTTGTCATGGACGGTGAAGGAACCGTTGTATCGACAACGAATACGCTGAGTAATTTCTTCGGCAGCGGTGAATATGTAGATGGGTTCTTTTTGAATAATACGCTCAATACGTTTGGGGAAGGAATTAATAAGCGTGAACCTGGTAAGCGCCCAAGAACATTTACAGCCCCTACCATTATTCGGGAAGGTGATGAATGGGTAATGTCCATTGGCACACCGGGAGGAAATCGCATTCCGCAAGTGTTAACGCAAGTAATTGGGGATTATTTTGAAGACAAAGATTCCATTAAAAACGCAGTAGAAAACAAGCGTGTAATTTTTGATTCTCATAAGTTTTATTCAGAAGCTAAGCTTAAACAGTCAACTAAAGATGGTTTAAAAACGTACGGATATGACTTAAAAAACAATGATAACGCTATGTTTTACGGAGGCGTTCAAGCTCTTGTGAAAGACTTAAAGAAAAATAAAATCCAAGGTGACGCTGATCCGCGCCGCCACGGTTTATGGGAAGAAAGTACAGACTAACTTAATTGGAGGAATAGAAAATGATCGCAAAACGAATCGTAGGGATTGTAGGACCAATTGCTATTGTAGCAGGAGTAGTAGCAGGACTTGGAGCTTTAAAACATCCGGCTACTCTTTCAACAGATGAACAGCAAAAAATTGAAAATAACGTAAAAATGATTGAACAAACAAAATCTGCTGCTACAGATGCAGTAAATGATGCTGCGGCAGCTTCTGGAAAATAAACCTTGTATAGTAATAAAAAGGCATCGTCTAGGACGATGTCTTTTTTTGTGTTCAATGTAATGTATGGATAAAAATGAAAGCGCTTCACAAAATATACAGATGAGTAAAAATGGAGGGTAATATGTGAATAAAAAGTTACTGTTGTTTAATATTATTGCTTTTTTATTATTAATTTGCGTTATAGCCGCTTTTTTTATGACTCAATCGAGTACGGAACTTAGTCCTAAAAAGCTGCTTAAAAGAAATAATGATCATTCTTATGGTGTGAGTTCATCTAATTCTCTGGCAGCAAATATAGGGATGGACGTATTAAAAGAAGGCGGGAATGCAGTAGATGCGGCTATTGCTATTTCGTATGCTCTGAACGTAGTTGAACCTTTTGGATCTGGGATTGGCGGAGGCGGAGGTATGCTAATTGCTAAAAAAGATCAGCCCGCTACCTTTATCGATTACCGGGAAACCGCTCCAACTTCTATGAGCGGTAAAAACGGCGTGCCTGGATTTGTCGCTGGTATGGAATATATTCAGCAGAAGTATGGTACAAAATCAATGAGTGATTTGATTCAGCCCTCTGTTGAATACGCTGAAAAAGGGTTTGAAGTAGACTCTCTTTTATCTTCTCGATTGTATTACTCTAGAGGAAGGATGGATGTGGATGATCTCTCTGCTTTTTATCCGAAGGGAGAAGCAATCGAGGAAGGAGAAACGCTGTCGCAGCCAGTATTAGCTAAAACGTTAATCAAGATTCAGCGAGAAGGTGCATCTGCATTTTATAAAGGAGATCTGGCACAAGATCTTGCTGATGCAACGCCTATTTCTAAAAAAGACTTATCTTCCTATCAAGTAACAGAAACCAAGCCTGTCGTTTCTACTTACAATGGAACTGAAGTTATTTCAGCGCCTCCGCCTTTTTCTGGGATTACACTTATCCAAATGTTAAAAATGGCAGAGACAGAAAATCTTGAAGCAATGCCTGACAAAGAATATTACGAAACGATGAACAGGATTAAAAAAGCAGCTTACTCCGATCGATTAAAACATATAGGAGATCCAGTCTTTCATAATCAAAACTTAAGTGAATTAGTTAGTGATGATTATATAACAAACTTGGTCAATCACCCGACACGTTCTTCAGGTGAAAGAGACGAAGAACACGAAAGTACAACGCATTTTGTTGTTATTGATTCAGAAGGAACCGTTGTATCTACGACAAATACGTTGAGTAACTTTTTTGGTACAGGCGAACAAGTTGACGGTTTTTTTCTTAATAACAATGCTGATACATTTGGAAGCAAAGAACCGAATAATCGTGAGCCTGGAAAAAGAGCAAGAACTTTTACGGCTCCCACCATTATAAGAGAAAAAGGCGAGTGGGCGATGGGAATAGGTTCTCCGGGCGGAACACGGATTCCTCAAATTTTAACTCAAGTACTTTCTAAAAATCTTGAAGGAAATGAACCGCTTCAAGAAGCTGTAAATGAACCAAGATTTATTTTTGACGATTCGACCATTTATGTAGAGCCCGATTTAAATACGAAAAATATTCCTTCTGCATTTCGAGTGCAAACAAAGGAAAGCGACGTATTTTATGGCGGTATCCAAGCGTTAACAATTAACTTTCAAGATAAACAAATGGAAGGAGCGGGAGACCCTAGAAGAAATGGGGTTTGGAAAACAGGAGATTAACGAAGTAAAGGCCCCTTCTCATATGCTTAGGCATAATGAGAAGGAGTTTGAAAATAACGAATGGAATGAAAGTCTTTGTCGCTAGAATGAAAATGTACATAAATGGGGGAACGATCTAAGGCAGGATGAGCTCTGAAAAATGTGGCATCACCGTAGCGCAATGCTTTTAGTAAGTAAGGCATTTCCTGTTTAAAAATAGCATACCGTATGGCTTGAACAGACTTTTCTGTTTGTTCATTTCCAATAAATACGTATACATACAGCGTATCAACACCGTCTTTGTGGAGCCATTCGGCAAAAAGCTCATTTCGCTGCTCATTTAATTGATCAACAGCAAATTTTTCGTCGATCCAAAGAAATAAATCGTCTGTTTGTTCAGAATGAGTGAGCGTATAGCGGCGCCCAATAAAAGGAAAGGTGGGCGTGCTTCCTTGCCGGTATGTGACGCTAAATTGCTGAGGATTAAAAGCAGACAAACGGCATCTTCCTTTCACGCTTTTAAGTAGTTTATGCATAAAAAAAAGAAATTTCACACATTCGTCAAGAATTTCAAGCTGTTTTTCTTACATGCATACTTATTAAAAAGTTGTTACACTGAAGAAAAGAAATAGTGGGTGATAAAAGATGGAGCCGCTGTATATTGTTTTATCGATTTTTTTAGCAGCGATGCTATCGTATGATATTGCTAAATTTGTTCGAGGGGACCGGCCAGATTGGAAAGAGGGTCTCGTGACGGGTCTTGTGTTTGTCGGCTTTTTAGCAGCCATGCAAATGGCTTTTCACATTGTATAGCGACGAAAGAAAAAAGTGCTTGATGCACTTTTTTCTTTTTTAAAGATATGCCGGATAAGTTTAGTTCGGCAAGACTAAAAAGCTCGGATATCGAATAAGCTGTTGTATACTGCATTTTTGATAAAGGGGCTTTTTACTTGTATCGAAAAAAAACACTGTTTTTGAAGCGAAGTTTAGGAGTAGCTGTGTTTCTATCTGTTATTGCGCTAGGAATTTGGATGTTTCAATTTACATTCTTTTCTCCGAGTCATCAAGCCAAATCTGCCATAAAAGAATTTTATACGTTAGAACAGGAAGGGAACTTTTCGGAATCATGGAACCTTTTTCATTCATCCATGAAAAAGAAGTGGACAAAAGGTGCGTACATACAAGATCGAGCACATGTATTTCTCAATCATTTTGGGGTAGAAACATTTACGTATTCCATTGAAGACGTTGAAAAAAGAAAGAGCTGGAAGATGGAAAATGATCGTAAGGCGTTTCCTGTTGTTTACGAAATGACCGTTATACAAACGTATAAAGGAAAATACGGAAACTTTGATTTAGTGCAAAAAGTGTATGCTGTTCGTGAAAAAGGAGAATGGAAAGTGGTGTGGGATTATAAACAGTAGGAGAGCCTGCTGTTTTTTTTATCTTCATAAAAAATAAGCATACCTCAGCTGTTAATATGCCTCTTTTTTAACAGAAAAAACGTTATGTTTTTTTACGAGTGGGTAAAATGAAAGAAGGAGGCGAACACAGATGAAATTTAAAACGATTTTATTTGATGCATATGGAACACTGTTTGATGTACATACCGTTATTGAAACGTGTGATAAGCTGTATCCGGAACGAGGAGAAAGTATTAGCCATTTGTGGCGTTTGAAGCAAATTGAATATGCAATGCAATATCAGCTGATGGGACGATACGTTGACTTTTATACATTAACAAATCAATCCCTGAAATATGCAGTAGAAGCGAATGATATTGATCTAACGGAACATGAAGAAAAAATGCTGATGAGTGCTTACATGAAGCTGAATGTCTATGATGAGGTCAAAGAGGTGCTCGCCTATTTAAAAGAAAAAGGATATCGGCTGGCTATTTTTACAAATGGTCCTAAGCGTATGATTGATCCGCTTGTTTCTTATCACAACATGAATCATTTATTTGAAGACGTTATTTCCATAGATGAAATTAAACAGTACAAGCCTACGATGGCAAGCTATCATTATGCAAAAAATAAAATGAACGCAAAAAGGGAAGAAGTGTTGTTTTTGTCATCGAATACATGGGATATTGCAGGTGCTAAAAACTACGGGTTCGCAACGGCTTGGGTCAACCGAAAAGGAAATGTAGCTGAGCATAAAGAATTACAGCCAAACGTAATCATTAAAAGTTTAAACCAGCTTATTAAATAAAAAAAGGAACGAGCATTAAGCTCTTCCTTCTTTATTTATTGCTAAATGTATCTTTTGTTTCGCCTACTGCTTTTTGAGCATTTCCTTTTGTTTTCTCAGCTTTTCCTTCTCGCTGAAGATCGCGGTTATTCGTTGCATTTCCCACTTGATCTTTTACTTCACCTTTAGCTTTTGATACATTTCCTTTAATTTTATCTCCTAAACCTTTACTCATTTTAATCTTCCTTTCTATTAGTGATTAAGTAGTGTTACTTGTCTGTTCCACCATTAGAAAGAAGTTAAACATACTTTCTGCTTTTGACTTAAACGGAAGCTAAGCGTACGATACTCAGAAGTAATGTTTAGGCAATATCATTATTGTTCGGAGGTTTTAAGTTCCCAATCATCATAAATCTGAGATTCATAAGGCCATGATAATAAGCTTAAAGATTCCACTGCTTTTAGAACAAGAGGCGAGGCATTATCGATGTTGAGATCTTGCGGTGCAATCCATAATGCTTCCAACGAATCTTGTCCTTCAAACTGTACGGGGTGGGAAACAAGCTCACCGCCGGAAATGTCTACGTAATAAAAAACGGCAATGTGATGCACGTGGGTAAATTCTTTCCACTTACAGGGATACTGAAAATCTGTTGTACCCGCTTGGGAAACAATGTTAATCTCAAAGCCTGTTTCTTCACTAAACTCTCTTTTCATCGCATTTGTTAATGTTTCACCGTGTTCTAGCTGTCCGCCCGGCAAATCAAAGCGATGAATATACGGGCCTCTATTTTTTCGAATAACAAGCAGCTTGTCATCTCGCATACAAATTCCATATACGCCAAAGGCGCGATCATAGTTTGGTTCCATCTTTTTTTCACTACTTTCTATAACAGAATGGCTTGATAAAAGCATTGTTGGATTTCTTTATCCTACCATACATTTTGCTATAGAAACTTTTTTAATGAGATGCTTTTACAGTAAACGTACGCGAAGCAGCACTTTCGTTATGCAAACGGTCAACAGAGGTTACAACATATGTGTACGTTTGATTTTTTAGTGCATTTTGATCTACAAACAATTGTTTTTCTCCTGTTTTTCGAACGGTCGTCAGCAAGTTTTCTGCGTTGTTAATATCGCCTCTTTTATTGCCTTGGAAGCGATAAATGGCATAATATGCGGAATCATTCTGCTGGTGATCTCGAATTTCAAATGCCGCTTCTTTTGTATGAGGTCCCACGTTTTTTAATTTTGGTGCTTTTGGTGCCGTATCATCAAGCCAAGGCATTGACGGAATAAGAGCAGGATGCTTATAAATATCGTTTTGCAGCTTGTCTTTTATTCCTAGTGGGTTTCGGTTCAAATCTTTCAGGCTAAAATGCATGCTCCCGTGTACTTCTGGAAATTGGTGGTTAAGAGCAATTTGCCTTGGATACTCATCAGGATCAGACCAAGCTTCCACCGCGTTGTTATTAATTTTGTAAGCAGCTTGTCCAATATAAAGGTGAACTGGCTTTCCGCGAACTTCATCTCTCCACCAGTTGAGCAGCGTATTGTAAGCAGCGGGTTCAAATCCAATATTCCAATAAATTTGCGGAGTGATGTAATCAATGTACCCATTTTGAATCCACGTACGCGTATCTGCATACAAATCATCGTAGTTTGTTTGTCCAGCAGTAGTCTCAGAGCCAGTTGGATCATTGGCGATGTTTCGCCATACGCCGAACGGACTGATACCAAACTTTACGTATGATTTTGTCTTTTTAATAGACGTGTTTAAATCTCGAACAAGCTGATTAACATTGTCTCGTCGCCAGTCTTCAATATTTGAGAACGTTTGAGCACCGTAGGTTTGATACGTTTTTTGATCTGGGAACGTTTGATCTGCAATTTTGTAAGGGTAAAAATAGTCGTCCATATGAACAGCATCAATATCATAGTTTCTTACGACTTCTAACACTTCTTCAATAATAAAGTTTTTTACTTCTGGAATACCTGGGTTGTAGTAGAGTTGTTTTCCGTAGGAGACGACCCAATCAGGATGTTGTTTGGCAGGATGATTATCGGCTAGTTTGTTTAAATCAGTATGATTCATTGTAATGCGGTAAGGGTTAAACCATGCGTGGAATTCTAAGTTGCGCTTGTGTGCTTCGTCCACCATAAAGGCCAGAGGATCATAGCCGGGATCTTTTCCTTGTGTACCCGTTAAATATTCTGACCAAGGGCCATATTTCGACGGATAAAAGGAATCAGCAGTGGGTTTAATTTGAACGACAACAGCATTCATCCCCATCTTTTTTACTTCATCTAGCAAATAGGTAAACTCTTTTTTCTGCTGCTCAACCGGAAGCCCAGGCTGAGAAGGCCAGTCAATATTGTATACGCTTGCAATCCAAGCCGCTCGAAGCTCCCGCTTTTGATACGTAGTAGGTACGTCTGCTTTAGCAGGTAACGCGCTCGAACAAAACAGCAGCAAAAACAAGATGCTTCCTATCCATTTTTTAATATGCATGTTCGTTCCTCCTTCTCTTTTGGTTGAGATAAAATTTCTTTCATAATATAGCATGTGGTCGTTATATTCACAATAGATTTTAATAAAATATTCTGAAAAATAAAATAAAGTTTTAAAAATATCAGAAAAATATTGAAATTAAACTTCAGAAAAAATATAATAATGGTAATTTAAAGAATATTTTAGAAATACGTTACTTAATAATGGAGGAATTCATGCGCCAATTTTCCGTACTTACTTTAATCGATGCACAAATGAATCATTACAGTCCTGCTGAAGGAAGAGTAGCTGATTACGTATTAGAGAATCCCACGACCACGTTGAACTTAACGACCAAGCAGCTAGCTAAGCAGTGTCAGTGCAGCGAAGCTACGATTATTCGCTTTTGTCAGCGTGTAGGGATCAATAGTTTTAAAGAATTAAAGATTGAATTAGCAAAAGATGCTCATAAGGTAAATGCCGAGCAGCTGCCGAATCTTCCAGTCAATTTTGAAGACGAGACCGATGCCGTGCTTGAAAAAGTCATGAGCAAAAGTATGAGCGCACTTATGAATACAAGTCGATTAGTGAGCTCTTCTGCAATTGATGCAGCCGCGGAAGCTATTCATGGAGCGAAACGAGTGTTTTTATACGGAGCAGGAGGATCATCTGTGGTTGCACTAGATGCTCAGTATAAACTGCTTCGAATTGATATTTCGGCGCTGTTTTCATTAGATAGTCATGTTCAAATGGTGATGGCTACGAATATGACAAAAGATGATGTGCTGTTTGTGGTATCCACTTCTGGTCAAACAAAAGAAGTGGTGGAGCTGATGCAAATAGCCAAAGATAAAGGAGCAGCCGTTATTTTACTAACGCAGCACGGGTCATCGCCAGCTTCTAGATTAGCTGATATTCTGCTGACTATTTCAGTAGAAGAGCAGCATATTCGAATTGGAACGATGAGCGCTCGTATTGCTCAGTTAGCCATTGTAGATGCGATGTTTATACGGTTATGTATTCAAAAAGGCAATCAAGTGTTTGAACGCATAATCGATACACATAATGTAATTCAAAAAATAAAGAGGTAGGGGGAAACGAGAAAATGAAGGTATTGTTTGTATGTTCTGGAGGAATGTCAAGTGCAATTGTGGTAAAAGCATTAAAAACGGAAGCACAAAAGCATGGAACGGATATGGAAGTGCTGGCAATTGGGACAAATGAAGTGGCAGAGGAAATTCAAAAGGGCTGGGACGTTGTAATGGTTGCACCGCAGATTCGTCACCGGTTTAACGCAGTGAAAGCGGAAGCAGATAAAGCTTCTGTTCCGTGCGGGCCCATTCCGCCGCAGGCTTATACACCGCTTGGAGGTCCGACGCTTTTTAAAACGGTTCAACAGCTCGTTAGCTGAGGAAAGCAGGTGTATTCCTGCTTTTTAAACATATAAGGGGTTTTAGTATACACAAGGGGAGAATATAGAGGGGGGAAGGGTATATGAGCAAATTTGTGTCGTTTTTAGAGAACAATTTATCGGGACCTATGGCCAGGTTATCAGAACAGCGGCATCTTCAAGCCATTCGCGATGGTGTTATTTCCGCTTTGCCGTTTATCATTATCGGAAGTTTTTTCTTGATTCTAGCATTTCCGCCTGTGCCGCAAGATAGTACAATTGCGAAATGGGCAGCTGATAACAGCGCCAACATTTTAATACCGTATCGAGTAACGATGTTTATTATGTCTTTATATATAGCCTTTGGGATAGGATACAACTTGTCTAAAAGCTATAATCTCGATCCGCTATCAGGAGCGCAAATTGCAGTAGCTGCACTACTTCTTACGCTGACTCCAAAGCTGGTTGAAGAAGAAGGGTTTATGCTTCCGATGACAAACCTTGGAGGTCACGGTTTATTTGTAACGATGATTGTGTCAATTTTATCGGTCGAGATTCTCAGGTTTTGTAAAGCAAAAAATGTCACCATTAAAATGCCGGAGCAAGTGCCTCCTTCTGTATCAAGGTCTTTTGAAGCGCTAATTCCAGTTGCAATTGTTGTTGTACTTATGACGATTATTACCATTGTTTTAGGTATCGATCTTCATCATTTAGTCGATAAACTAGTTGCTCCGCTTGTGGAGGCTGGAGATAGTTTAGCAGGAGTGTTAATACCGGTTTTCTTAATTACGTTTTTCTGGTCATTCGGAATCCACGGCGTCTCTGTTGTTGGTACAGTGGCACGGCCTGTATGGGAAGTTTATTTAGCGAAAAATGCCGAAGCGGTAGCAGACGGAGCTTCAACGCTTCCGTATATTGCACCTGAAACTTTCTTTCAGTGGTTTGTTTGGATCGGAGGATCTGGAGCGACGTTAGGCCTTGCTTTAGCGATGCTGTTTTTCTCAAAATCTAAATATTCGAAAGCGCTTTCTAGGACATCTTTTATTCCAGCGGTTTTTAATATTAATGAACCAATCATTTTTGGTTTGCCAATTGTCTTAAATCCTATTTTGATTATTCCTTTTATCATCATCCCGATTATTACAACGATCATTTCATATGCAGCAACGGCGGCAGGTCTTATTACTCCAACATACGTAATGGTTCCTTGGACGCTTCCGGCGCCAATTGGAGCTTATCTATCGACAGGAGGAGACTGGCGGGCGGTTGTACTGGTCGTTATTAATATTGCTATTTCTGTTGTGGTTTATCTTCCGTTCTTTAAAATGTATGACCGAAAGATGGTCGAAATGGAAAAAAGCGATGAAGCAACGATCACATCATCAGATGAAACAGTTCAAATGTAAAGAAAGAGAAGCCAACTTGTTTGGCTTCTATCCTTTTAATAGGAGTGAGGATCAATGTTTGTTCGGTTTCGATATAAAACCGTGTTTTTATTTCTGTTAACCATGATTCTTTGTAACGTTATTTTTACACCTTTGCTGCAGTATGCTGGTTTGTCAGCGCAGCATAGTTTATTTGCCATTACAAGTCTATCAGCAGCGCTGCTTACAACATTTATTTCCATTCGGCTTTCAACCGCAGCTTTATCTAAAACCGCCGTCTGTATACGCTTTGTTTTGCTTGGAGCAGGGTGCACAGCCATTACATATTTAGCCGTTTTTTAACAAGGAGGGGCAAGGAATGAAAGTAGTGACAATAGGAGGAGGATCAAGCTATACACCGGAATTGGTCGAAGGTTTTATTAAACGATATAATGAGCTTCCAATTCGAGAGCTATGGCTTGTAGATGTTGAAGAAGGAAAAGAGAAACTTGAAATTGTAGGGGCACTTGCGAGAAGAATGGTCAAAAAAGCAGGTGTTGATATGAAAATCTATTTAACGCTTGATCGAAAAAAAGCGTTGATGAATGCCGATTTTGTAACGACACAGCTTAGAGTAGGTCAGATTGATGCGCGTATTTATGACGAACGTATTCCACTTAAGTACGGAATGATTGGTCAAGAGACAAACGGGGTAGGAGGATTATTTAAAGGTTTGCGAACGATTCCGGTTTTGTTGAAAATTGCCGAGGAAATACACGAAGTTTGTCCAAACGCCTGGCTTATTAATTTTACAAACCCTGCAGGTATGGTAACTGAGGCGCTGCTTCGTTACGGAAAGCATTCTAAAGTGATAGGAGTCTGTAACCTGCCTGTACATATGACAAACTCCATCGCTAGCTTGCTTCAAATAGAAAAAGAAGCGGTTCATATTGAATTTGCAGGGTTAAATCACTTGGTATATGGACTGCATGTGTATGCAAAAGGAGAGGAAGTAACACAAGAAGTAATTCGGCGTTTAAGTGATCCAAAGTCCCAAGTAACAATGAGAAACATAGCTCCTATTCCGTGGCAACCGGATTTTTTGGAAGCTCTTGGAGTAATTTTATGTCCTTATCATCGCTACTACTACAAAACAAAAGAAATATTAGCAGAAGAGCTTCTGGCCTTTCAATCAGGTACCACGCGCGCTGAAGTGGTTAAAACACTAGAAGCCGAGCTTTTTGAACTCTACAAAAATCCAAATCTAGAAATTAAGCCTCCACAGCTAGAAAAAAGAGGAGGTGCTTATTACAGCGATGCCGCATGTAATTTGATTTCATCCATTTGTAACGATAAAGGGGATATTCAAACATTAAATGTAAGCAACAATGGCGCTATTTCCTCACTCCCAAACGAATCTGCAGTTGAAGTAAACTGTGTGGTAACAAAACAAGGACCAGTACCACTTGCTGTCGGTGAACTTCCTGTAGAAGTGAATGGACTTGTGCAGCAAATTAAATCGTTTGAACGAGTAGGGGCAGAAGCAGCGGTTACAGGATCTTACGAAAAAGCGCTTGTTGCGCTGACCATTAATCCGCTTGTTCCAAGTGACGAACTGGCTAAATCGGTCTTAGATGAACTGCTTCAAGCTCACCGCAAGTATTTACCCGCTTTTTTTAAGGAAGTGAACGCGTAGTATGTATGCTGTTGGACTTATGTCAGGAACGTCACTCGACGGAATTGATGCAGCTCTTGTTCAGATTGAAGGAAGCGGCTATGAAAGTAAAGTTAAGCTTCTTCATTTCATTACCATGCCGTTTTCACCGCAGTTAAAAAAGGAAATTGAACAGGCACTTTCTTTCGAACATTCAAATGTGCAGCTGATTTGCAGCTTAAATTTTAAACTTGGCTATGCATTTGCAGATGCAGTGAAAAGAGTGTGCCAAGAAGCCGGCTTTTCTCTTGAACAAATAGATGTCATTGGATCGCATGGGCAAACCATTTACCATCAGCCTTATACTTCGGGAAATACAGCAATGTCTACGCTGCAAATTGGAGAGTCAGCTGTTATTGCCTATGAAACAAAAACGAAGGTAGTGGCAAACTTCAGAGTGATGGACATGGCAGCGGGCGGGCAAGGAGCTCCGTTAGTTCCTCACACCGAACGGATTTTGTACAGCCACGATGATCATACAAGGTTGCTTCAAAACATTGGAGGTATTGGAAATGTAACGTTGATTCCGCCAAAACACTCTAGTATACCCGTAGTAGCTTTTGATACGGGGCCGGGAAATATGATGATAGATGAAGCGTGTCAACAGCTTTTTAATGTTTCATTTGATGAAAATGGGCGTTTAGCAGCTGGAGGAAATATTATTTCAGAGCTTTTAGAAGACTGTATGAATCATGATTATATGAATCTTTCTCCGCCTAAATCCACGGGAAGAGAGCTGTTCGGTACACAGTACACAAGGAGACTGCTAGAGAAATATAGCAAGCATAAAAAAGAAGATCTGCTAGCTACGATTACCATGTTCACGGCATCATCCATTGTGCATCACTATGAAACATTTATTTTTCCTGCCTATTCTATTGACGAAGTCATTATTGGAGGAGGCGGAAGTTATAACAATACGCTGGTGAATATGATTAAAGCGCGGCTTGGGAAGCGCTGCCGTGTGTATACACAAGAAGAGATAGGGATGTCTTCAGAAGCAAAAGAAGCCGTAGCTTTTGCAGTGCTGGCAAATGAAACACTTTCAGGTTATCCAAGCAATGTACCAAGTGCAACCGGCGCCTTGGCTTCCGTAATATTAGGAAACATTACGCCTGTACCATTATGAAAAAGGGGATGGAAGAAATGACAGAAGCAGCAAATATGGAAAATGAAATTTTTGAACTTATTGCATACGGAGGAAATGCTAGGTCACTGGCATACGAAGCGTTAGAAGCAGCTGAAGATTATGATTTTAATAAAGCTGACGAACTTTTAAAGCAGTCGCAAGAAGAGCTCAGTCATGCTCATAAAACGCAAACTACGCTTATTCAACGTGAATTGAACGGAAAAACAATTGAAAAGTCGCTGCTTTTAATTCACGCGCAAGATCATTTGATGACGGCTATTTCAGAGCAAAAATTAATTGAACATATGATTAAGCTTATTAAAAAATTTAAAAAAGAAGGCGAAAATCAATGAAAAAGCTAGGTATTGCGATTTACCCGGAACATTCGACTGTCGAAAAAGATAAAGCGTATATAGCACTTGCGCATCAATACGGATTTACACGCATTTTTACGTGCTTGCTTTCTGTTGAAGGCGATCAGAAAAAAGTAATGACAAATTTTAAAGAAATCATTGAGTTTGCCAATGAGTTAGAGATGGAAGTAGTAGTTGATATCGCCCCTCGCGTATTTGGAGCGCTTGGCATTTCTTATGATGACTTATCTTTTTTTCACGAATTAGGAGCTTATGCTATTCGTCTGGATTTAGGCTATACGGGAAATGAAGAGTCCATTATGACATTTAATCCATACGGCTTAAAAATTGAAATTAATATGAGCAATGCAACGAAGTATGTGGATAATATTTTAAGTTACCGACCGAACCAAAAGCAGCTGCTCGGGTCGCATAACTTCTATCCTCATCGATATGCGGGATTGTCGTATGATCACTTTATTAAGTGTTCAGCATTGTTTAAAGAACATAACCTTGAAACGGCTGCTTTTATTAATTCACCAAGCGCTACTTTTGGACCGTGGCCTGTTACTGAAGGGCTTTGTACGCTTGAGATGCATCGTACGCTTCCGATTGATGTGCAGGCTAAGCATCTTTTTAAAACGGGATTAATTGATTGTGCAATCATTGCGAATGCTTATGCATCGGAAGAAGAAATGAAGGCGCTGCGTGATGTTGTTCAGCAAGAGCGTTTTACCTTTAATGTGACGCTGTGTGATACGATTACCGAGCTTGAGAAAAAAATTGTGCTAGAAGAGTTTCATTTTTACCGCGGAGACGTATCCGATTATTTAATTCGCTCTACGCAAAGCCGAGTGAAATATAAAAAAGAAGAATTCAAGCCTACGCATACTCCTCCAATTCGAAGAGGCGATATTTTAATAGAAAATGAACGTTACGGCCAGTACAAAGGAGAGCTGCAAATTGCGCTGTTAGACATGGAAAACTCAGGGAAAACTAACGTAGTAGGGCGCATTGCAGAAGAAGAAATTTTCTTATTAAATGAACTGCAGCCATGGGACAAATTTGCTTTTTGTGAGCGGTGATGAAATGAACTATATTATTGGTATCGACGGTGGCGGAACAAAAACAGAAGCCGTTGCTTACAGCTTAGACGGCCAAGAGCTCGCTGCTTCAAAAAGCGGTTATGGAAATCTGCTCATTAATTACAATACGGCTATTACTCATATTGATGAATGTATTATGGCGTGTAAAACCGCGCTTGCAGGTCATACATGTAAAGGGATTTCACTAGGACTCGCTGGTAGTAAAGCGTTATCTAAAGGAGAAATAAAACAGTATTTTTATGATCGTTATCAAGTAGAAATAGGTTTATATGAGGACGCAATGATTGCGCATGAAGCACTTTTACATGGAAAAGAGGGCATTTTAACAATTGCAGGAACCGGAGCCGTCAGCATTGGGAAAAAAGATGGCGTGTACGAATACGGAGGAGGGTGGGGGCACCTTCTTGGAGATGAAGGAAGCGGATATTGGATTGGTCTTCGAGCACTTATTTTGCTGACGAAAGAGCATGATCAAAGCCGTCCGTACAGCAGCCTTAGTCAGACAATCTTGCAACATTTAAATGCAGATACCATACACGATATCAAAAAGTTTGTCTATTCATCTCCTAAATCAGAAGTTGCTTCACTCACTCCACTTGTTGTAAATCAAGCGAGAAATCATAAACAAGAAGCAAGTGAAATTCTTCACCAAGCTGGAAAGAACCTTGCAAACATGACCCTTCATTTATATACAAAACAGCAGTTTGAAGGGGACTGCTTGTTAGCGTGCAAAGGCAGCATTTTAACGGAAGTTCCAGAAGTGTTTAATGTTTATAAGAAAGAATGTGAAAAAGAAATAAAGCATATACAGTGGGCAACACAGAGAGTATCATCTGCTAAAGGAGCTTATCAGCTGTTCATGAACGAGTATAAATAGAGAAAAAACGATGGTGGAAAAGGCAGGGGATCACAGTGAACTTAAATCATATCTTAACAGAAAAACGCAATCCGAAAACCTTAAACATTGATGAATTATCAAGCCTGGAAATTGTGAAAAAAATTAATGAAGAAGATTATCAAGTGCCTCATGCAATCAATAATGTGCTACCTGTTATTGCTTTGTTGGTAGATGAAATTGTCAGCGCTTTTAAACAAGGCGGTCGTCTTATTTATATCGGAGCAGGTACAAGCGGACGTCTAGGTGTGTTGGATGCATCTGAATGCGTACCAACATTCGGTACACCTGCCGAACAAGTAATTGGTATCATAGCCGGGGGAGACAAAGCGCTTCGGCATGCGTTAGAAGGAGCAGAAGATAATAAGAAACAAGCGATAGAAGATTTGAAAGCGATTAATTTATCAAATAAAGATATTCTTGTAGGGATAGCTGCAAGTGGAAGAACTCCTTATACATTATCAGCGCTTGTGTATGCAAACAGCCTGGGGACAGTAACCGGCTGCGTTGTAAATTCTCCTCAATCAGCTATGGAACAAGAAGCAAAGTATGCAATAGTAGCAGAATCAGGGCCGGAAGTTGTAACAGGTTCAACAAGAATGAAAGCTGGAACTGCTCAAAAACTTGTTCTTAATATGCTGACGACCGCTTCTATGATTCAAATTGGTAAAGTCTACAGCAATCTAATGGTAGATGTACAGCCGACTAATGATAAACTCGTACAGCGTGCTAAAAATATTATTGCAGAACTAACAGGTGTCTCACCAGAAGAGGCAGCGGAAAGTTTGCAGATATACAAAACGCCAAAAGCCGCCATTCTTGCGCTTCTTACTTCTATAGAAGGTGATGACGTGCATCGGCTGCTTGATAAACATGACGGACATTTAAAAAAAGCGATTGGAGAAGCAAAGAAACAGCAGACTAAAGATTAATTCGAAAAAGAAGTGCATCCAGCACTTCTTTTTTTGTTGAGTACATTTTTTGCACAATGTATGTGGGTGAATTCGGTCTAATCATTTTGCAAGACACGTAGTATAGTAGAAGCATAAAGCATGGTAAGTATTTCAATTTGTGCACGAATTGGACTGAAGGTGATTCATGTGTTAGACAAACGCAGTACGGCCGTATTGCAAGTTTTACTTCAAGCTGCAACATTTATACCAGTACAAGAGTTAATGAAACAGTTTCAAGTGTCAAGACGTACCATCTATTACGATATTGAGAAAATTAACGATTGGCTGTGTCAGCAAGAATTAGAGTTTGTTCAGTACACATATGGAAAAGGTTTTTTTCTAAACGATAAAGCAAAGGACCAAGTTGCTAAACAATTTTCTCATGTTATGCCATCTGCCTATTTATCAGTTGAGGACCGGCAAATATACGTTGCTTTGATGTGTATACTTCGAGGCGGGAAAATCGGAACTCAGCAGCTAATGGAAGAAACAGAAGTTAGCCGCAATACTGTGCTACAAGATATTAAAGACTTAAAAAACAAGTGGGCAAAAAAAGATATATCTTTGATATACAGTTATAAAGATGGGTACGAAGCACAGGGATCTGAAAGTGACATTCGAAATTTGCTTTATATACACATCACGGAATTAATAAGTCAACACCAAGAAGAGTTGCTGAAAAGAGTCATGAAAGCAGATTACGAATATTCAATAATTTATAACTGGCTTGTTGAGTGTGAAGATAAACTGGGGATGGCGTTTACAGACAAGATGCTGACGCAATTAGCCTATATGCTCACATGCTGTATTCAGCGCGTTCAAAGCAAGCGCTATGTAGACTCCTTGATTACTAGAAAAGACGAATTAGAAAAAACCAGGCAATATAAAGCGCTGCAAGAAATTGAAAGCGTTTTAGGATTTGATCTTCCACCACAAGAAAAGCATTATCTTGCCACTGTTTTACTAAGTGCAAAAGTAAATGTAGTAAATCAAGCAGATAGTGATGATTGGATGAGAAGCATTGTAAAAGAAATGGTATCACGGTTTCAAGCATATGCTTGTGTAGTATTTGAAGATCGAAATCGCCTTGAACAAAATTTATATATTCATTTGAAGACGGCTTATTACAGGCTTCTCTATAATATTCACCTCCCTAATCCTATGCTTTCGGCTATTCAAACAAAATATCAGGATATAGTGGAACTGACAAAAAAAGCGTTGCTTCCTTTGGAAAACAGCCTTCAAACACGTATTAATGAAGACGAAATTTCTTATTTTGCTCTTCATTTTGGAGGATGGATGAAAAAACAAGCGGGAAGACAAAAACAAAAGCGTATTGTTATTGTTTGTGCCAATGGAATTGGAACGTCTCGTATGCTTCAGTATCAGCTTGAACAACTGTTAACAGACGCTGAATTGATAGGGCCGATGACAGTAAGAGATTATGAACAATTTAAGGAAAGCTATGATTTAGTTATTACAACTACGCCGTTAAAAAAGCGAATGAATGTGATGCTTGTGAATCCTATTTTAACAGATGATGAAAAGCAGAGATTAATCGATTTAGTTGAACCAGCTTCCTCTCAGCTAACTACTCAAGCCATCATGGGTATTATCAAGCAGCATGCAAATATACAAGATGAAAAAGCTCTGTTAGCTAATTTAAAACTCGTTATACAGCAATCTAAAAAAATGGTAAGAGAGGATAGAAAGCCAATGTTGCATGAAGTATTGCAAGAGCCATTCTTGCAGCTTACAGATTCAGCAGATGATTGGAAAGCAGCTGTTAGGCTGGCTGCCAAGCCTTTGCTGAACTACGAATATATTGAACCTTCTTATGTAGAAGCAATGATTAAAAGTGTAGAACAGTTAGGCCCTTATATTGTTATTGCGCCAAAAGTCGCGCTTCCTCACGCAAGGCCAGAAGAAGGTGTAAATCGTGTGGGTATGAGCATGCTTCGCTTAAAGGAGCCCGTCTATTTTTCTACTGAAAAACAGCACGGAGCGCAGCTGATTATTGTACTTGCTGCTACTGATAATGAAACCCACTTAAAAGCACTGTCTCAGCTTTCGATGATGCTATCTGAAAACGATAATATTGACAAGCTTATTGCTATGAAAACAAAACAAGAAATGCTTGCGTTAATTGAAGCTTACTCAAATTAAAAGGAGAGATGAAAAATGAAAAAGATTTTAGTTGTATGCGGAAACGGTTTAGGAAGCAGTTTTATTGTGGAAATGAACGTAAAGAAAATTTTAGTAGAACTTGGTGTCGAAGCACAGGTATCTCATACGGATTTAACAACTAGTAAAACGGAGCAGGCAGATATCTATTTAGGATCTGCAGATATTGTGAATCAATTGGATGATGGCACTCGAACGGTCGTGGCACTGCAAAACATTTTAAATCAAGCGGAAATTAAAGGAGCACTGCAAAAATACTTCGTGGAGGCGTAAGCCATGTTTGATTTAATTATGAAAGATATATTAGGAACACCTGCTATTCTAGTAGGATTATTTGCACTAATCGGTTTGTTGCTTCAAAAGAAAAAAAGTGCGGATATTGTATCGGGCACTTTAAAAACTATTATGGGTTTTCTTATATTAGGAGCAGGAGCTAACATATTAATTGCTTCACTTGAAGCGTTTGGGAAAATGTTTAATAAAGCGTTCGCCGTTGAAGGCATCATTCCTAATAATGAAGCAATTGTAGCTGTAGCTCAACAAACATTTGGTACAGAAACAGCGATGATTATGCTCTTAGGTATGATTGTAAATATCATTATCGCGCGTATCACGAAATTTAAGTATATCTTTTTAACTGGGCATCATACCATGTTTATGGCTTGTTTGATTGCAGCTATCTTATCTACAGGCGGGTTAACAGGAGCACCTCTGGTTTTTATCGGCGCGCTATTATTAGGTATTTTAATGGTTTTATTTCCTGCACTCCTTCAGCCTTATGTGCGTGAAATTACAGGGTCAAACGATATTGCCGTTGGACATTTTGGTTCCCTAGGCTATTTAGTAGCAGGGTTTATCGGCAAGCGAGTAGGGAATCGTGAAAAAACAACAGAAGAAATTAAAGTTCCTCAATCCTTAGGGTTTCTTCGGGATACGTCCGTTTCTGTCTCGCTCACCATGACCGTTTTATTTATTGTTGTTGCACTTTTTGCTGGCCCTGCATTTATTGAAACAAAATTAAGCGGTGGTCAAAATTTTATTGTATACTCGCTAATTCAAGCCATCACGTTTGCAGCAGGGGTATATGTCGTGCTGGCCGGTGTTCGTATGCTTTTAGCAGAAATTGTACCAGCATTTAAAGGAATTGCTGACAAAGCGGTACCAAATGCCATTCCAGCACTAGATTGTCCAACTGTGTTTCCTTTTGCTCCTAATGCAGTAGTCATCGGATTCTTTTCAAGCTTTATCGCAGGCCTTATTTCAATGTTCTTTTTGCCTTTATTTGGGCTAAGTATTATCGTGCCAGGTCTCGTTCCGCACTTTTTCACCGGGGCCGCTGCGGGAGTGTTTGGAAATGCGACGGGGGGAAGAAGAGGAGCGGTGGTCGGATCATTCGCCAATGGAATCTTAATTAGTTTTTTACCGGCTATTTTACTGCCTGTTCTCGCGTCGTTAGGTTTTAAAGGCACAACATTTGGAGATTCGGACTTTAGTGCGGTAGGTATTCTTCTCAGCATGCTAATTAAATTATTTACGTAAAGATAAAAAACTCATGTTACGCTAGTAGCATGAGTTTTTTATGATATTGGAAGTGGAGGAGTAATGAATGAAAATTGGGTTAGCGCAAGTGAGATTTCCAAAGTCAGCCGCAGACGGTGTAAAAACAGTAGAAAAATGTATGAAACAAGCAGCAGAAGATGGATGTAACCTTGTATGTTTTCCAGAATCAATTGTGCCGGGACTTAGAGGAGTAGGATTTGAAGTTGAGACATACAATCACGAATTTCAAAAAAATACTCTTTATAAAATGAGGTTGCTTGCCAAACAGTTAAAGCTCAACGTGATTTTACCGATGGAATGGCGCGACGAACTTGGCATGCATTTAACTGCTTTTGTGATTGATGAAAATGGAGAAGAACTAGGGTATCAAACTAAAAATCAAATTGATCCGGAAGAAGATCAATTTGGGTATAAACCTGGAGATGGTCGCCGGTTGTTTGAAATAAATGGAGTGAAATTTGGTATTGTCATTTGCCATGAGGGATGGCGCTATCCTGAAACTGTCCGATGGGCTGCTGTAAGAGGAGCAAGCATTGTATTTCATCCACAGTTTACTGGTGAAGTACCAGATCCAGCTTTTTATGATTATGCAATGGTTGCAAGAAGTACGGAGAATGGTATTTACTTTGCAAGCGTGAACTATGCCTTACAAAACCAAAAAAGCACGACTTCTCTTCTTTCTCCAAAAGGTGAATATTTGATAAAAGCGGAAGCTGAAAAGCAGGAACTAATAACATATACGATACAGCCGGGCAAAGCTAATCGGTTATTAGCTCAGCGCCTGTTATCAAATTTACTATTGTAAAAAAGTTTATTTTTTCTAGTTAAATTAGCATGTGCGTTCTGATAATCCTTTGGTTATTTCTCCTTATGACGATATAAACGCGGATATGGTAATATCGAAAGTTAAAGGGGTATTAAAAGGTGTGTGGAAACAATGGATCGAAAAAAAGCCGCATCAGTAGCTGGAGCATTGGTCATTGCCGTAGGAATTTGGCTGTTTCAAAGCGGGAAATTTAAAAGTGAAGCGCAGGCAGATAAGTTTACCAGTACATTTTTGGTCGATCATGAACAAACAGACAATGGATTTGAATTATTTACTTCGGATACCAATCAATATATGACGTGGTTTCCGCTTCAGTATGTTATTCATAAATCTTCTTATAAAAGTAGCGAAGATGAAAGTGAAGTATGGACAGCGTCAACGAAGGAAAATGATTCATACAATGCTGGGAAAATAACGGCTTTATTTTCTAAGAAAAAAAGCAAAGAAGCTCAAAACAAAATGGATGCGTTTCAGCCTGATTACATGTTAAAAGGTAAAAATGCAACAATTTATGTGAAAAAACAAACAAGAGATGGAAAGTATAGCATTTATCATGCTTATGTGAATGATGATTATTCAAATAGGTATATTTACTATACGTTTGAACTAAAAAGCAATGAACAGACAAACAGTACAAAACAGCAGTATTGGGTAGAAAAAATTCTTCTAAATACACAGTTTCAAAAAAACTCAGCTGAATAGTCAGCTGAGTTTTTTTGTAAGGATTCATAATGCTTTTGCTTTTTTATGTAAACGGGTACAATATGAGTAAGGAGGCCTTTGTATGATTGAAAAACAAGCAGTTGGTGAAAAAGCAGCACAATTTGTTGAAGATGGAATGATTGTAGGGCTAGGGACAGGTTCAACAGCTTATTATACAATTGTAAAACTAGGTGAACGAGTAAAAAATGGACTAAACATCAAAGCGGTTCCTACTTCTCAAAAAACAGAAGAGCTGGCAAGGAAACTAGGTATTCCCATTGTTACCTTAGCGGATGTTGAATATATTGATATAGCAATTGACGGAGCGGATGAAGTGGATAGCGACCTTTCTTTAATTAAAGGAGGAGGAGGCGCGCTGCTTCGTGAAAAAATGATTGCGTACGCAGCGAATCGGTTTATCGTGATTGCGGATTCTAAGAAAATAGTGAAGACACTAGGAGCTTTTCCTCTTCCTGTTGAAGTTATACGTTTTGGCTGGGAAATGACGGCGAAGCATATTCGCAGTGCAGGTTGTGTACCGCAGCTTAGGCTTTTAGATGATCATACGCCGTTTATCACCGATAACGGAAATTACATTCTAGACTGCCATTTTTCAGAAATTGAAAATCCTGCTGAGTTGGAAAAACGGCTTACAATGATCCCAGGCGTAGTGGAAAGCGGCTTGTTTGTAGGAATGACGAAGGAAGTCATTACCGTACAAAATCAAGACGTTCATATCATAAAAAAATAGAAGCTTTGGCGTCTGGCCTAGGCTTCTATTTTTTAATTGGAAAGAACGTTCCAATTTTTCTCTAATTGATATATGTATTGAGACGCATTCAGTACATTTGGATGAACGAAGGTGTCGATCGTTTTTTGCGGACAAGCAGATCCATATAATGAAAAAATGACAAGCTTGCTATGCTCGATCGGTGATACAACGTGAGATAAACAGCGATAAGAAGGATTTATCAAGCTTTTTACCATCTCATGGATATCTTCTTTGTCGTAAAAATCCACTTCAATTTCCGTCTTTACTAAATAGCGACTTTCAATGGCGCTGCTTCTATAATAATTGTATCGTGCTCCTATGAAGTAGGACGGATCTGATGTTGAAACGTCCAAATTCGTATATGTTTGATCCTGCTTGCTTTTATAAAAAATAGAATCATGAGTATGCTTCATGAATTCTTGATAAGTTGTTCCATCTTCCCACAGAGCTAAAATACAAGCATCTGTTTCATCTTCCACGTTCCAACCCCCTAATTGGCCAATGAAACCATTCACGTGTGCAAGAGCAGCCCAATGCTGTTGCGTATATGAAAAAGATGCTTTTTTATCAGTCGGTATGCTGCATTTCACAATTTTTGTCAACATTCTCCCATCACCTCAATTAATTACTTCGATAAATGAAAGAAAAATCCTTCTGAAAAGAGGAAAATGATAGACATATCCCCCTTTTAAAAGCCATACATTTCAAATAGGACAATGTTAGGGAAAGAAGGGGAAATGAATGAAAGTTTTTCGTGCAAAAGCCTGTCAATCTCCTATGCGAAAAGGCTGGTCGATTATGTTTCAGCATCCGTTTAAAAAAGATGAAAGAGGAAGGTCACACCCGTTTGTTAAACGGTTTATGCATACAGAGCAACACGATGAAATTGACATTCTGGTTGAAGAGATGAATGAGCTACTGAGAGTGCAGGATTTTTGGACAAGTACTGCAAAAGGAAGAGCAAAAGCAAGATATGATGAACGAGTAGTGAATGCTTTTTATAACGATATTGAAAAAAGAACGAACGAACAAAATGACAGCGAGTACGAGTACGTTCATGTAATCGGAGAACAAGGAAGCGGCAAAACATCCTTAATCCGCCAGCTTCTTGGTATAAAAAAAGAATGTAGCTTTTTAGGAATAGGCAGTAAAGGCGCTTATTCTGTTACGTATAAGGTAAAGGAATCTCAAGATTATGAAGCTGCTGTCTCTTTTTTTACGCGAAGTGAAGTGCAAAGAAAAGTAGAGAATATCCTACTAAGAAGCGCTGAAGTGTATGCCGAAGGAGGCACGGATTATGACTTGGTTTTTGAGTTATTACACGGAGATTTCTCTTTTAATCTGCGCGCTCTTTTAGGAGATATCCCATACAAAGCCCGTTATTTTAATGATGATGTTCCCTTAAGAATGAGCGATGAAAATAGTTCATTCAAACAATTTATAGATGCGATTAAACGAGAAAGTGAAATAGTAAAAGACGCGGTTGACCAAGAAGGCAGAGACTTTGCAGAGATATGGCACAAGCGGTTTGAATGTAGAAAGATCACCGAGCAAATGCTTCTGGAAATTGAATCACGGTTGAAAGAATACAAGGAAGGAACATGGGAAGTAGGAGAAGACGACTGGCCGATATCCTGCCGTCTCACAGCAGAAGAGCTGTCTTCCTTTGATTTGCTAACAAATGAAGAGGAAGAACATAATGGAACCCTTATTTATCCGTTGTTTCGTAGAATTGAAGTTTCCGGCCCTTTTTCTTTTAAAAAAGGTATAGCGATTTGTGAGCATCCATATGTTGAATATACTAGTACAATCCACGATTCTTTAAAAAAAGCAGCTTCTGTTTTATATGTGCATCATGCGCTCAAAGAATTAAATATTCAATTTCTTCAACAGCTTATCGTACATGGTCACGGTGCTAAAGTAAACGTTTGTGTTACACACGGAGATTTGCTTACCTCTCCAAGCTGCCGTACGGATTATGCCAAAAAACATGCCATGGCTAAAATGATAGATTGTGCGCTTAAAAGTGTTTCACCGCTCATGAAAAAACAGCTTCACTACTATTTAACAGTAGGGAATACTTCTATTTTCAAACATGTACACGAGGAATCCCAAGAGAGTCCTCTTCTGTATAAAGACTTAAGGGCAGCTTTAGTATCAGAAACAAGAAAAAAGCAGCAAGAACTGCATCCTATTTATTTAAACCTAACTGTCTCCCAGGCTTTTTATGAAGCGATGGAATCGTTGAACATTCCTTATATGGATAGAGAAACTTGTTTGAACATTGCCTTAGGAAAACATGAAGGACCGGTACCAGTCATTGCGTCCGCTTTTATTTCATCTGTGTACGAGCATTTTTTAAGTCAGCCCTCTGGATGGTCGAGTACCTATCATTCCGTCACGGAACGACAGCAGGTTATTCAAGAATTAGCGGGTGAATTCGCAAGCGTTGTTTATTCATATTTCAAAGAACAGCTACTTGAACATTCCCGGAATGACTGGCAGGCTCTTTATAAAGAAAAAGAAGACGATCAATCCTACAAATATAGCAGGCTGATAGAAAGTGTGATTCCCGCCAAAAATGATATTTATCAGCAGCAAGTTCTTATGAGAACCGTTTATCAATTAATTAAGTATGTCGTAGAAAAGAAAGACGGCGTAATGGTTCATTAAGGAGAGTCAATGGACAAAAAGAGGTTTATCAATAAAAAAATAGAGCCTGATTTCAGGCTCTATTAGCGTTTAGAAATAGCAGTTAAAGTATTAGGTCCGGCAATGCCGTCAACTGCTAGCTTATTGTCTTTTTGAAAATTACGTACAGCTGTTTCTGTATTGGCACCGAAGATACCGTCTGTACCTTTTGTATTATAGCCAAGCGCTGTTAATTTCTTTTGAAGGGCTTGAACATTGCTGCCTTTGCTTCCTTTTTTAAGCGTTTGTTTTGTGTTGATCGTTGTATCTGCTGGTGGATTTGTTGGCTTTGGATTTGTCGGATTTGTTGGTGTCGGGTTCGGATTCGTTCCTGAACTTCCTAAAGCTTTATATGTTGATGGACCAACAATGCCGTCAGCCGTTAAGCCGTGGTCTTTTTGGAACTTACGAACAGCTGAATCTGTATTGGCACCGAAAATACCGTCAGTCCCTTGTGTATTATAGCCAAGTGAAGTTAGTTTCTGTTGAAGTTCTTTAACTGCATTTCCTTTACTGCCTTTCTTTAAAACAGTTCCTGTAGAAGGAGCTGGAGTAGAACCTGAGTTTCCAGAAACGTTGTACCCGTTTGCTGCTGCAATTTCATTAAATGATTTAGAAGAAGCTGTAATCACAACCGGTGTACCGACGGTCACTTTACTAAATAACCATTCCACTTCTTCATCGTACATACGAACGCATCCGCTGCTTACATATTTGCCAATGGAAGCAGGATTATTATTTCCATGAATAGCATACGTCGTGCCGTATGTACCTCTAGCATTTAGACCTAACCAGCGATTACCAAGGGGGTTTCTAGGATCTCCACCAGGAATGTTCCCTGAGTAATAAGGGCGATTGACAATTTTATTCACTACTTTAAAATGGCCCTCTGGTGTAAGAGACTGAGTACGTCCTGTTGCTACTGAAAACGTTCGGACAAGTGAACCATTTTGATAATAAGCGAGCTTATTCGTCGCTTTGTTAATGACAATTAAATGAGAGGGTGTTGAAGCAGCTTCTGTTCTTGGAACACCTACAAACAAGCAGGCCAGAGCTAAAATAGCCGCTATGAGTACGATTGTTGTTCTTGAGATTCTATTTGTCATGTGCTGCGCCTCCTTAGGCTGCATTAATGAAAAACGTATGACGCTTTGTGCTGTTGTATAAATTCTTCACTAATAAAATAAAAGACGAATAGCTGCATCTTCTATACCTGTATGTATGCGTGTAATAAGAAAATCATTAAGTAGAAAGACTTTACTAGCGAGAATTTATAATAATAAGAATAAAAAGATTTTTCTTGATATTTTGCATAACTTTACGAATATAAGTTTCCTAATCTGGCAGATTTACATTTATATAAGCACCACATCCTTTCCAGATCTTCATTTTTGTGTAAAGAAATGAAAGCGTTACAAATGCTTTTTTTGTAATCATATTGTAACATGTTTGTATTTTTTGTACCATAAAAGACATAAAATAGTATAAAAATACTTTATAAGGGTTTTATGTACAAAAAATTTAAAAATTCAGAAGAACGAAGCTATTATTAGATATACGAAATTGGAAAAGAAGTATGCGTAGTTTTAGGGAATTAAATAAATATTCTTATTCGAATATAGAGAGAGGAGGAGTAAAAAAACTACTTGCAAAGAGACAAGTAGTTTTTAAACAGTTATTTTTGTGCATACATCACAACAAAATTAAAAAATTTATAGATACAATCTACCGTGCTAAAACCGCTAGATGTTAACCAATTTAGCTGATCGTGTAAAGTTGCCATTTTATCTAACTTCGTACGTTCATAAGCAGCTTCAATCTGCTCATGAGTTAATCCACTTGAGGCAATTCTTTCACTCCAGTCCTTTTTATATAACTCTTCAATAAGAGAAGAGTGACCTAATACTTGATCGGCATTGATAAATATTCCTCCTGCATGCAGCAAATCAAAAATTTGCCCATACAGCTTTTGCTTTTGTTCGTCTTCTAAATGATGAATAGCAAGTGAAGAAATCACAATGTCAAATGAGTGCTCAAATTCGTAGCTTGTTATATCTGATACAATAAATTCCATATGCTGTTCATTTTTAAAGCGCTGCTTGGCTTTTTCAAGCATTTGATCTGATACGTCAATCAACGTGAAATGAGCATCTGGGTATTTTTCTTTGACAAAAGAAGAAAACAATCCTGTACCTGCTCCGATATCAAGTACGCGAAGCGGCTTTTTTGAAAAGTGAAGAAGTGAAACGGGAATGGAATAAAAATCAAAAAAACAAGGAATTAGTTTGCGGCGCTGCTCATCATACTGAGAAGCATGAGCATTAAATTTTTCTTTAACGTTATTTTTCATTTTTACAGCTCCTTTATTTGGTAATATTGAGATACATATATCGTATAGAAGTTTGATAGAAAAGAAAACAAACAAAAATAAGCAGTATTGATTCCAGTTTGTTATGAATAGAAAGAGATGGAGAGAAGAAAATGGAGATCAATTGGTTAAAAACATTCATCATAGCAGCTTCTTATGAAAATTTCAGGCAAGCGTCTGAAGATTTATTTTTAACACAGCCTGCTGTATCAAAGCATATTCAGCGACTGCAGCAAGAGCTAGGCGCTGAGCTTTTCGAAAAAAAAGGTAAATATATAGCGCTGACTGAGGCAGGACGCTTTTTTTTTGCCTCATGCTCAAAAAATGGTGAGAGCATATGAAGAAGGAGTAGAGAATTTTAATTTATGGAAGCAAGGATATAACCGAAAACTGACTATATCCGCTGCTCCTCAAATAGCAGCATCTGTTTTACCGAGCCTAATCAAACAATTTGTAGAGAGGTATCCCCACATTGAAGTCACTGTTAATATCACAAATTCGTTTCAAGTGGGAAAAGACATCAACGACAGAAAATCAGATATTGGACTAACAAGAATGCTTCCAGGTCAGGCAGACGTTTTTTATGAGTTAATTCATAAAGAAAAAGCAGTCTTAGTTGCACCTTTTTCTGTAGGAACACGTACGGAACAGGAACTGTTATCTTCCTACCGGCTGCTTACGAATAATCATCCTGTTTATTAGACAGATCTGCTTATTTAAATAAAAGCTTGTTATCCTCACATTCAGCTGCTTCCTGTGACGCAAGTAGAAATTACAAAGCGCTTTATTGAAGAAGGCCTAGGCGTATCTTATTTGCCGTTTTCTATGGTGAAAGAGGAAGTTGAAAATCAAACGTTAAGCGTGATTTCACAGCAAAAAATTATCCGGCCTTCTTCTGATACGTATATCGTAACGAAAGGCGAAACAGAAGAAATAAAGCAGTTTAAGCACTTTGTAGCTGAGACCTTAACAGAAACTAGCTGAAATGGTACCATAAAAAGGAAATGAGGATGATGATGTATATATTGATAATGCTAGTAGCAGCAGCGGTTTTAGTAGACTTTATCTTAAGAAAAGTGCTTGATATACCTCGCAGCAAATTTTGGGGAAAATATGAGTATGAGAGTCTAGCTTTAGGACGATGGGATAAATATGTGATGGTAGCTTTTGTCCTTTTTCTGGTATTGGATATGATCTTTATGTTTGTAGAGCCTTATATCGTGTCTTGCCTATTTTTAGTCGCGGCTATTTTGCTGAAAAGTATAGATGAATGGAAATATAAACAAGAAACGAAAGAGTACATAACAAGCTTTGTACAGCTGGGATTCTTCCTTATGGCTTTTGTTCTATTAGCCAGTGGAATGGTATAGAAAAAAGAGCTTTACCTAAGGCAAAGCTCTTTTTGTGTTATTTAAAAATATGATCAATGTCTTTAATTTCAGAAAAAGTGAGCTGAACATCTAATGTTTTTAAATTATCGAGTACTTGCTCAGCGCGTTTTGCCCCCGGAATTAATACATCAATTGAATCGCGCGTTAAGTACCAAGCCAGAACAAGGTGAGCTACTTCTACGCCTTTTGCGTTAGAGATTTGACGAAGACGCTCTACTTTTTCTAGATTTTGCTGAAATGCTTCTCCGATAAAATGAGGCATATCTTCGCGTAAGTCATTAAACTTTGTATTTTTATCGTATTTCCCAGCAAGTAAACCAGCAGCTAGCGGGAAGTATGGAATAAATGAAATTTGATTTGCAGCGGTATAAGGTAAAATATCGTTTTCTGCTTCTCGTTGAATTAAGTTATATTGGCCTTGTACCACGTCTACATAACCATCTTTATTTGCTTCTTTTAACTGATCTAATGTGAAGTTTGATACGCCAATAGAACGGATTTTTCCTTCATCTTTTAATTCTTTTAACGCACCAACCGCTTCGTCTTTGGGTGTGTTTTTATCTGGAAAGTGAATATAATATAAATCGATATAATCTGTTTGAAGGCGTTTTAAGCTATCTTCAACCGACTGTTTTAAAAACGCAGGAGAATTGTCTAGCAGTACCTCATCTCCAACAATTTTATGTGCTCCTTTTGTGGCGATAACCGCTTCTTCACGATTTCCACGTTCTTTTAGTACTTCACCAATTAATTCTTCAGAACGTTTTGGGCCATAAATGAACGCTGTATCAAGTAGGTTTATGCCATTATCTAGCGCCTTATGAACAAGGTCTTTGCCGACTTCTTCGTTTAGGTTAGGATATAAGTTATGTCCTCCTACAGCATTTGTTCCCAGTCCAATAGGATTAACATATAATTCGGATTTTCCAATCTGCACTTTTTCTGCCATGTCTAACGTCCATCTCCTTTTTTATATCTTCTTTTTTACTATAGCAAAATATCCCATGAATCAAAAATAGTACGCTCATATTAAAAACACTCTTAAAGAAAAGTATGTGAACTAAAGTTTTATACAAATAGCAGTTATGTTCTGTAAATCTTTATTTTCAATAGTAGAAATAAAAAAAGAACCTCTTCTAAATAAGAGATTCTCTTTTAGTCATGGTAATATGATAACTTTTTGACAGCTGAAATGTTTCAGCGAGTTGCCTGCGTCCTTGCGCTCCTTGTTCGCGCACGTAGTCTAATTCGCTTGGTGTAAGCAACTTCATGCTAATCAGTTTGATAGATTCATAAGGTAAAGAGAGGCTAGCTGAAATAGAAGGAGACTGAACGCCTAGTAATACACCAATTTCTCCGTTTTTATTTACAAAATGAGACGGTACGTCCAAATCAGTAAATTCAATTGAAAGAACATCATACTGCATGAATAGTTCTAGCATATTAGGATGAGCGGCGACATTTTGACTCATTTGATAAAGAAGGTCAAATGCCCAGTGATCCTGAATATCAGATAAAGGCCCACGCAAAAATTCATCATCACATTCGATATAGAATTCTAATCCTTTTCCTTGCTTTCGGTTCTTTTCTTCAAGGAATTGAAACGGATCAGATAAGCCGTCGCTTGCTAGAATAACCGTCTCTGTTTTTTGAACACGAATAAATGTTTGACGTCCAGACGGCCAAGCAGGTCCGCCAAAAAACATGGGATTTAACAAATGAGTTAATACGTCTCCGTCTACATGTCCAATTGTGTTCCAGTAGTCTTTTCTTTTGGAGATGGATTCCTCAAGAACACGCTCTAATTCTTTTTCCTGCTTCTTTTGCTTCCACTTTAAAAATAATGACAAGTATCCCACACCTCTTTACGACTTCATAGTACCCAATATATACCTCATTAAGGGAATTCGTAAACCATTATTTAGTGCATAAAAGTAAATTGTTCCTTTAAATTATAAAATTTCCAAAGTTTTCTCATGAAGATTATAGAATTTTGTCCTTAAGTTCAAAAATAAGGGTGGGAAAACTGACATGAGTAAAGCTACAATGGAACGGAATTGGAAAGATGGAAGGCGAAAAACTCAGAACGTAAATGAAGAGATACCGCTCAATCGGGTATGGCGTCAAAAAAAGAAGTTTAAAACGTTTGAAGAGTGCACAGCTTACGGGGCAAGATAAGCTGTGGTTGATGTAATACGCAGAAAATAACTATGGTTGCTAGACTATTTTTCTTTTGCTCTTTTAATAAGTAGAAAGAACAAAGTAATCAAGATGAAATAGTTTAACGGATTTTTAAAAATATTCCCACCTAAAGCAAGTTGTAATAAAATCCATAAAGCAAATATGATTAATATAGCAGGTATAATAAGTGGATTCATTGCTAGCTCCTTTCAATCAATATGTGTAAAAATAGCAGAATACTCCCCTAAAAAATGGGGAGTAACATGTCAGCTTTTGTGTGTATTATTAATTTAAATTTTTACATTGTTTTAGCTAATTCTTTTCTTAATAAATCAGTTGAAAAATCAAATAAGCCACGTAGACGGCCTGTGCGAAAAATAAAAAACCCCAAAAGCGTGCTGAAAGATGGGTAAGCTGTTTTAAACTTGTAGCGTCACCTGCATCGTTTGGATATTTGATGCTTAATACAAAAATAATAAATGCAGAAAATAGAGATTCTACAAGTAACAGCGCACCAACAAACATCATGCTGTACCGCGTAAGCTGTGGATCTTGTAAATAATAAATGCCTCCGAGGATCAGACCGATAGAAAAAAGCCACGCAATTCCGTATCCGTTGCGTACCCAAAGCAGTAAATTAATAATAACAATACTCCCCAACCCGTAGAAAAGCCAGTCGTAGTGGTGGTGAACAAGTAAGTAGAAAAATAAATAAGCTATTACTGAGCTGAACGGGTAGCCGGCTAAAGCAATAATGACGCGCGGCAGCCATCCACGGGATCCTGCGTAGGTAGCAGTCACGGCTACACCTTCATTATTTGTATAAAGCTCAATGCGATTGACGCCTTTTCCGACAATAAGCCCCATTAATGCATGGCCATCTTCATGAAACATCGTATTTAAATTTGAAAAATAGCGTCCAATATGCCGAAGCAGTTTATTAATGCTAGGAGCAAATGAACCTATAAATGGAATACCTCTTGTTAGCACAAAAGCTAATAAAATAAATAAGAAAAGTGTAGTAGATTGTTCCATCGCGATAGTCCTTTTCATAAAATGATATGTTTCTACTTTACTCGCAAACGTGCTAAAAGGGAAATAAAACGCTAGTTTCTCTATGGAAAGAGAAGCTGGGAGATTTACATAATATTAATGTTAACAGACCTGACGCATTCATTGACCAACTTATTCCAAATTTTATATTCTAAACAGATATAAGAAATGAGGAGATGGTTGAATGAAAGATACGTGGAACGCATTTATAGACAGTGATCTTTACGTACCTCCAACGGGAACGGGAATGTTAAATAACTTGAGTTTTGCGTTAAAAGACGTATTTGATGTACAAGGACATAGATCAAGTGCAGGAAATCCAGATTGGCTCGCCACGCATCAGCCTGCAGCTAAACATGCAGACGTAGTAGCTACTCTTTTAAAAGAAGGAGCTGCACTAAAGGGAGTTACACATACCGACGAGCTTATGTACGGACTAAATGGAGAAAATGCGCATTACGGAACACCGATAAATCCAAAAAGCGCAGATAGAATTCCTGGGGGTTCTTCGAGCGGATCAGCGGTTGCTGTGGCAGCGGGAATGGCTGATTTTGCGATTGGAACTGATACGGGAGGATCGGTTCGAATTCCGTCAAGCTACTGCGGCATTTTTGGGTATCGTCCCTCTCATGGACGCATTTCTACAAACGGTCTCATTCCACTTGCTCCAAGCTTTGATACAGTCGGTGTAATGGCTAGAGACGGCCACACTCTGCAAAAAGTTGGATCGATTTTATTAAATTCAACGTCGCATGCTAGTGGATTTACACGATTACATGTACCAACCGACGTGATGGAACTTGTGGATGAACAAAGCATGCGAGCTCTTACACCATCTATTAAGCACGTAATGAAGCTTTTCTCTACTACAGAAGAGATAGCGATTGCCCCTCAGGGTTTTTCTACACATATGGAAACCTTCCGTTTGCTGCAAGGAAAAGAAATTTGGCAAACGCACGGAGAATGGATTCAAAAAGAAAATCCAACGTTTGGAGAAGACATTGGAAGCCGCTTTCAATGGGCTAGCACTCTTACATTATTAAATATGAATTATATAGAAGAAAAGCGTCGTGAACTTCGCTATTTTATGTACTCACAGCTTGGAGAAGAAGGAATATTAGTTCTCCCTACTGCTCCAGGGCCCGCGCCTGTAAAAGATGCAAAAGGTCCGGAATTAGAAAACAGAAGATTGCGAACACTTCAAATGACGTGTATTGCCGGACTAAGCGGTCTTCCGCAAGTTACGATACCTGCAGGAGAACTAGACGGCTTGCCACTCGGCTTATCTTTTATTGCAGGACACAACCAAGATGAAAAATTATTAAATTGGGTAAAAGAAAACAGCGATCGCATCATTCAAGCATCGGTAAGGAGCGTATCATGAAGTTAGTAAATATAATAGAGCAAGGGAAAGAACAAGCAGCTATTTTAGACAATGACAGCATTATGCTTATAGAAGATATTAATACTAAATACTTAACAAACTGGTCTACAACAATTTGGGATCTTATTCAATATAAAGAACTGCGCCACCTTGAAACATGGTATGCTCATAATAAATTTAGTATGAACAGCTCTCTTCCCGTAATGCACTTGCAAGACAGAAAACAAGCTCCTATCATTAGTAATCCGTCCAAATTATTAGGCATTGGATTTAATTATGCAGCTTCTGAAGAAAAAGTAAAGGACTACGATCGTGCGATTGATCCGGTGAGTTTTTTAAAGCCCGCAACCGCTATTATTGGACCGGGTGAAAGCATTCGTATTCCAAAGCAATCTTATAAAACAACAGCCGAAGCGGAACTGGCGGTGATCATCGGCGAAACATGTAAGGATATAGAGCCAGATGAAGCAATGAACGTAATTGCTGGCTATACGTCAGCAATTGACGTAACCGCAGCCGATATTCATGCGGCGAATCATCGCTACTTAATGCGAGCAAAAAGTTTTGATACATTTTGCAGTATAGGCTCAGAATTTATCACAAAAGAAAGTATATCAAATGTGAAAGCACTTCAAGTGCGCACATTGCTAAATGGAAACGTGCAGCATGAAAATATAGTGTCTAATATGATTTACGACATTGCGTACTGTATTTCATTTTTCTCAAAAGTCATGACGCTGCATCCGGGCGATATAATCTTAACAGGAACGCCGGGCCGGGCTGTTATTGAAGACGGCGACTGTATTGAATGCCATATTGAAGGGATGCTTCCATTAAAAAATAAAGTGAAAGATATGAAAAAAGTGCCTCAGCAAATATAAAAAGAAAACCCGTTGCTCACAAGCACGGGTTTTTAAATAGAAATAAACATCTTCACACTCAGTTCATAATTGTTAGATATACTAATTAAAAGATAGCAGTTGCACTACCGCATACTGAAAAATGAAATATTTACAAATTGAAAAGAAACGGGTACGATATCTGTAGCGACACTTAATAAAAAGGAGCTGACTGACAGTATGATTTTAGTCATCGGAGGAGCAGGCTATATCGGAAGCCACCTGGTAAAAGAATTAGTGAAAACAAATGAAGTTGTGGTACTGGATAATCTATCAACGGGGCATCGCTGGGCAATCGATGAGAAAGCGGTATTCGTAGAAGGAAATCTAGGTAATGAGAAAGATTTAGAAAGCGTATTCACAAATCATAAAATTGATGCTGTCATGCATTTTGCTGCTAATAGTTTAGTAGGGGAGTCAGTAACAGATCCTCTTAAATATTACCAAAACAACGTAGCTGCGACGTTAACACTTTTACAAACGATGATGAAGCACAATGTGAAAAAGTTTATTTTTTCATCTACTGCTGCTACATACGGTATTCCTTCTGTAGATATCATCACAGAAGATACGGCAACAAACCCAATTAATCCGTACGGACGTTCAAAGTTAATGATTGAACAGATTCTCGCTGACTTTGCAAATGCTTATGATATGGAATATGTTGTACTTCGTTACTTCAACGCAGCGGGTGCTTATGAAACAGCGGAAATTGGTGAGTGCCATGATCCTGAAACACATTTGATTCCAATCATTCTTCAGCACCTGCTTGGTGAACGTGAAAACATCTCTGTATTCGGCTCAGACTACGATACTGCAGACGGAACGTGCATTCGCGACTACATTCACGTAACGGACCTAGCAAATGCTCATATCTCAGCCCTTCAAGCACTGTTAGACGGCACCAAGAAAACAGCAACGTACAACCTTGGAAACGGCCTTGGCTACTCTGTAAAAGAAGTGATCGAAACGTGTGAAAAAGTAACGGGCAAAAAAGCGAATGTTGTAATGGCAGATCGTCGCGCTGGAGATCCGGCACGCCTAGTCGCATCTTCCGATAAAATTCACGCAGAATTAGGCTGGAAAGCGCAAATTTCATTAGAAAAAATCATCGCATCAGCTTGGAACTGGCATCAAAACAGCGCAAAAGTAACAAATTAATAAAAAAGCCTCTTTTCTCTTTGAAAGAGGCTTTTTTATTACGATTAAAATGATTTATGTTCTAAATAATCATTTTGAAAATCCAGTGGTTTAGCCCATGGAAAAGCCTTCTTCTTTGCGGACATTTTCCCTAAACAAGCACGACTTTTGTTCTTTTCCATATGATGTAGGTAAATATACCACTCACAACTATCCCCGTTTATAAAATAGTTCGCAAGGAGGTTATGATATGTATTACTGTGTAAGATGCTCCAAATTTCATGACGAACAGGAAAAAGAAAACATCTTTCAAAATGGTTTTTACATTGATCCCTATTTGCTTCAAAAAGTTCATCTGGGCATGTGCGTACACAAATCGCCGTCAATCAAACAAATGAGAGCCGTGGAACGATTTGAAACTAAAAAGATGTAGAATTCACATTCACAAATAAGAAGCTAGATCTAACTAGGTCTAGTTTTTTCAGTGGGTAATAGCTTTCTTCAGCTATCTTTCATGTAATATTAAGAGAAATTTAAGACAATCCCGCTATACTAGTTGTTAGACGTATACATAGGATATGGTACGTTAAGAAATTGAAACAACAGTCCGGTTTATAAAAAAGAAGATTTATTGGGGCAGTATTATCGAGATGCAGGGCTTCATCATGACCATTCTGAGCTGCTTGAGACAATAAAAAGCGGAAAAGTATGGCGAGGGGAGCTTGAAATGTGGACGAAGCATAATCAGTCATACTGGGTATCGAAAACAATTGTGCCGTTAAAAGATATAGACGGAAACATTACTCATTATGTATCCATTCATAATGATATTACCGATCAAAAAGCGCTAGAGAATAAACTGCATTTTGAAGCAACTCACGATAGTTTAACAGGACTTCCTAACCGGGCGATGCTGTTAAAAGAGTTAAACAAAGTGATTGAAAAAGGACAGCGGAAAAGCGATGAGTTTTTTGCGCTTTTGTTTCTCGACTGTGATAATTTTAAGCAAATTAACGATGAATATGGCCATCATATTGGAGACGAATTTCTAAAAGCGTACACGAAGAGATTACAAAGCTGTGTACGGAAAGGCGATCGCATTTATCGTTTGGGCGGGGACGAGTTCATCATTATTTTAAATGTAACAAATGGACGAGAAATTGAACAAATTACTAGGCGGATTCATGCGTCTCTTCAGCAAACTTGGAATGTACGCGGCTATTGGTTGCGCACAACAACTACCATTGGCGTGTCTATTTATCCAGAGGATGGGGAATCGGCTACTTTATTATTAAAAAATGCAGATGATGCGTTATACAAAGGGAAAAGAGAAGGGAAAAATAATTATATCCTCTACCAAACATAAAAAAGCCTCAGTGGAGGCTTTTTTATTTTATCCATGTTTTTGCCCACTTACTGACGGGCCCTAAGATCATACCAAGCTCTGATCCTTTTTTGGTTAAGATATATTCAATGCGAACCGGACGTTCAGGAATAACGTGCCGGATCACAATTCCTTCTTCTTCTAACTCTTTCATTCGTTCGGTTAACATTCGTTTACTTAAAGAAGGAATGCTGCTGTGAATTTCACTAAAACGTTTAGGTCCGCTCATAAGGACATAAATAATCAATCCATTCCATCTTTTTCCGATTATATCGAATGTTTTCCATACTTTTGGACATAACTCATCAAATTCATTCATTGATGCCACCTACTTTATCGTATATAGGGTATTAAAAGTAACTACTTTAAGTTTATTATATACTAACAATTGGATAATGAAAAGGCTATCTTTTTTTATTTTCAAAACTTTCAGTAGCTTGAAAACGCTGTATTGTAAAGAATTTAAAAAAAGTCACAAAATCGACATATTATTGTTGACGTATCAAAAAAAAAGGTCTAAGATTGGTTACATAAAGTTACCTAGTTAAATAAAAGGTACTTTAAATTTACAATTACATCAAGAGTTTGAGAAAGAAGGTTAGTATCAAATGGATATCCTTTTGGCTATTCTTCCTGCGATTTTCTGGGGAAGTATTGTCCTGTTCAACGTTAAATTGGGCGGAGGTCCTTACAGTCAAACGCTTGGGACTACAATCGGTGCGCTGATCTTTTCGGCCGTTATTTATTTCGTAGTTCATCCAGTATTGACACCGCTTATTTTTATTGTCGGAATCGTTTCAGGATTATTTTGGGCAGTTGGGCAAAGTAATCAGTTAAAAACGATTGATTATATTGGTGTTTCAAAAACCATGCCAATTTCAACTGGTATGCAGCTTGTGACAACATCACTGTTTGGTGTTATCGTGTTTCACGAGTGGTCAACAACAACAACCGTTATTTTAGGCGTGTTAGCTCTTATCTTTATTGTTATTGGTATTGTGTTAACATCACTAGAAAGCGAAAAAAATGCAGAGCAATCTGGACAATTCAAAAAAGGGATTATTACCCTTATTATTTCAACAATTGGATACTTAGTGTATGTAGTTGTCGCTCGTTTATTTAATGTAGACGGATGGTCGGCACTATTCCCACAAGCTATTGGTATGTTAATTGGTGGACTTATACTTACTTATAAACACAAACCGTTTAATAAATACGCAATTCGCAACATTATTCCAGGGCTGATTTGGGCAGCTGGTAATATGTTCTTATTTATCTCTCAACCTAAAGTAGGGGTTGCAACAAGCTTCTCATTATCACAAATGGGAATTGTTATTTCAACGCTTGGCGGTATCTTCTTATTAGGAGAAAAGAAAACAAAGCGTCAGCTTATTTCGATTACGATTGGTATTGTGCTCATCATTTTAGGTGGCGTATTCCTCGGAATGGCTAAAAGTTAACGTTTACGTAAAAGTTAATGATAGTATGTATGAATAAATGAAAACACTAGGAGGATTTTATTATGTATACAGATTTAAAAGATAAAGTAGTTGTAATTACAGGTGGATCAACAGGTTTAGGCCGCGCAATGGCTGTTCGTTTCGGTCAAGAAGAAGCAAAAGTTGTTATTAACTATTACAACAATGAAGAAGAAGCTTTAGATGCGAAAAAAGAAGTAGAAGAAGCAGGCGGTCAAGCAATCATCGTTCAAGGCGACGTAACAAAAGAAGAAGACGTTGTAAACCTTGTTCAAACAGCTATTAAAGAATTCGGTACATTAGACGTTATGATTAATAACGCTGGTGTTGAAAACCCAGTTCCTTCTCATGAGTTATCTCTAGATAACTGGAACAAAGTTATCGATACAAACTTAACAGGTGCATTCTTAGGAAGCCGTGAAGCAATTAAATATTTCGTTGAAAACGACATTAAAGGGAACGTTATTAACATGTCTAGCGTTCACGAAATGATTCCTTGGCCATTATTTGTTCACTACGCAGCAAGTAAAGGCGGTATGAAACTAATGACGGAAACATTGGCTCTTGAATATGCGCCAAAAGGTATCCGCGTAAATAACATTGGACCAGGTGCGATGAATACACCAATTAACGCAGAGAAATTTGCAGATCCTGTACAACGTGCAGACGTAGAAAGCATGATTCCAATGGGTTACATCGGTAAACCAGAAGAAGTAGCATCAGTTGCAGCATTCCTAGCATCATCACAAGCAAGCTATGTAACAGGTATTACATTATTTGCTGATGGCGGTATGACGAAATATCCTTCTTTCCAAGCAGGAAGAGGCTAATATAGTTTAGAATCGATGTAGAAAAAGAGACATGGCAAAAGCGCCATGTCTCTTTTTCTATACCTAAGCGAATGCCACCCCCCTGGCGGGGTTGGTGGCATTCGCTTAGTTAAAACCTTTTTAAGATCTTTTTAGGAAGATTCAAGGGAGTCTTCGTGCCCCTGTATAAATTTGTTGTATTAGCCAGCCATTTTTTTGTCAGATGAGGACTGGTTTTTGTCTTTTAGTTTGCTGAAGATAAAGGCAAGCACTGAGCCTGAGATGTTGTGCCAGACGCTGAAGATTGCGCTTGGGACAGCGGCTAGTGGCGAAAAGTGAGTAGAAGCAATGGTGACGCCCAGCCCTGAGTTTTGCATACCAACTTCCATTGCGACTGCTTTTTGTTTGGCTAGATCCATTCCGCACAAGCGGGCAAAGAAGAAGCCGATTGTGAAACCAAGAATGTTGTGAAGTACCACTACGGCAAAAATGATACCACCCGTTTTAGCAAGCTGTGCTTGGCTTCCTGCCACAACGGCAGATACAATCAGAACAATCGCGACTACTGAAACAAGTGGAAGAGCTTTGGAACTTGCCTCTGCGGCTTTTCCAAAAAACTTTTTGATCGTAAATCCAAGGGCAAGTGGAATGATGACAACTTGTATAATCGAAATAATAAGAGACATGATATCAATATTGACCCACTTGCTTGCAAATAATAAAATGAGAAGCGGTGTAACAATCGGTGCTAAAATGGTCGAAACAGAAGCGATTGCAACCGCGAGCGCAACGTTTCCTCGAGCCAAAAAGACCATTACGTTTGATGATGTGCCGCTTGGACAACAGCCTACTAAAATAACGCCCACTGCTATTTCTTTCGGTAAATGTAAGCCAATCGCCAAACCGAATGCGAGAAGCGGCATAATGATAAAATGTCCCACCACGCCTAGTGCTACTTCTTTCGGTCTTCGAAATACTTCACTGAAATCAGACGCTGACAGCGTTAATCCCATTCCAAACATGACAATTCCTAAGAGTGGAACGATGTACTTTCCAATCCATACAAAGTGCTCTGGGAATGAGTAAGCAATAACGGAAATTAAAATAACCCAAAGCGTAAATGTTTTTCCTGCAAATGTACTGATTTTCTCTATTGTTTTCATCTGTACGATACCTCCTGCGAACTATAAGAAGAAATTATACTATTTATTCAGAAAAATTAAAACAGTATTTTTATAAAATAGTACAGAATATTTTATCTTTTGGACATTATTTCAGTTTAAATGCAAGCATTCCTTCATTGAATGTACAGAATATGTGGTAATATAGAGAGGCTAGTTTTAGAAATTCGGAGGAGTTTGGTCATGAAATTTATCTATATTTTGTCTGTCCTTCCGTTCGTAGGCATATTAGGGTTTCTTCCTTTTGTTAATCGAGTGAGTCCGTTTGTTCTCGGTATGCCGTTCAATATGTTTTGGATGGTGATATGGGTGGTGCTTACGTCCATTATTTTAGGGGTTATGTATAAGCTTGATCCCAGAAATCGGGAAGGGGAAGAGGAATGAATAGTGCACTTATTATTATTTTACTATTTTTAGTTGCAGCTATTTTTCTTGGCATACGATCAACCAAAGGCAAGGATATGAACTTGGAGCAGTGGACGGTAGGCGGACGCGGTTTCGGGGCTATTTTAGTGTTTGTGCTGATGGCCGGAGAAATCTATACAACGTTTTCGTTTCTAGGCGGAAGCGGGTGGGCTTATGGAAAAGGAGCTCCTGCACTTTATGTCTTAATTTATATTAGCTTATCGTATGTCTTATCATACTGGCTTCTTCCGGTTATTTGGAAGTATGCAAGAGATCATAAGCTCGTCTCGCAGCCGGATTTTTTTGTAAGCAAATATAAAAGCCCTTACCTTGGTGTGCTTGTAGCTGCTGTCGGAGTGATTGCCGTCATTCCTGTTATTGTTGTGCAGTTAAAAGGATTAGGGATTATTGTATCGCAAGCATCATATGGTGCCATTTCGATGTCGGCAGCAATTTGGATGGGAGCCATCAGTTTAACGCTGTACGTCATGATATCCGGTATTCACGGTTCTGCATGGACGGCGGTTATCAAAGACATTATGATGCTTGTTGTCATTGGGTTTTTAGGTATTTATTTGCCTTTCCATTATTACGGAGGATACGGTCCGATGTTTGAGGCTGTGAATGCAGCGAAGCCAGGATTTTTAAAGTTTCCTGAACAAGGCTTAAGCGTCTCGTGGTTTATTTCGACCGTTATTTTACTAGTACTTGGTTTTTATATGTGGCCGCAGGTGTTTAGTTCAAGCTATACAGCGAAAAATGCAAAGGTATTTCGTAAAAATGCAATTATTAGCCCTCTTTATACGCTGATGCTGCTCTTTGTATTTTTTGTCGGATTTGCAGCTATTTTAAAAGTTCCTGGTTTAAGCGGAGGAGACGTGGATCTTGCGCTATTACGGATCTCGATCCAGACATTTGATCCTTGGTTTATTGGAATTATAGGGGGAGCCGGTTTGCTGACAGCGCTTGTGCCGGGGTCGATGCTGTTAATGAGTGCGTCGACGCTGCTGGCTAAAAATATTTATAAACCGTTTGTGCCTCAAGCAAGCGAAGCGCGTATTGCCGTTTTAGCGAAAAGCTTTGTACCGATCGTGGCCCTCATTTCCGTTTACTTTACACTAAACGGGGGAACGACGCTGTCAACGATTATTTTAATGGGCTATAGTCTAATGACACAGCTGTTTCCATCTCTGCTTTTTAGTTTGAAGAAAAACAACTTTGTAACGAAACAAGGAGCAGCGTGGGGAATTATTGCTGGAATTATTGTAGTAGCCTATATTACAATCAGCGGATCTACTATTGGTACGTTATTTCCGTCACTGCCTCAGCAAATGAAGGATATCAACGTCGGATTTATTGCGCTGCTTGTCAACTTTATAGTGATGTGGGCAGTCAGTATGCTCACGAAAAAAAACAGCGTTTCTGCATAAGAAGCGCTGTTTTTTCTGATTAAACAGCAAAGAGCCAAAGGAATATGCTCATCCTTTGGCTCTTTAAGTGGCTTTTAACCGATAATTTGTAAACTTCCTACATCAACTGATTTACGCTAAAGCGGGAACTCGGTCGTTATAGTAAATAACTTCCGATAGGATCTTACACCCTTTAATCTCCTGAAATGTCTTTTTCGCCTCTACCTCTGATTCAAATTCAAACATAGTCGGACTTTGGTTTTTCGAGTAAACGGTAATGATCCACATTGTAAAATAAGCTCCCCCTATAAAATAATAGTTTTCCTTTTTAATGTAGCTATCAGGTGATGTAATAATGAGTGAATAGTTGTGATACAGCCTCACATTTTAAAAGGTACTTCTACTATACAACAAAAATTACAAAATAAAACAAGAAAATCTAAAAAACTACAGAGAATAATGAAAGAGAATAAATAACTGTTTATATATGGGCTATATTTATAAATGGAAGTGGGAATGTAAAAAAATATAGGGAAGAGCGATTGTCTTTTAGATTGCTAAACTATATACTTATGTTCAAAAAGTGCAGGACGTGAACGATGAAAGTTGATACGGTAGTAAAAAAAGATGTTTTACTCATTTTGGTGATGGTAGTAGTTGTGCCGCTAGCAGGAGAGCTTAAATATTATCCTTTTCATGATACGTATAGAGTTAGTTTTGCTGTGCCTATTTTTTTCTTTTCACTGCTGCTTTTAAGAAAGATATCTCCCGTTATCCCAGGTATTTTAGTTGCGGGTGCTATAGTAGGCTTTCGAATGTGCCTTGATTGGTATAACTACGAATTATTTGATTTTCTTCATTCTTTGCAGATCCGGTGTTCAGCAGGAATTTATTATCTCGTGTATGCGATTGCTTTTTCTTGGTTTAAGATTAATGATTTCCATTCAAAACCATGGATTATTGGCATATGGAGCATCATAATCGAAACGGTTTCAGGCGGTATGGAATTGTTTTTTATGTATGTGACGGTTCATCATCATATTGTGTTTCCGGAGTTCATGCAAATTTTTATTGTAGGCGTCTTTCGAAGTTTCTTTGTTTTATGCCTATTTAGCATGATCAAACTCTACGAAGGGCAGCTGCGAGAACGACAAATCTCTCAAAAAAATGATCAGCTGCTTGTTGTACTTTCAAATTTATATGAAGAATCCATTCATTTGAAAAAAACGCTGCAAGACGCTGAGCGAATTACGAAAAAGTCATATGATTTATATGAAGAATTACACGAAGCAGATATAAATGAGCTTACTTCGCTGCACGAATTTAGCCAAAAAGCATTACAAATTGCAGGAGAAGTACATGATATTAAAAAAGACAATCAGCGAATATCCGCAGGATTGTCCAAGGTCATTACAAAAGAGGAATTTTCTGAGTATATGGAAATCGAAAGTCTGCTTCAAATCGTCATGCGCAGCAATGAAAAATATGCGGCGCTGTTAACAAAAGATATTCATTTTTCATATTCGATTCTAGGAGAGCACCCTCGCTATCACGTGTACTTGTTTTTGTCATTAATTAACAACTTAGTAACGAATGCAGTGGAAGCAATTGAAAAAGAAGGGACGATTATTATCGACGTATGTCGAGAAGAAGACCGCATTTTACTGTATGTGAGAGATAGCGGTCCCGGAGTGAAAAAAAGGCATGAACGTCTCATTTTTAAAGCGGGATTTACATCCAAATATGCAAAGGACGGGACGCCTTCTACAGGTCTTGGGCTTGTCTACGTTAAGCAAATGACCGAGCAGCTGGGGGGAAGTATTCAATTTATTAATCTGTCTCCAAGCCCCGGTGTTCAATTTACTATAGATTTACCTATTTCTACGTTAATGGGGGATAAGGACTAATATGCGATTTTATATCATAGATGATGACGAAGTCTTTCGTTCAATGTTAGCTGAAATTATTGAAGATAATGATTTAGGGGAGGTTATAGGAGAAGCAGAAGACGGAATTGTATTAAATGATCAATTTTCTCTATTACAGCAGATCGATATTTTATTTATTGATTTGTTAATGCCCATTCAAGATGGAATCGAAACCGTGCGCAAAATAAAGGATAGTTTTAAAGGGAAAATTATTATGATGTCACAAGTAGAAACAAAAGATTTGATTGGAAAAGCCTACTCACTTGGCATTGAATACTATATCACGAAGCCGCTTAATCGTATGGAAGTACTAATGGTCATTCAAAAAGTAATTGAACGAATTCATGTTCAACAATCAATGGAGAAGATTCAAGAATCGTTAAATACCGTACTTAATGTAGGAAACCAGCAAAAAACGCCTTCTTTTGGTAAAAAAGAAAGCGATCCGGCAGAAGCCTGCAGGTTTCTTTTAAGAGAACTTGGTATTTTAGGAGAAAGCGGAAGTAAGGATTTGATTGAAATCATCAATTACTTGCATCAAACGGAAAAAAGCACGATGTATGAACAGCATTTTCCTTCTCTCAAAGAAATCTTTGAGAAAATTACCGTGAAAAAGCTCGGGGCATCTTTTTCAGAAGAGGTGCTGCAAAAAGAAATGAAAGCAGCCGAACAGCGAGTAAGAAGAGCCATTTATCAGTCGTTAAATCATTTGACCTCTCTTGGCATGGTTGATTTCTTTAATCCTAAATTTGAAAATTACGCTTCTAAATTTTTTGATTTTTCAATGGTACATCAGCGCATGAGAGATATAGAAAAAGGCACAGGAAAAAGCAGTACCCCGAGTCGCATAAACGTAAAGAAATTTATTCAAATGCTATATTATGAAGTCAAACAAACGCTGTAGTAAAAAAACTACAGCGTTTTCATTTTGTAATTTTCTAAAAACTTTTGTTAGTTTCAGTAGGTTTTTGTTAGATTTTGTGATGCCCATGATAATGTAATCTTATGAATAAAAGAACTACTTAATAAACAGTTCTTAATGGAATTGTATCTGTTGAATACATTAAGTGCAAATAAACAGCTTCGAGCTGTTAGAAAAAAGAAGGAAGGTGCAAAGATATGTTTAAAAAGCTTGGATTAGCAGGACAAATTTTAATCGGTTTGATTGCAGGTATTATTGTAGGCGCCATTTTTTATGGAAATCCTAAAGCAGTTGAAGTGCTACAGCCAATTGGAGACGTATTCATTCATTTAATTAAAATGATCGTGGTGCCGATTGTTATTTCTAGTATCATTGTGGGCGTTGCGGGTGTTGGTGATATTAAGAAGCTTGGTAAATTAGGCGGAAAAACAATTCTTTACTTTGAAATCATTACAACAGTTGCCATTGTTGTAGGTTTATTAGCAGCTAACTTGCTTCACCCTGGTACTGGTGTGGACCGCAGCGGTCTTGAAAAATCAGATATCAGCAGCTACACGTCTACAGCAGAAGCTACAGAACAAAAAGGGTTTGTAGAAACATTTGTTCATATTGTTCCAACGAATGTATTTGAGTCAATTGCTGCAGGCGACATGCTGCCAATTATTTTCTTCTCGGTCCTATTTGGACTTGGAATTGCATCAATCGGTGAAAAAGGCAAGCCGGTTTTAAGATTCTTTGAAGGCACAGCAGAAGCAATGTTTTGGGTAACGAATTTAGTTATGAAGTTTGCACCGTTTGGTGTATTTGCATTAATCGGTGTGACCGTATCAAAATTTGGACTAGCGTCTTTGATTCCGCTTAGTAAGCTTGTGATTGTTGCTTACGGCACGATGATTTTCTTTGTATTAGTTGTACTAGGACTTGTAGCTAAATGGGCAGGCGTTAACATCTTCCACTTATTAAAAGTACTAAAAGATGAATTGCTACTAGCATTTTCAACTGCAAGTTCAGAAACGGTCCTGCCGCGTATTATTGCGAAAATGGAAAAGTTCGGATGTCCTAAAGCAATTACATCTTTTGTTATTCCGACGGGATATTCATTTAACTTAGACGGATCTACTCTTTATCAAGCGCTTGCTGCCATTTTTATTGCGCAAATGTACGGTATTGATATGAGCATCACACAGCAAATTTCACTGATATTAATTTTAATGGTGACATCTAAAGGAATTGCAGGAGTTCCTGGCGTTTCGTTTGTTGTATTGCTTGCAACGCTTGGATCTGTAGGACTTCCAGTAGAAGGGCTTGCTTTTATCGCTGGAATCGACCGCTTGTTAGATATGGGACGTACAGCGGTAAACGTAATTGGAAACTCACTTGGCGCGATTGTGATCTCGAAGTGGGAAGGGCAATTTAACGACGAACACAAGAAAGCTTATATTAACGAAGTAACAAAAAAAGTATCGTAATTACAAAAGAGGCTGGGACAAAAGTATTTTAGTTGAAGGAAGATCCGAACGATTAATCGTTCGGATTTTTTCATTGTTATGGTGAACGTAGGTTTCATGTATGTAGTTGCTTCTAGCTGTTGATTGGAGTGATTTAGTTATGTCTCAATCTCTTTTCGTTTGAATGTGCTTTGAAAAATTGGGAATAGTAACTAAAGATAAAAAACAAATGAGTGATACAGGGAGGTCTCAACATGGGAAGAGCAAATAATCACAAATCATCACATAACAACAAAGGGTCATTGCCTCAAACACCAAAAGAGTTAAAAATTGCTCCGGATCAAGCAAATGAAGAATTTTCACGTGAGTTAGCGCAGCATCATGATGCTAAAGCGAAACAGGACTTAATTTTGAAACAGCAAAAAGAAAAGTAAAAGACAAAGAGGCTGGGACAAAAGTATTTCAGTTAAAGGAAGATCCGAACGATGGATTGAGGTTCTTGATTGAGAATCAAATTCGTTCGGATTTTTTCATTGTTATGGTGAACGTAGATTTCATCTGTGTAGTTGCTTCTGGTTGTTGATTGGAGGGCAAGGCGAAGACTCCTGAAGGAAAAGCGGAACAGGTGAGACCCCGCAGGAGCGTAAGCGACGAGGAGGCTCATCGGCCGCCCGCGGAAAGCGAAGTCTTGCACGGAAATCAACAGCCGTGTAACAAGTGATCCATACCAGCTCATTTATCCAATTTGTTCGTCTTTAGATTGGGTTGATTTAGTCATTTCTCAATCTCTTTTTATAAACGTCTAAAGATAAAAATTCCTAAGTAACCATTTTGTAACATTATTTAATCATAGCGTAATAGTTTTTGAGGCTTTTTTCATTATAATTAAACCGAACACATTGAGAAATAAGTTCATAGAAACGTAACGTTCGGTTACATAATGGAGGAAGAAAAATGAAAAAAGCCATCATGGGGTCTATAACGGCAGCGGCAGTCTTATTTAGCGGAGCCAGTCCGTTTATTGCACCTGCTCAAACAGTAGAAGCAGCGTCATATTCATACAAAGACACGGCTATTGCTACTGGTAAAAAATTAATGGGTGTTCCTTATAAATGGGGAGGCACGACAACAAAAGGTTTTGACTGCTCTGGATTTATTCAATATATTTTCAAAAAAGCTGGAAAAACACTTCCGCGCACAACGGAACAAATGTATCGAGTAGGGACAAGCATTTCAAAGGCAAAGCTTCAAAAAGGAGATTTAGTTTTCTTTCAAACGTATAAAAAAGGTCCTTCACATGTAGGCGTGTATTTAGGAAATAATCAGTTTCTTCAAGCTTCTACGTCTAAAGGAGTGACGATTACATCTCTTAGCAACAGCTATTGGAAAGCACGTTATATTGGTGCAAAACGGATTTAACCATCCGTCATTTTTTTGAAAACAAACACTACATTATGTAGTGTTTGTTTTTGTTTGCATACACATAAAATATTTCCGAAATTACGAACAATATTTTTTAACGGTTTATACAAAAAAATCCATATTCTGTGAGATAATAGCATTAACACATTTTGTACTTTAACATAAGGAATATCCCACTCTATTCGAAAGTTTGGTGAGCGAAGATGAAGCGCTTAGTATGGAGTTATGGAATAGGTATTGTTGCAATAGTAGCAGTACTCTCACTTTTCTTTATGATGAAAGGTCAAACTGAGAAAGCAGTTGTTGTTAGTGGAAATGTACCAAAAGCTCATGCGCAGGGAGAAAGAGTTAAGCAGCCCATCTCACGGTTCCGAGCAGTACAGCCTAATGAAGCAGATAATGAAGTGAAAAATGTAAAAAACCCCATGCCTGAAAAAGCCGATCCGCCTCCATTTTTAGTCTACATTGATCCTGGTCATCAAGCTCAGGCTAACCTAGAGAAAGAGCCAATCGGACCGGGAGCAGCAGAAACGAAAATAAAAGTTTCCGGAGGCACATCGGGCGTGGTGACCAAGAAGCCCGAATACAAGCTGACATTGGAAGCCTCCATGATATTAAAAAAACTATTAGAAGAAAAAGGCATAACGGTAAAGTTTACTCGCAGTTCTCACAGTGTGAATATCAGCAACCGGGAACGAGCGGAGCTTGCGAACAATTCAAAAGCTGATTTGCACGTACGTATACATGCAGATGGTTCTGAAAATGCGTCTGTAAAAGGACTTTCTGTGCTCACTCCTGCAGAAGATAATTCCTATACGAAGCCTGTTTATCAAAGCAGTCTACAGGCATCTCAAGCTATTCTGACAGAGGTGAAAAAAGATCAGTTTGTCGAAGTAGACGGCATTCGTTATCGCAGCGATCTTTCAGGATTTAACTGGTCGACTGTACCTGTAACGCTAGTTGAACTGGGGTATATGACGAATCCAGAAGAGGACCGAAACCTGTCTGATCAGGCTTATCTTACAAAGCTGATGAATCATGTTGCAGACGGTATAGTGGTATATGAAGAAATGACAAAATAAAAGGTGAAAAGACCTATAAAAGCGTGTGATTAAATCAATTGATTTATGTCACACGTTTTTTTGTCGTTCATATGATATAAAAAAGCGTTTTTTCGACAAAAAAGTGGACGAGCAGAAAAGAAAACTAGGTAAAATGCTTTAGATTTTATAAAACTGTGTCGATATAACGAGTGATATTAAAATGCGTTAGACAGTAAATAAAAATGGGGGAACAAGATGAGAAAGTTAACGGTATTAGCTTTAGTACTAAGCGTACTGCTGTTTCAATTCACGCCGCTTGCTAGCGTGAAAGCTGAAACGGTAGAACCAGTTGTGTCTGTAAAATTAGTAAACTATTTAGGAGATCAGCATGCAATTACAATTAAGCCGTCTTATTTATACACTATTAAAAACTCGGATTTGGTCTTAAATGCAAATACAGAGTATACGGTGGCAGCAACAAATCAAGGTGTCACTTTAAAACAAGGGACCACTGTCTTAGGTGAATTTACGAGCTTTGAAATTACACCGTCTCTTTATAAAAATCCCATATCTATTAACGGCAGACAGTACTTAGGGGACGTGGCGTTTACCAATGAAAAAGGAACTTACGTCAGACCTATTAATACGCTGCCGATTGAAGACTATTTAAAAGGCGTTGTGCCAAATGAAGTCTATACATCTTGGAATCTGCAAGCTTTAAAAACTCAGGCGGTGGCAGCGAGAACATACGCAATGAGCTATGCAGGAAAAGTTATTAACGATACGGTAAGCTATCAAGTATACGGTGGCTATACGTGGTATGACAGTACAAACCAAGCAGTAAATGAGACATTCGGACAAGTAGTTACGTACAACAGTAAATTAATCAACGCCGTTTTCTCATCAAGCAACGGTGGAAGAACCGAATCAAACAGCAATGCCTGGGGAGGAACTCAGTTTTCTTATTTCCCGGTGAAAGAAGATCCATACGACAAGCAGACGCCGTGGACATTAGCTATTCAAAAAACGCAAATTGATTTAACAGGAAAAGATTTAGCTAACTATAGCGCATGGTGGAATACAATTTCTGAAAAAGATAAAATCGTTACGGATAATTTGAAATCATGGTTAGTAGCCAATAAGCATCCTGGTAAAACCATTAAAATTACGTCTATTCCAAAGGTAAGTTTTTATGCTCCTTCATCGGGAGGCCGTGTGACTAAAGGTGCGATTACAGTGGACTACCTTGTTAAAGGAGATGTAGACAGTTCGCAAAAACTAGTGGTTCATCATTTGGAATTAACAGATTTAACATCGACAAAGCTAAAATCTATGTTAAACAGCCGTGCAATGCTTAGTCTGCTTGTAACGGAAACAAATGAAACAAGCAGATCAACAACCTTTAATGGTAAAGGAAATGGACACGGAGTTGGAATGAGTCAGTACGGTGCTCAAAAAATGGCAAGTCTAGGAAAGGACTATCGTGAAATTCTAGATTTTTATTATCCAACAACTACTCTTTTAAGCTTTTATACAACAAAGTATCCGCGAAAAGAGCAGGAGGAAGAAGCGCCGAAAGATACAGTTGCGCCTGATGCACCTTCAGTTAGTGCACTAGGAGATGATCAAACATCGCTTACGGGCGTAACAGAACCAAATGCTTCTGTTATTGCAAAAGTGGAAAATGAAGTAATCGGAACAGGTCTTGCTGATGAAGACGGAAAGTTTGCGATTACGATTGCAAAGCAGCAAGCAGATACAAAAGTGTCGGTAACGTCTAAAGATGCAGCTGAAAATGAAAGCACGGCAACAGTGGTGACCGTAACAGATCAAACGCCGCCTTCTGTTCTAATTGTAAATGAAGTAAGTGACCAAGACACGACCGTGACGGGCGTAACGGAAGCAAGCGCAGCCGTGACGGTAAAAGCCGGCAGTGCGACGTTCTCTACAGTAGCGGATGCTAACGGTAAATTTACCGTTTCAATCCCAGTACAAAAAGGCGGAACAACAATAGCGGTAAGTGCAAAAGATAAAGCAGGAAACGAAAGCCAAGCGCCTTCTTTTGCGGTTAAAACAACGTTAAAAGCACCGCTTGCACCAAAGGTAAATGCAGTAAGTGATCAAGACACAATGATTAAAGGGACGACTGAAGCAAATGCGACGGTCATTGTTAAAAACGGAAGTCTTCAGCTTGCAGCCGGCAAAGCAGATGCTAAAGGAAATTACAGCATCTCAATTGCGAAACAAAAAGCAGGAAACAAGCTGGCTGTAACGGCTCAAAACGCTGGGGGAACAAGTTCACCTACTACAGTAGCCGTACAGGATAAAACGGCACCAGCCGCGCCAAAAGTAAATGCAGTAAGTGATCAAGATACCAAAGTTACCGGTACCACTGAAGCAAATTCCACAGTTACTGTAAAAGCAGGAACAACTACTGTGGGAACGGCTAAAGCAGGTGCAAATGGAGCATTTTCTGTTGCCATTTCCCTGCAAAAAGCGAATACAAAGCTAAGCGTACAAGCAAAAGATGCAGCAGGAAATAGCAGCTCTGTATCAACCGTAACCGTACAGGATAAAACAGCGCCTATTACACCAAAAGTGAACGCGGTAAGCAATCAAGATACAGTAGTAACGGGAAGCACAGAAGCAGGCGCAGAAGTGCATGTGAAAATTGACAAAAAAGTAATCGGCAAAGGCAATGCAAAATCGAATGGAACGTTCAGCATCACGATTCCAAAGCAGTCTGCTGCTACAAAATTAGCCGTTATTGCAAAAGATGCAGCCAATAACTATAGCTCCAATACGTTTGTAACGGTTAGTGCTGCGCTGACAAAACCAGCACTTCCAACCGTTAATACGCTTACTGAAAAAAGTACAGCGGTAACGGGAACGGGAGAAAAAAATGCGTCTATTTATATTAAAGTAGGCGGAAAGATTATTGCGAGTGGAAAAATTGATGGGAACGGCAAGTTCAGCGTGGAAATTCCTGCTCAAAAAGCAGGAACAGAAGTGACGGCCGTATTGCAAAATAAAGTAGGGTATAGTCCTTATAAAATTGTAAAAGTTCAAGACACAACCCCGCCGGCACCTCCGGCAGTTAATGCAGTTACGTCTTTGTCCACGTCTATCTCTGGAAAAACGGAAGCAAATGCCGTGATTACGATTAAAAGCGGTACAAAGCTGATCGCATCAGGAAAAGCAGATAGCAAAGGACAGTTTAAAGTCAATATTCCCAAACAAAAAGCAGGCGTAAAACTGGCTGTTACGGCAAAAGATGCCGCTGGAAATATAAGTTCGGCAGTCAACATAAACGTTAAATAAAAACAAAAAGAATTCTCTGCGGAGGATTCTTTTTTTGCGATTTTTAAGTGGAATAGCAGGTTACTAAAAAGTTACCTTGGAACTTTGAAGTGCCTAACTTACTTTAAAGTGGGTTCTATCTTTTTCTTTTTTTGTGTTTCATAATAACAAATGTAGCAAAATTAGTAGGGGGTTTTTTATAATGAGTAATCATTTGCAAGATACAGTTACACTTCATAATGGAGTCAAAATGCCTTGGCTTGGATTAGGGGTATTTAAAGTAGAAGAAGGGCCTGAATTAGTTAACGCGGTGAAAACAGCTATCGTAAAAGGCTACCGCAGCATTGATACGGCAGCTATTTATGGAAATGAAGAAGGTGTAGGAGAAGGAATTCGCCAAGGTCTGAAAGAAGCAGGTCTTTCACGCGAAGACATCTTTGTTACATCAAAAGTTTGGAACGCAGATTTAGGCTATGAAGCGACATTGGCTGCTTACGAAACAAGCTTACAAAAGCTTGGCTTAGAATATTTAGACCTATACTTAATTCACTGGCCGGTAGAAGGTAAGTATAAAGAAGCGTGGAAAGCATTAGAAACGCTTTATAAAGAAGAAAAAGTAAGAGCTCTGGGTGTAAGTAATTTTCAAATTCATCATTTAGAAGACTTAATGAAAGATGGAGATGTAAAGCCTGTTATTAACCAAGTTGAATATCATCCTCGTTTGACGCAAAAAGAGCTGCATGCTTTTTGTCAAAAGCACGATATTCAGCTAGAGGCATGGTCTCCGCTTATGCAAGGAGAATTGCTAGATAACGATGTGTTAAAAGAAATTGCTGAAAAACACGGTAAATCAGTTGCTCAAATTATTCTGCGATGGGATCTGCAAAACGGAGTTGTAACGATTCCAAAATCGACAAAAGAACATCGTATTGTTGAAAATTCATCGCTATTTGATTTTGAATTGGATGCTGAAGACGTAAGCAAAATTGATGGATTAAATCAAAATCACCGAGTAGGTCCAGATCCGGACAATTTTGATTTTTAATAGAAGAACCAAGACAGGGAGTTTCTCTCTGTCTTTTTTATATGCATTATTACATAAATTTAACATTTTCTTCACAGTAAGCTAAAGGACGGGCCGTATGATAAAGAAAGGTCGTGAAAGATAGAGAAATCATTTCATTTTTAGGTGTAAAATAGGCGGTGTAACGATGACAAAACAAGCTTACTCTCACATACAATGTAAAAAAACATCAATGATTGATTTATTGCTGGATGCAGGGGTTTATAAAAAAGGAAACAAGCAGTTATATGAGCTTACGCTTCAAGAATTAGAAACAGAATACGAAGCTATTTCACAACAGCGCATATCTGAATGAAATTTTGATACATTGCTAGAATTTGTTATAATAGAGGAAAGGATAGGAGTTGATTTATATCGAAAAGCACCCGACAGACTCGCAGCCCATCCGTATGGATATCCTCGATTCTATATTTGCTAAAATGGTATTAAATAAGGCTATCCGAGATTTTAGAAGAGATCAAATTTTACGTGAAGTAGATCAAACATTAGAAGAAAGAAACAAAGAGAAATTTTTTCAATTAATTGAAGAATTAAAATCAATTTCTTAAAGTGCGTTCGCGCGATAGAATTTGATTTAATCATTTTAGCATATAAAAACAGGTAAAGAGCGGCATGCTTAGTTACCTGTTTTTTGTCGTCTAATTGCAAATAAAGGCTTTACATAAGAAGTGCATAAGGTTCCGCTATTAAACAGACAAAAAGAGCAAGTCTAATGTACTCACTCTTTTCAGAAAGGTATGGGTGTTACTGAGAAAATGAATGTCACTTTCTAAGTGTTGCGTGTGGGGTTTAGAAAGTTCTATGCATCTGCATATTTTCTAATTCATTCACTCTATGTATTGTTAAAATAACAATATAACCATATCTTATCATATGATTGAAATGTGATTCAATATTTTTATTGATTTTCTTTTTGAATTGTTCGAAATAATTAAGAAATAGCTTCTGTTAGTAGACTGCTGCTGTGTTATAGAAGCTATATGGACTTATCATATAAAACGAAATTCCTATATAAGAATTTCGTTCATGCCTGACGGACTGTAAGCTTCAAAAGAGTACAATCCGTCCTGTAAATCAGTATTAAGAAAAAATGAGCTGAACCCAGTAGAATAGGAGGAAAAGAGTAACGATGGTGGTAAGCGGGATAACGATAAGTGAGACTTTTAAATAATCTTTCCATTTCACTTTGATATGATTTTCTTTTAGAATATGCATCCAAATAAGAGAAGCTAGTGTTCCAATCGGCAATAAAAGCGAGCCCATATCACTTCCAATAATATTAGCAAGGTAAATGGTTTTAAGAGTAATAGGATCGAGCCCCATTTCGGTCAAGGTAATGGTTCCGACCATTAAAGCGGGGTGATTGTTAAACAAGTTAGAGAGAATGGAAACAAGTCCTCCCATGATAAAGCTTGCTTCAAAAAGCCCTCGATTTACAATTGGTTCGCAAATTTTTACTAATAGCTCTGTCAACCCTACGTTATGGAGACCGTAAATAATAACGTACATTGAAAAAGCAAAAACGAAAATGTGCCACGGCGTTTTCTTTAAAATATCAATCGGGTTTGTACGTAAGTGGTACCATCTCCAAATAAGTAAGATCAGTGAGCCCAGTACAGCAACCAATTCGATTGGTATGCCGAAATAAGAGGCGACAAATAGGAGACAGCGCATGACAAACACAAACAATAAAACTTTCAGCATAAATTGTGTGCGTTTACGTTTTGTTTCAACAGAAATGCTTCCTTTTAAGGGATGAAACTGTTTCGTAAAGAAACTCTCTTCTATATCTTTTGAAGCATGCGGCAGTTTTTTTGGCAAATGGCGTTTTACGACCGTATACATGAGCCAAGACATAAATAATAAACCAAGTGTCGCCGGTACAAACATCATCGCGGTGTGCATATAAAGCGACATATGAACAATTTTTAAGGCAATCAAATTGACAATATTACTTACACCTATAGGCGCGCTGGAAGCGGTAGCAATAAGCGCTCCACTTAAAAGGTAGGGGATCTGCTGGTGGGGTTTTAGCTGAAGGTTTTTCAAAAGTAGAATTAAAATTGGAGTGGTAATTAAAATACTGCCGTCATTATTAAATAGTAAAGTCATTAAAAAGCAAAGCAGTTGAATGTACCAATATAATCGATACCCTGAGCCTTGGGATAAACTCACTAGTCGTGCAGCTGCCCAGTGGAAGAATCCAAAACTTTCTAATATGACGGCCATGACAATGGTGGCAATAATGGTGATAGAAGCGCCGCTTATTTTCCCAAAAATATCAACGATGTCTGATTTGGATACAATGCCTGTAAGTAGGATAATGGCTGCTCCTATAGCTGCCGGCCATGCTTCGTTGATGCCGTTTGGCCTCCAAAAAATGACGAGCATTGTCATTGTAAACACGAAAATGGCAATTCCAATTTCAATATTCATCAGTATGCTCCTTTCTTCTAAAATTTGTAATGAATATACCCTTGCATGTCCCTTACACTCTATTTATATTCATTTATTACTAGAAGGATTGTGCATAAGACCATTTTTGCTAATATGTTTGTTTATCTTGACAGGATAAGTATCAGGCAGAGAGATATGCCTAATTTGGTTACGTGCTGAAGTCGTCGTTTTAAAGACGCAGAAAATTTATCTGGCTATGTAAACTTAATATTGCTTGCCAAAACAAAAAAAGAAAGCTCTTATAACGCAAGCTTTCTTTTTGGAGGTATAGGGGGGCTCTTTTCTTCGGGAAAAAAGAATGAGCACACTAAGATTTTTTTTCAGTTTCTACTTTATAATCAGATTGTTTTTGTTTGTAGTGCCAAAAATATAAGGCATAACAAATAAGTGCAAATGGCACGCCGCAATATAAAGCCATACGCTGTTCAGGAATAAAGATTAAGCTAACTAGAGCAGCACTGTTTAATGTAAAAGCAAGGATAGGCACTACCGGATAAAGAGGGGTGCGATATTTTAAGTCAGCTATGTTATTTCCGGATTTTATATATTGTCGACGAAAAAAATATTGTGAAGCGGCAATAGACATCCAAGCTGCAATCGCTGTCATGCTAGCGATAGATAATAGCCATACATAAACAGTATCAGCAGCGAAAAAACTAGTTAAAAGGCACATGCATGATAAGCCCAGGCTGACTAGTAAAGCGTGAAGCGGAATGCCGAACCTTGAGACTTTGCTTAAGCTAGAAGGGGCCATGTTGTTTTTAGAAAGAGAATATAAAATTCGAGTTGTAGCAAATAATCCTGAATTAGCTACCGATACTAAAGCTGTTAAAATGACAAAGTTCATGATGTCAGCCGCATACGGAACGCCTAACTGTTCAAATACAGCCACAAACGGACTTTCTAGCAGCCCTGCTTGTTTCCAAGGAATAATTCCTACTAATACAGCGATGGTCAAAATAAAGAAAATCATGACTCGCCATATTGTGTTATTAATAGCTTTAGGAAGCGTTTTTTCTGGGTTTTCACTTTCACCAGCGGCAATACCAATCAATTCCGTTCCTTGAAATGAAAAATTTACAGCTACCATGGTCAAAAGGACGCTTACAAATCCTGTTGGGAAAAGTCCATCTTCAGTGATATGACTAAATGAGATGTTTTTACTATTTTCAAGAGGGATAAGTCCAAATAATGCGGCTCCTCCTAATAAAATAAAGAGAATAATAGTAACAACTTTTATAATTGAAAACCAAAATTCACTTTCAGCATAACTTCTTGCAGAGAATGCATTCGTCACAAAGAGGAGAACAGCAAAAACTAAACACCAAATCCAGATGGGGGTATGAGGAAACCACCGCTCCATTAAAATGCCGATTGCCGTAAGCTCTAAGCTGACCGTTGTTCCCCAGCTCAGCCAATACATCCATCCGATTGTAAAGCCTGTTGCAGGATTGATAAATTTAGTAGCATAATCTTGAAAAGAGCCGGAAACAGGCATAGCTACTGACAATTCTCCTAAACAAAGCATAGTTAAATACATCATTAGTCCACCAACTAGATAAGCAAGAATGGTTCCCGCCGGTCCAGCATGACTAATTGTGTAGCCTGAACCAATGAAAAAACCAGATCCAATGACACCCCCTAGTGTAATCATGAATAAGTGCCTGCCTTTAATTGTTCTTTGCAAATCTGACTCGTTTTGTTTTGTTTTCATACCCATTATGACAACCCCTTTTTCAACGTTATATATAAATCGATGTAGAAAATTCGACATGACTAAAGAACGGTCATGTCGGATTTTCTATGCCTAAACGGCTACCACTCTCCTTTAGGGTGTGGCGCCATCCTCATAGGTGAAATTTTGAGGGGATATTCAAGTTGTATGAATCACCGATTGGGAAGGCTCTTTGATGAAAGATGTCGAGCTAATAATTAGAATGTATATATTTATTTATCTCATTCTATTTATCTGACATATACTTTTTTCTCTAACGTTAAAAGGTTGATTTGTTCCCAGTCGGGCTCATAGCCGATACCAGCTTTATCTGGAACGTTAATGATGCCGTTGTCAACCGTGATTTCAGGCTGCACAATGTCTTTCAACCAGTACTTCGAAGAAGCAGCTGTATCTCCGGGAAGGGTAAAGTTAGCAAGAGTCGTAATGGCAATATTATGAGCTCTGCCAATACCTGATTCCAGCATCCCCCCGCACCAAACTGGCATATTATGTGCTTGACATAAATCATGAATTTTTTTGGCTTCTGTTAGCCCGCCAACTCGTCCAATCTTAATATTAATAATTTTTGTGCTTCCAAGTTTAATAGCTTTGCGTACATCTTCAGCAGAATGAATGCTTTCGTCTAGACAAATAGGTGTGTGCATGCGAGATTGAAGATCGGCATGATCAATTAAGTCATCGTGTGCTAAAGGCTGTTCAATCATCATTAAATTAAACTCATCAAGCTGAGACAAATGATCAAGGTCATCTAACGTATAAGCAGAGTTTGCATCAACCATCAGAGGAATAGAAGGGAACTCTTTGCGGACAGCACGGGTGATGTCGATATCCCAGCCCGGCTTAATTTTGATTTTAATTCGTTTATACCCTTCATGAAGCCCCAGTTCAATTTTCCGAAGAACGTCATCAGCTGTATCCTGAATGCCAATGCTAAGACCGACTTCAATTTGTGTTTTTATGCCTCCTAGAGCTGTGGCAAGCGAAATGTCTTGTTCGCGCGCATATAAATCCCATACAGCCCCTTCTAAAGCAGCTTTGGCCATATAGTTGCCTCGAATATGAGCAAATAAGTCAGACACATCGTCAGGATGCTTAATATCTTGTTGTAAAAGAAGAGGAATTAAAAAATCCTCCATGATGTGCCAGTTTGTTTTAACCGTTTCTTCTTTATAAAAAGGGTCGGCGCATGCAACGGATTCCGCCCATCCTGAAAGACCGTCTTCATTTTGAATTTCTGCTAAAATAAAATCCCGGTCTGTTTCAGTTCCCAGACTAGTGGTAAAAGGATGAAGCAAATCCATTTTTAAATGTCGTAAAATCACTTGTTTGATTTTCATCATTCCGCCTCTTTTCTCGTTAAAATGTAAAAATGAACTGGAGATTCAGGTTCTTTATGCTTCATAAAATTAGTTACTTCATAGCCTTTAGAAAAATATTCTGTAAATAGTTTGCGTGTTTGCATACGCCACTCTAACGCAATAGAAGGTGAGCGGTCTTTCATTTGTTGAAAAGCAGACGGAATGGCTACTGCTACAAAGCGATCATTATCAAATGAAGCTTCACGAATAGCTTGAATGAAGGGGAAACCCTCATCGTTCAGCTTCCACTGCACCATATTTGCCTCGATCACTTCCTTCATCGTATACTCCCGCGGTAATTTTATAGATTCAATTGTGTCCCATTTCACTACAAACCGATCAGATGGTAAATCGGCGTTTAACGGATCGTTCATTTCTCCGTAGCAATTTTCAATATACGTTGAACACACAGCTTTTAGCTTTCCAATGTTTAAGTAGCCGTTCACGCTCTCCAACGGATCATACGTCCAGCTAATATATGAATAATTCAGTTGTTTGCTGTATTCACGCTGTGCTTGCTTTAACTTTTCTCCAATTCCCGAACTTCGAAAAGCAGGATCCACAGCTAAAATATGAGAACAAAGATAAATTGACTTCCCGTCATAGCCAGGAAAACTGTATTGAAAGCCAATCAGTTTTTTATGGCTGAAAGCTCCAAGGACAAGTCCGCCGTTTTTTGTAACGGTTAACGTTTGGTGAACAGGTACGGCTTCAGCCTCGCCCCAAACCTTGCTTTCTAATTGTCGGACTTCCTCTAGTTCAGCGGATGTTTTTAATAAACGAATATCGATCTCATGCATATGCTGAGTCATTTTTTCACTTCCTTTTCTAATGTATAAGCTGCTTGCGATAAGGCGTGCAGGAGAATTTGTGTTCCTGAAATCAGCGCTTCTTTTTGAAAAGTCATATGAGGGTGGTGCAACCCTGGTTTTAAATCACATCCAAGTCCGAGCATTGTCGCTTTGATATGAGAAAATGTCCACGTGTAAAAGTGAAAATCTTCTGCTCCTACAGAGACACAAGGTTTTGTCAAAGCTTCTGGTCCTAGCACATCAACGATAGCCTTTTCTACTAGCGTCACAGCATAATCATCGGGCTGAGCAGCAGGAGAGAAACCACTTTCTTTCCAAACAATAGGTGTATCATTTAACTCAGAGACATGTTTCATAACAGCTGTGACTTGGCTTTTAAGTTCATCCATTAACTCATTAGCCGGTGCACGTAAATCCAACGTGAATGAAGCCGTTTCAGGACTCACATTAGATGAAGAAGCACCAGCTTTTACTTGCGTCATTTGCACTGAAAACGCTGCTTCACTTGTTAGCCGAATATTTTTCAGCAGTTGAAGAAGCAAGGACACAGATTCAATGGGGTTTTTTCCTTCATGCGGTCTGGCGGCATGTGCTTGAACTCCTTTAATTTGTCCTTCAATGGTTAAGGCAGAGCCGTGCAGAATAGCAGGAGCAGCCTTTCCACCAGGAACTTCCGTATGTGGACGTAAATGAATGCCGAATAAAAGAGAGACATCATCTAAAGCTCCGTCTTTAATCATTTGCAGAGCGCCTTTTGCTGTTTCTTCTGCAGGCTGAAAGATAAAACGAATGGTATGAAGAGGAGGCGTTTTAGAAGAAGCCAGCATTTTGGCCGCATATAAAACCATCGTGCTGTGTGCATCATGACCACAGGAATGGTTCGCTCGTTCGACGCCGTCTACTTCTTGAAGCAAAGCATCCATATCAGCTCTGATCGCAATAATTTGCTTCGTTTGTCCTGCTATTTCTGCTGTTAATCCGTAATGGTCATTAAATGTTTGAACTTCTAGACCTGACTGTGAAAGAAACTGAGCCACGTATTTAGATGTTTTTTTCTCGTGCCAGCTTGGTTCAGCCAAATCATGTAATTCTTTATACGTTTGAAAAATCGCTTCTTTTTGCTGTATGACATTCTTTGAGAAATTCATCAGTATGGCTCCTTTTCTTTTATTCTAAAAAGATCCCTTTTTCCGCATAGAGCTGCTCTAATTTTTCCTGGCGTTTTTGAATATTTTCCGAATCCTTTTTCTGCAGCCCTGTTATAATCAGCTGCGATAAGCTAAGAAGAGATAAAATATGATCAGAAAATACTTCTGTTTGTTCGCCTGTAATGAGCGTAATATCAGCTAGCTGTCCAACGGGAGATAAGCGCCGGTCTGTAATCGCAATCACAAGAGCTCCTTGTTTTTTTGCTTGTTCAGCTAATGCTACGGCTTCTTTTGTATAGCGAGGAAGCGAAAAAACAAGAACGACGGACTTCTCTGTAAAATGGCATAATGTTTCGAGCAAATAACCTGTCGGAAGCGACACATAAATATGTTCCCTAAGCTGACTCATTTTGTAATAGAGCCAGTACGCAGCGGTATATGATTCCCGAAATCCCCCGATATAGATTTGATCTGCTTGACGTAATGCCTCGACTATTTGCCAAATATCTTCTTCTTCGACCTGATGAATCAGTTCATCTAATATTTGTTTTTCATGCTGCAGCGTGTGGGTAAACATGCTGGTGTCGCTTAAATTGTTCTTTTCAGCAGCTTCTTTTGGGTGAGAAGGAGACTGTTTGCTTCCGAGCCAATCTTGTCTAATTCGTTCTTGCATGTCAGAAAATCCATTTAATCCTAGTGCATAAGCAAGGCGAATCACAGTCGTTTCGCTGACGCCAACTTCACGCCCGATTTGAAAAGCTGTATGAAGGGCGCCTTCTTCTAGTGAAGAAACTAAAAATTCAGCTACTTTTTTTTGACCGGGTGAAAGAGCTGAAAATTTTTCTTTAACTAAGTGTTGAAATGTTTGTGTATTCATACATCCTCCTAAAATTAAGAAGTTTAAACTTCACAAAATTAATATTAATGCATTTTAAACTTCATTTCAATTCCTTCTTTTAAAATAAAAAACGAAATAAAATGAACGAGCATGATATAATTTAAATAAATTGACTATTCAAAAATAAATAACATTATTCAAAAATGAATTGTATTTCATTCAAAAATGAATAAAGAAAGTAGTTGATCGCCATGAATTCAGAATGGAATGAAAATCAGTGGATCCTTCATTCATTAAAAGATGATTTGCTTGTGACGGATGAAAAAGGCATCATTGTCCGAATACATGAAGGAACGGGAAATATTTACGATGTAAAAGCTGAAAAGCTCTTGGGAAAGTCTGTGTATGAACTTGAAAAACAAGGGCTGTTTACACCAATCGTCACGCCAATTGTGCTTGAAACAAAGAAGAAAATTACGCTTGTACAAACAACTAAACAAGGCAAGCAAGTACTTGTTACAGGCATTCCTGTAAAAGATGAAAAAGGAGAGATTAAAAGAATCGTCAGCTATTCTCATGATGTGACGGAGCTTATGGAAATGAAAACGTATCTTGATGCAATGGAAGGCGAGATGCAGCGCGTAAAGAGCGAGCTTATGCTGCTGAGGAACCAAAATCTATCAACAGAAGGAATTGTATGCAACAGCGACAGAATGCAGCACGTTCTTCGTACGGCGGTTCACGTCTCGAACGTGGACGTAAATATTTTACTTTTAGGGCAATCTGGAGTAGGAAAAACGCACTTAGCCAAGCTGATACATAACAAAAGTACAAGAAGCAAAGGACCGTTTATTGAAGTGAACTGCGGGGCGATTCCAGATCATTTATTTGAAGCTGAACTCTTTGGCTATGAAGCGGGGGCTTTTACCGGCGCATCTAAAAACGGAAAAGTGGGGCTAGTGGAATTAGCAGATGGGGGTACGCTTTTTTTGGATGAAGTGGGAGAGCTGTCACCGGCTCATCAAGTGAAAATTTTAAAGCTCATTCAAGAAAAGCAGTTTTACTCCGTTGGAGGCAGAAGGCCTAAAACCGTGGACTTTCGCTTAATTGCAGCAACGAATAAAGATTTAGAAAAAGCCGTAGCTGAAAAAGAATTTCGAGAAGATTTGTATTTTCGTTTAAGCGTCGTACCGATCACCATTCCATCTTTGAAGGAGCGTCCTGAAGATATTTTTCCGCTGCTCACACATTTTGCCGAGCAGTTTGAAAAGAAATATAACCGAAAAAGAACGTTTGATAATGCGGTTATTCACGCACTGCTTGCGCATGAGTGGAAAGGAAACGTAAGAGAGTTAATCAATGTGATTGAACACGCGGTGGTTGTGTCTTCACAAACGCTGATTACAATGGAACATTTGCCGCATTCTCTGCATAGAAAAAAACGAATTCAGCATGTTGAAAAACATCAGGAAATGAAGCTTAACGATGCGTTAAATGAGCTGGAAAAAGAGATATTAGTAAACGCAAGAAAACGGTACAAAACCACAACAGAAATAGGTAACGCACTCGGAATCAGTCAGCCTTCAGTTGTTAGAAAATTAAAAAAACATTCCGTTTTTTAACGTTTTTGGCATGCTCTTTGCATGTAAAACAAGTACAAACACATTACTTGATAGATTGCGAGGAGGAAGTCATATGACGCAGGCATCACTTACACAGTTAATGAACAGTTTACCGGATTTACTAGCACCAAGCATGGCGAAAGATCATCCTAATTTACCGGTGGTAAAAGCAGAAGGCTGCTACTACTACGGAGCGGACGGAAAAACGTATTTAGATTTTACATCAGGTATTGCAACAGCGAATACGGGTCACCGTCATCCTAAAGTTGTACAAGCGATTAAAGATAGCGTTGATCATCTTATGCACGGCCCGTCAGGTGTTATTATGTACGAATCTATTTTACAGCTTGCCGAAGAGTTAAAAACAGTGTTGCCAAGAGGCTTGGACTGCTTTTTCTTTGCCAACAGCGGAACCGAAGCAATTGAAGGAGCGTTAAAGCTGGCAAAATACGTTACGCAAAGAACTTATGCTGTTTCGTTTACAGGCTGCTTTCACGGCCGTTCTCTTGGAGCGCTTAGCGTGACCACATCAAAAAGCAAATACCGGAAATTTCTTCAGCCATCGGGCTTAACGTATCAAGTACCTTATGCAGACGTGACTCAGTGTCCAAAAGGAGAAGATCCGGAAATCTACTGCGTGGAAAAGTTAGAAAAAGATTTTGACACTTTGTTTAAGCATCAAGTAACGCCGGAAGAAGTGGCGTGCATGATTGTAGAGCCAGTTCTTGGAGAAGGCGGCTACGTAATCCCGCCGAAAGCATGGCTGCAAAAAATAAGAGAAGTATGCGACAGACACGGAATTCTGCTTATTTTTGACGAAGTGCAAACCGGCTTTGGACGCACCGGCGAGTGGTTTGCAGCTCAAACGTTTGATATGACGCCTGACATTATGGCCATCGCAAAAGGCATAGCATCAGGCCTTCCACTAAGTGCTACCGTAGCTTCCAAACAGCTCATGGAAAAGTGGCCGATTGGTACACACGGAACAACTTTTGGAGGCAATCCCATCGCTTGTTCAGCAGCACTTGCGACATTGGACGTATTAAAAGAAGAAAAGCTGGTTGAAAACTCAAAAGTAATGGGGAAATATGCAGCGGATCAGCTTCAGCATTTAAAAGCGAAGCATGAAGTCATCGGAAGCATCCGTTCAGTAGGACTAATGATTGGAATTGAAATTATTAACCCAAAAACAAAGCAAGGTGACGGAAACCTTCTTCTTGAGATCTTAGACAAATGTTTGGAAAAAGGCGTGCTGTTTTACCTTTGCGGAAATAGTGGAGAGGTGATTCGAATGATTCCTCCGTTAACGATTACAAAAGAAGAAATTGATGCCGGTCTTCGCGTGTTAGATGCAGCATTGACAGAAATAACAAGTCTTCACGTAATCTAAGGCTTTAAGGTCAAGGAAGCTCTTTGTTTCAGTGAAAGATAGATTGACCCATACTAAGGAGGAATCTGTTATGAACGGACTGGATATGACGGTTATGTTTGTCTATTTTGGCGTATTGGTTGTAGCTGGTATTATTGGCTCGTTAAAAGCTAAATCATCAGAAGAGTTTATTTTAGCCGGACGAAACTTAGGGATGTTCATGTATTTAGGATGTTTGTCTGCCGTTATTTTAGGCGGAGCGTCGACGATTGGAACGGCTCAGCTTGGCTACGAGCACGGGCTGTCTGGCATTTGGTTTGTGACGATGATTGGACTTGGAATCATTACGCTTGGCACGATTTTTATCAAGCGGATTTCGTCTTTAAAAGTAACCACTATCAGTGAACTGCTAGGAAAAAGATATAACGCGCAGGCGCAAATTATCAGTGCAGTTGTTGCCGCTATTTATACATTAATGGTATCGGTCACTCAAGTCATTGGAATGGGAACCATCATTCATGCTTTGCTTGGATGGAACATGACTGCGTCGATGTTAATTGGCGGTTCGATTGTCCTGTTTTACACGATTTTAGGCGGAATGTGGAGCGTAACGGTCACCGACATTATTCAGTTTGTTGTGATGACGGTGGCGATTTTTGGATTTATGCTTCCAATGAGTGTATCAGAAGCAGGAGGTCTCAAAACACTTGCCGGAGATTTGCCGACATCTTACTTTGATTTTTCATCCATTGGATACGGTCAAATCTTTCAGTATTTCCTCTTGTATACGCTTGGTATGGCAGTTTCTCAAGATATTTGGCAGAGAGTATTTACAGCGCGAACAGAAAAAATTGCGCGAAACGGCTCCATTTTTGCAGGCGTGTACAGCATTGCCTACGCGATTGCAGGAAGTGGGATTGGAATGTGTGCGTATTTGCTGCTGCCAAACGCAGAAAGCAGTCAAAGTATTTTTGCTACGCTTGCGGTTCAAATTCTGCCTCAAGGGCTATTAGGTTTAGTACTAGCAGGTGTTTGTTCAGCGCTGATGTCAACTGCTTCAGGAACACTGCTTGCGTCTTCTACGCTGATTAGTAACGATATTATTAAAAAAGTATGGCTTAAAAATATTTCAGAGAAAAACTATTTAATTTTAACGCGCGTCAATACCCTTATTGTCGGCGTGCTTGCTATTGTTTTTGCTCTTTGGATTCAAGACGTACTTGTCGCTTTAGACGTTGCGTATGCTATTTTATCAGGAGCCATTTTTGTTCCGTTTGTTGTGTCGCTGTTTTGGAAAGACATTCATCCAAAAGCAGGGGTTTCGGCTATTGTTGTCAGTACGCTAGTGGTACTTGGAGGTCTATTGATTGAAGGACTTTCTTCTACCACTCCAATTCTATACGGAATTTCAAGCAGTATTATTATAATGGCTGGATTTGCTGTTATGGCTCGAAACAAAGAACTATCTGATCAAGAGAAAGTTCAAGAAGATATGTGAATAAGCAGGTAAAAAGCTTCTCATAGTAAAGTGAGAAGCTTTTTACCATTTTGTGTGCATAAATATAGACAACAAACGGCAAGGAGGAGTACACTAGACGCTCAGATTATACAGATAAGGAGATTGTCAAATGAAAAGCAGAACGTCTGTAATGGTTAGTATTGTGCTGGCAATGCTAGTGGCTTCGCTTGATTCAACGATTATGAATACGACGATGCCCGTTATTGCAAAAGAGCTTGGAAGATTTGATTTGTACGCGTGGTCGTTTGCTTCGTACATGATTGCAAGCACGATTTTATCTCCAGTAGCAGGGAGGTTATCGGATTTATTTGGCCGCAAAAAAGTATTTGGGTTTGGAATTATTGCTTTTTTAATTGGTTCGATGCTTTGCGGCGTGGCGAATACGATGATTCAGCTTGTTCTTTTCCGTGCGGTTCAAGGAATAGGAGCCGGGTTTATGGTGGCGTTTCCCGCTATTATTGCCGGAGACTTATTTCCCGTAGAGAAACGAGGGAAAATTCAAGCGCTGTTTACAACGATGTGGGGATTATCAGCTGTGTTGGCTCCGCTTTTAGGCGCTTTTTTTGTGGACTATTTAACGTGGAGATGGATTTTCTTTATTAATTTACCGGTATGTATTGTCTCATTTCTTACGTTAATGCCATATCAAGAAAGCTATGAGCCGAAAAGAGCGAAAGTCGATTACATTGGCGCCATTTTGTTTGGAGCGGGCGTTACGTCACTCCTGCTCGTTACGGTAGTGGAACAGAACCGATTTGTGTATACAGCCGCGGGACTTATTTTATTAGTTATTTTTTATCTGCATGAACGAAAACATGCTTCTCCGATTGTACCGCTGTCTATGTTCCAAAACAAAACGCTGTCATGGATTAATATCAATGCGTTTATTGGTACAGTGGCTTTATTCGGTACGTCGAGCTACATTCCGTTATTTTTACAGCGAGTAGCGCATCTGTCACTGTTTATGAGCGGAGTTGCGCTGTTAGGAACAGCGGTCGGATGGATGTCTGTGTCCGTGCCTGCAGGTAAATGGATTTTAAAACACGGCTACAGAAAACTTTTGTTAATCGGAAATGTGCTGCTGGTTGGATCGGGAACGCTGCTGCTGATGCTAAATGAAAGTCATGGTTTCTTCTATGTGTTTTGCGTCATGATTGTGCAAGGACTATCGTTTGGACTGCTGTCTACGGTCGGAGTCATTGGTGTACAGCAATTAGTAGGAGGACATGAAAGAGGTATCTCTACGTCATTTTTTATGTTTTGCAGAAACATGGGAACAGCAATCGGCGTTACCATTATGGGTGCTTTGCTGACTTCAGGCGGAAGCTTTATGGCAGGCATTCATCACTTGTTTTTATTTGGCTTTGCAGGAAGCATCGTGGCTTTATTAACTTCCTTAAAAATTCAAAACGATACGGAATCAAAGCGCAATCGAGCTGCTAGTTAAGGGAATTTACGCTAAATATGTTTATTTCATAAAAAAACGGGAAGAAACACAATAAGGTCATAGAATTGCCTGAAAAATCTTAGGCATATTCTTCTTCTTCTTTCACTTACTACATGTGGGACGCCGGATATCGGTGTCTTTTTTTTTGTTCTGTAAAGAGGCTGCTTATATAACCAAAAGCATATACATAAACGATTTTGTTCAAATAATGGGACTTTTTACAAAAATAAGTCTTTAAATGGTAAGAAACATTAGGTATAATTTAGTAGTTATTTAGCATATTTTAGAAATGTTTGACTAAGTTCGTACGGAAAAGTGAAAGGGGAAATTTTATGTCATGGCTCACCAAATGGTCGTTTAAAAACAAAGCGGCTATCACCATTATGTCTATTTTAATTTTAGCTCTAGGAGTCATTAGTTATTTTACACTTCCGATGGAATTCCTGCCGACCGCTGATCAGCCTCAAGTGTCAGTAGTAGTTATGGGCCAAGGAACGGATGCAGATTCCATGGAAAAACAAGTTACGTCACCGATTGAAGAAGCGGTAGCCGGTGTTAAAGGAAAAAGCAACGTGTATTCGACAACAGGAGACGGCTATTCCAAAATCGATATTTTATTTGAATCCAAAACGGATATGAAAGAAGCAAAAACAAATGTCCAAGAAGCGCTATCTTCCGTGCAGCTTCCAACCAATGTATCAAAACCTAATGTTATTCAATTAAATACCTCTATGATTCCCATCGCAGATATTTCACTCACATTTAAAGAAGGATTAACAAGAGACAATCTAGATCTTGCAGAGAAAAAACTAATTCCTAAATATAAAGACGTCAAAGGCATTGCTAGTGTTCAAACGTATGGAACAGCGGCTTCCTATGTGTCTATTACGGTTGATAATAAGAAATTGTCCAAAAAGAACGTGACCATTGATAAAGTCATCAGCGTGTTAGAAGGAAAAAACACGTCCCTTGCAGTTGGAGAAAAAGTCATTAATAATGTAACAGGTAAAATTGACAGCTTGGATAAAGTGAAAAAGCTGCCGGTTGTACCGAATGTAAAACTGGGCGACCTTGCAAAAGTAGAGGTGAAAAAGCCTGAAGGCGTCGTGACGCATATTAACGGAAAAGATGCACTTTTACTTATTGTTACAAAAGACAGTCACTCAAACGCCGTTAGCATTACAAAAGAAGTGAAAAAACTGTCTCAACAAATTAGCAAAGACTACAAGAATGTGGATGCTTCCGTGTTTTTTGCAACGGGTGACAGCGTACAAAACTCTGTTCATTCGATGATGAAAGAGGTGTTGCTTGGCGCATTCTTTGCAACCGTTGTAATCATGCTGTTTTTACGCAGCGTTCGCTCTACGTTTATTACGATTGTATCCATTCCTTTATCGCTTTGCTTTACGCTGTTTTTATTATCAAAATCAGGCGTCACGCTTAATATTTTAACGCTTGGTGGAGTAGCGGTAGCGATTGGGAGATTGGTAGATGATAGCATCGTTGTTATTGAAAACATCTTTCGGAAAATGCAAAAAGAAGAATTTTCGCTTGGTCTAATTATTGATGCAACTAAAGAAGTAGGCTCTGCTATTACCGCTTCTACGTTAACGACAGTGGCCGTCTTTTTACCAATCGGCCTTGTAAACGGAGGGCTTCAAGACTTTATGCTTCCGTTTGCCTTAACGCTGACGTACTCGCTGCTGTCTTCATTAATCGTGGCACTTACCGTTGTGCCGTTAATGAGCGCCGGATTATTAAAAAATGAAAGACTTCGCAAGCACAAACAGCCGGTTCGTTTTACAAAGGTCATTACATGGTCGCTTAATCATAAATGGGTTGTGCTGCTGCTTTCGCTGCTTTTATTTGTAGGATCCATTGGTGCCTACACGCTGATGCCTAAAGGAGCTGTGGATAACTCTTCATCTGACTTTGTAGGCACAACGTTAAGCTACCCAAATAATACGCCAATTGGAACCGTAGAAGAAAAATCACTGCAGCTTGAACGCTATATTTTAGCTCAAAAAGAAGTAAAAGATGTATATATGCAGCTTGGTAATACGGACGAAGGAGCAAAGTGGGGAGACGTTGGTTCGCCTACTGAAGCCACGTATACGATTTTAGTAAAAGACAGTAAAAACATTGATTCGCTGATGAACCGAATTGAAAATCAAAAGAAACTCTATGACGGAGGGGATCTTAGCGTCAGTGCTGCTTCACTAATGGGAGCTTCCACTACTTCCATTACCGTTGATGTTATTGGAAACGACATGAATAAATTAGAAAAGACAGCAAGCAGCATCAAGAAAGAAATTAGCGATATAAAAGGTATAGACAAAGTTTCTACCAATCAAGATGAAAAGAAAACCGTTTACTCTTTAGACGTAGATCCAACAAAAGCGAATACTCAGCAAGTAGCGCAGCAGCTTGGCGTTATGCTGAACAAAACGCCGGTCGGAACAGTGGATTTAGAAGGCAAACAAGCAAACGTATTTCTTGAATCTGTACTAAATCCAACATCACCGCAAGAGTTAAAAGATATTTCCATTATGACGGAAACCGGAGCATCACCTGTTTTAAAAGTAGCTTCACTAAAGCAAGATGAAAAGCCAACAAATCAGTTTCATAAAAATGGAGACCCTTATATTCAAGTAACAGCGGATGTAGATCCAGAAAAGCTTTCAGAGATTAATAAAGACATTCAAACAACGATTTTTGGAGACGGTAAGAAGAAAGGACTATCGATTTCAAAAGATGTTGACGTTGTAATTGGCGGAGCAAGCACTCAGCAAGGAGACGATTTCTCTGACTTGTTTATTACAATGCTCGTGTCGATTGGTATTGTGTTCTTAATTATGGTGATTACGTTTAAAACGATCCGTACACCGTTTGCGATTTTATTTTCACTTCCGCTTGCAGCTATCGGTGCCGTTTTAGGGTTATTAATCAGCCGTATCACAGTAGACGTAACGGCTTTATTAGGCGCATTGATGCTGATTGGTATCGTCGTGACCAATGCAATTGTACTATTAGACCGCGTTAAGCAAAATGAAAAGAAAATGATTATGCGCGATGCCATTGTTGAAGCTTCCGCTACGCGTATGCGTCCGATTGTCATGACTTCTGCTGCTACGATTTGTGCGATGCTGCCGCTTTTATTTAAACAAAGCGAAAGCGGAAGCCTTGTTTCTCAAAGTCTAGCAGTCGTGGTGATTGGAGGATTGGCCGTTGCGACTCTTCTTACGCTTGTAGTCATTCCGGTTGTATATGAGCTGCTTCATTTCAGAAAATCGAAAAAGCAAAGAATACAGCAAAAACAGCAAGAAGATGTAACGCCACTATAAAATGTTCAAAAGCTCGCTTACTTCAAGCGGGCTTTTTTACGAAACTTTTTTGCTAGTAAAACGTATAGTTATACAAAGGGATGGAGGGGTAGTATGTTTGGAATAAAAGAGCTATGTTCTGTTTGTCAAAAAGAAATTCAGCCCAATGAAGAAGTATGGGTGCGGATGAAGTATCCAAGTAAAAGAGGCATGACCGAAATTAAAGCTTTTTTACATCAAGAAGCGCAGTTTGTATGCATGGACTGCTTTGAAGAAACAAAAAAATGAGCCAAATGTAGCTGTTCTCTTTTCAAAATATTGACATAGTATAATTTATAGTTTAATATTTAGATAATTATCTAAATACTTAAATATGATGGAGATGAACTTCAATTGAATGAAACATTTAAAGCCTTAGCGGATCCCACTCGCAGAAAGATTTTAGAGCTGCTAAAAGAGCGGGATTTAACCGCAGGAGAAATTTCCGAGTATTTTAATATGACCAAACCAAGCATCTCAAATCATTTAAAAATCTTGAAGCAAGCGGACCTCGTTCAAGATGAAAAAAGAGGGCAGTTTGTGATTTATTCATTAAATACAACCGTTTTTCAAGATTTAATCGGCTGGTTTTTCAGCTTTCAGAAAGGAGAGAATTAAATGAAAAAGCACGTATTTCCTTTAGGTATTACCCTCTTAACGCTGGCGGTATGGCTGATTGCACTGCCGCAACTTCCAGCTACGATGCCCATTCACTGGGGAGCAAATGGGGAAGCAGACGGATTTGCAACAAAGATAAATGCAATGATATTAACAGTAGGAATCATGGTACTTATTTACTTTATAATCGCATTCATTCCGCGAATTGACCCTCGAAAAGAAAATTATAAGTATTTTTCAAAAACGTATAACATCCTTTTAAATGCCGTGCTGCTATTATTCTTTTTTATAAATATGAGTACCATTTTACAGGGGCTTGGTTATAATGTGCCGATGTCGTACATTGTTCCAATTGTTGTTGGAATCATTTTTATCATTATCGGAAACTACTTGCAGCGCGTTCGCTCTAACTATTTTATGGGTATTCGTACACCGTGGACGCTAAGCAATGAAACCGTATGGAAAAAGACGCATCGTTTATCTGGAAAGCTCTTTTTTATCGGCGGACTGCTAATCTTCATTAGCGCTTTTTTACCTGATGGATATAAGTCAATGGTCATGTGGGTTAGTATCGTTCTTTGTGTGGCGATTCCTTATCTGTATTCGTACTTGGTGTATAAAAAAGAAATGAATATGTAGGAATACATCAAAAAAATCCGGTGAACATACCGGATTTTTTTATGGATAAAATATCAGCCGTAACGCCACCCTTCGTGTCACGCTGGCTGATGGGAATAAATACAGCATAAAGTATGAAACGCGTTTCAGGTCAAGGCTTACCATGAAAAAACTTACAGATTTTTCGAACGAGAAAGCCCACTCCTTTAGATGTGGGATGAAAGTGAGGCCAAATACATTGTGTCGTTTTATAACCAAAGGGTGATAGTATCTTAAGTATCGGAAACGGTAAGAGAAAATTCTCTTGCTTTTTTTGTTTCCAGGAATGTATAATAACAGAAACATACGTTCGGTTTGGAGGTGCAATGAATGGCTAAAAAGCAGTCCCCTACATTTGTATTAACTCAAGAGTTAAAAGAGCATGCACTATTGTTTTCTGTCATTGAAAAAGAGTTAGAGATTTGTCGAGTTATGTACAATGCTATTTTAGGCAACTATTTAAAGTCGAGAAAGATGTAATATAACGTTTGAACAGTTTAAGACACAGCACGATCAATTTATTAAAACGATTTTAAGTCAGAAAAAGCTCATTCTAAATTCGGGAATCGTTTTTTCTACGTAATAAAAAATAGTACAGATGGCGGTGTGATACCACCGAGCTCGTGAAAGCTAAAGATACAGTCGTCAATGGCAACAGAGGTTGCTTTGGCTGTAAATGTTCTAACGAAAGCCTACCCAGTGCCTTGTACCCTAAAAGCCGAGCATACCCTTGTATGAACTGTGGCTGCCGGGCAAAGAAGAAGGTAAGAGAGTTAGAACCCCTCGGCTTCAGCCGTGTGGAGTATCAGGCATTGATATTTTGAGAAAAAAAGTTAAAATATTATAAGAATACAAATTTGTTCTACCCATGTAAATAAAAGTATTTATTTAATATGTTTTGTAATTAGTTAAGAATAGAGCCAACCAAAGCGGTTGGTTTTTTGTATGAGTTCATTCTTTTTTTGTGGGAATTAAAGCATATAATCCGATGTAAAGCTAGAGCACATAGGCAGGTTTTAAAACTGTCGGATCAGTTCTTTAAACAGGAGGCCATCACTAGTGTCGATAAAGAAAAAGTTATCCGTATTCTTTACTTTGCTGGTATTGTGTATTCTACTAGCGAATAACACCTTGCACTACATTCGATCAAAAAATAGATTAACAGAATTTAACCAAAGGGAAATCACGCTGGTAACAGAAGAAATTGCGTATGCATGTAAAAAAAACAATTAAAGCTTTACATCAGTTAAAGAAATATGGTATATCAATTTCTATCGATGATTTTGGAACCGGATATTCTTCGTTAAGTTATTTAAGAAAATTACCAATCGATTGTTTGAAAATCGACCGGTCTTTTATCCAAGATATTCAAGAAGATTACAGCAACAGTGAAATTGCGCAGGCGATTATCAGCTTATCTCAAAGCTTAAAGCTGCAGGTAATCGCAGAAGGTGTAGAAGAAGAATATCAAAAAGCATTTTTAATAGAAAATGGCTGTGATCACATGCAGGGGTACTTATTTAGCAAGCCCCTTGCTGCAAAAGATTTTGAAGCAGCGTTTTTAAATAGCTGAAGCAAAAACATCATTTGAAAATAAACTTACTAAGAAGAGGGAAGAGGACATAAAAAGATGGCACTTAGTACACAAAATTTAATTGCTCAAAAATTTTTAGAAACATTAGGCACAAATTCAACTGAAATAGATAAAAAAATAGGTCAAGCTGACACATTTATGAATGCGGTGAAAGAACTGATCGATTTATGCGGAGATAATCCGGAAAGAGACGGCCTTGAAGAGACTCCTTACCGAGTGTTAAAGGCATTTTTAGAATATACGGAAGGCTACAGAGAAGACCCGAAAGCTCATTTGGAAAAAACATTCGATGTGAATCACAACGAATTGGTGTTAATACGAGATATTGAATTTCACTCAATGTGTGAACATCACTTCGCGCCGTTCTTTGGCGTTGCTCACGTTGGGTATATACCGGATAAAAAAATCACAGGTCTATCTAAAATCGCTCGTACGGTAGAAGGATACGCAAAGAGATTTCAAGTTCAAGAACGTTTAACGAATGAAATTGCAGATGCAATCGAAGAGGTGTTAGAGCCTAAAGGAGTTATGGTGATTATTGAAGCAAAGCATATGTGTATGTGCGGAAGAGGAATCAAAAAGTCTTCAGCTTCTACAGCCACTTCATCCGTTCGAGGAACATTTATGGAAAAACCAGAGGTTCGAGGAGAGTTCTTATCTCTTTTGCAAAGACAAATGTAAAGAAATAAAAGGCATATAAGCTGAGAAGCAGAAGCGAGGTGAGTGGTATGCAACACGTTGATGTACTGATTATTGGCGGAGGACCCGCTGGCATCTCTGCTGCTGTGTGGTGTAAAAGGTTAGGCGTTGAGTGCTTGCTTCTTGAAGAGCAGGCACAATTAGGCGGACAGCTGTTTACTATTTTTAATGAGATTATCGATTATCCCGGGATACAAGCGGAAAATGGAATAGAGATGCAGCGTAAAATGGTTCAGCATTTTATTGATATGGGCTGCTTATATGAAGTGAATACAAAAGTATTTTCCATTAACGAACGCTCTAAAACAGTAAAAGTGAAGCAGCAAGAAACAGAAAAAGAAATTTGCTATACGTATCTTATTTTAGCGACGGGCTCTAGTCAGCGAAAGCTGGGAGTGCCTGGTGAACAGCAAATGATTGACCGAGGAGAAATATATTCTGCCTCAGCAGACGGCGAACGGTTAAAAGGTAAAAAAGTTGCCCTTATTGGCGGAGGAGACCGGGCTTTTGAAGGAGCACATCTTTTAGCATCAAAAGCAAAAGAAGTGTATCTTATTCATCGCTCTACGCATTTTAAAGCAAGAGAGCAATACGTTGAAAAAGTTCTTTCCAACCCCGATGTTAAAGTGATAACAGATACCGAAGTGACGGCTATCCATGGAAAGCATCACGTCACATCTATCGATTTAAAGAGTGAAAACAAAGAATGCCAGAACTTATTAGTAGACGCAGTGCTGATTAGACTAGGCGTAGCGCCCAATGTTGAACTCATTAAAGAAAAAGTCACCACTACACAAAGCGGGCTTATCGTTATCAATAAAGTGCATCAAAGCAGTAACCCACATATTTACGCAATTGGAGACGCGTGCACGACTCCCTTGTTTTCTAGTATCAGCTCTTCAGCCGGTCAAGGAGCGGTTGTAGCCAAGCATTTATCGAGTCTTTTGAATGAGTGATAATATCAAAAAGCATCTATCCAATCGATAGATGCTTTTTACGTAACATAGTAGAAAAAACATAAAAGCAGTGTGTTCAGGGGCAGACAAACCGTTTGGAAAAAAGCAATGTAGTTTTTAGGAGCAGCGCTGATTCTTTTTACTAGAATATACTCGATGATGAAATTAAAAAGAACAATGATAGAAGAAACCATTATATATGTCCATACATTCTGCTGAAACAAACGAGTAAAAAGAGGCGAGAAAAGAAGTAAAAAAGTAGCGATTTGAAAAGAACCCCTAGAAAATAGATCATGTTTTGTAGCACTTTGAGTCACATTATCCCTCCTTTACATGTTTTATTTTACCAAACAACAAAGTTTTAAAAAACGTTTTTGGTTTTCTTCCCCTAGAAAGTTCCTCAATTTGGGAAAGTAGGATAAAATATATGTCAAATGCAACTTATATTATAATAGTATAGAAGAAATAGATAAAAGGAGGTAAAATGGGACCTTGCCAGATAAAAACACGGAGAAGGAGCAGTCGATCATGATAATGAAACATCTTGATCGTTTGAACACACAGCTTTTAAAAGAATACAGTGAAGGTATTTTTTTCATTAACTGTGAAGGAGACATCATGTTTAGCAACGAAGCAGCCTTCAAGCTAACAGGAAACGAACACAAAGAAAAAAGCCAGCAGCTGACAGCTCTTATACATAAATCCAAACAACAGCAAGCACAAAATCTCTTTCAACGTGCTTTAAAAGGGGAAAAAGTTCAGTTTTCTACGATTATCGACCACAAAACAAAAAAAGAACTTCATTTATATATTACCCTAATCCCTATTATCGTAAGTGAGCAAGTAGCAGGTGTCTATGCCGTCTGCCGAGATCATTCAAAAGAGCAAGAGCGCTCTAATCACATTTCTCAATTAGAAACGCATTTGAAAATGGAGCAAAAGCTTGCGAATGTGGGAAGCTGGTGTTATGACGTTATGGAAGATGAAAGTTATTGGTCTCATCAGCTTTATAATATTTACGGATTAAACCCCAATCAGCTCTTCACTCCCTCTTTTAAAGACGTTCTTCAATTTATCAACGGCCGTGATCAAAAAAGGTTAGAAGAAGCGGTTATGGAGGCACTTTCAACGGGAGAAAGCTATAAAATTGAATACGCACTGATGCGGCCTAGCGGTGAAGAACGTACGGTGTTTGAACAAGCGGATGCGGTAGTAGATGAGCAAGGAAACGTCATACAGCTGATTGGCGTTGTTCATGATATTACAGAATCGAAAGTAATTACGAATAAATTAAAGCAAAAAGAACAGCAGTTTCAAACGATTTATAACAATTTAGACGCTGGAATATGGTCGGTTGATGTACAAAGCAATAAAGTGATTGTATGCTCCAGTGGTGTTAACAACATTTACGGAGAAGATGCGATTAAATTTTTAGAAGATAGAGATCTGTGGGAAAGTTTTATTCATTGGTAATATAAACCAGCTGTTGCAAAAGCGCAACATCAATTAGAAAAAGGAAAAACGATTCGTCAGCAGTATCGGATTTATACGACAACGGGAGAGATGAAATGGGTAAAAGATCGATGCATTCCCACGCTTGACGAGAACGGCAAGCTGGTGCGCATAGATGGTATTATTGAAGATATCACCGCAGAAAAAAAGTATATGGATCAACTTGAATATCTTGCAACTCATGATTATGTAACGAACTTACCGAATCGAAGAAAGTTTGAAAAAAAATTAAAAAATTTCATTCGACAGATGAAAAAAGGTGGAGAATCATTAGCGGTCTTTCATCTAGGACTGGAGCGTTTTAAACATATTAATGATACATTAGGCCACGACGTAGGCGATCGCTTGCTGCAGTGTATCGCCAATCGGTTAAAAAAGTTCGTGGCGCCAGGTGTGATGCTAGCCAGAGTAGGAGAAGACGAGCTTGCGATTTGCTTCTTATCTCTGGCACACATAAATGAGTGTCAAAAGCTAGCCGCTGCTCTTTTTCAAAAAATCGAAAAAGAAGTTACCATTGACGACTTTTCTCTATACGTCACAGCAAGTATAGGAATCAGCATCTACCCGCATGACGGTGAAGATGCAAAGACGCTATTGACGAATGCCAACCTTGCTACGCGCCGTGCAAAAGAAGTAGGACGAAGCGACTGGCAGCTGTATTCTCCGTTAATGGACAGCGAGACGTATAAAAGCTATCATCTAGAAAAAGGCCTGCGCAACGCACTTCTTCAAGATGAGTTTTTTATTGAATATCAGCCAAAGGTTCATACAAACAGCAGAGAAATTGACAGTATTGAAGCGTTAATTCGCTGGAATCACCCGGAATGGGGACGCGTATCACCAGGAGACTTTATTCCATTAGCGGAAGAAACCAATTTAATTATTGAACTCGGCGACTGGATGATCGAGCATGTCTGTAAACAGCTGCAGCAGTGGAAAAGTCAAGGCTTACAAACCGTGCCCGTTTCGATTAACGTCTCATCTAAACATTTGCTAAAACGAGGGTTTGTAGAACACGTTCAAAAAACGTTAGCCCGTTACAAAATCGACCCTTCATTCATTGAATTTGAAGTGACGGAAAGTTCCATTATTCAGTATGAAGAACATGTGAAGAAAGTCATGGACGAATTAAAGCAAATCGGCGTAACGTTTGCTTTAGATGATTTTGGTACCGGTTTTTCTTCGTTATCACATTTAAAAGACTTCGAATTTAACACGTTAAAAATCGACAAAACGTTTATTCGACACGCGATTGATAAAGGAAAGCAGCAGGCCATTACAAAAAGCATTTTGTACTTAGCTCACGCTCTTAACATGAAAGTGATCGCAGAAGGCGTTGAAACAAAAGAGCAGCTGTCCTTTTTACAACAGCATGAATGTTCATTTATTCAAGGCTATATTGCCAGCCAGCCAGCTGCTCCTCAAAAAATCGCAGAATATTTAAAGGTACGATTTCTATAAAAAAAGTGATGTCTTGTCGAGACATCACTTTTTTATGCTTGAATATGTTTTCTAAGCGTCCAAATTTGATAAACCATATAAAGAGACTGATAGATTGTCAAATACGTCAGCAAGATCCAGCCGTTCATTAAGTACGGATAAATGGCTTGTTGTACAGAAGGGCTCGTTAAGTAATCACGGAAATAGATGCACAGCACAACAATCATTCCTATAAACGCAAAGCCTATTAAAATGCCTTGCCCTAATTTACTGCGCGTTTTTCCGTTTTCTGCGTTATATTGATTCGCCCAGCCGTCTTTTTTATTAGCCGCAAGTCTTTCTAGCCATACTTGACTAAACGTAATTAAATTCACCCATAAATAAATCTCCGGACTAATCAAAAGACCGGCCAGTATCACATCAATCGGCCTGTGCATCGGAGTTTTGACGGCGAGCATAATATTTAACACAGAAGCCAACACAATCGGAATTAACCAAAGCCATGACCAGTAAAATTGATCGGTCGCAAGCGCAGCGGATAAAAATAAAATAAACAGCAGGCGAATGAGTAAATCACACAGCGTTTTAATCTGTGAACGCCACAGCTTTCCTTTATGCTTGGTTCTGACGTCAAAGTTTCCGTTTGTCGGTAAATCAACGGTCCCGGACTTCCATTTATTACGCTGTTCACGGTACGTGTGATAGCTTCTCATCGAGTCCACAAAGCAGCGAGCTCCTGGACTAATTAACGTTTTCCAATTAGATTTTTGCAGCTGCCACGTCAGCAGCATATCTTCAACGTCGCTGTCATTTTGCCAAGGACCGTCAAGCTTATTTTCTTCCACTATATTTTGAAGCGCTTCAGGGCGAAACAGCGTAGCCTGACCGCCGAGTACATACGTGCTTCCGCCGTGGTACTGAAGATCTAACAGCCAGCTTGCCATATCCTGCTTTTGCTGATGTGTCCACCACCGGGCTATCGGTCCTCCGTACTCGCCGCTTGCCAGTTTTTCCTCGTAATGCACATCATCTTTTGAAAGAGAGTTCTTCTTTTCAGGCATTCTCATCGTATATTTCGCCATCACGCCGCCGATGTTTCGCGACGTCATTAAATCTTCCCATAAATTAATGAGTGCTTTAGGCGCCAAGCGGCTGTCTGCATCCATTCCTAAAATCGCTTTAATCGACTCTTTATACAGCTGCTGATATTTAGTCAGCGTCGTATTATATAAATCTAGTGTATCTCCATATATCTTTTTCCAAGCCGTATTTAACGCGCCGACTTTTCGCTGTTTATTATTTTCAGTGACCAGTACTTTTACATTTAAATCAAATTCATCTCCAGCCAGCTCCGCTTTTTCTTTCGTGCGGTCCGTACAGTTATCTGCAATCACAAATACATCGAGCTCCACATTATTCGGAAGAAGCTGATCGCCTAACCCTGCCAAGCAGTCGCGAATTGATTTCTCTTCATTATGCGCGGGAATAAATGCCACGATGCGCGGCCTCATATACGAAGCTCCAATACTTCCAGTAACGACACGCTGATTGTTCATGTTTTCCTTTACCTCCTGATGTATCAGGAAACCCAGCCATCCTAGTCCTATGACCTTAGACCTGAGGTTTTGCGTCCCAGCCTTTCAACTAGTTTGCCTTTAACTGAACAAGTTAAGTTCACTACATTTGTTTCTTTTAAAGAACGTAATCATAAAAATGATACTATATAACGAATATCTTTTTAAATTTTACCATAAAAATAGGTTGAATTACCCTAAAAATATTCGACAAATTTCGATAAAAAGTAAATTAAAAAATACGTATATATCCTTATAGGGGTTGCTAATTATGCATACAGTTTTATTTATGTTTATTAGAGTGACAAAGCGGAAGATTCAGAATCGATGTTAAACTACTACAGCTAGCCAAACCCTATAGAAATGTTATTAGACTTGATATGCACAGGATGATGGGATGCAAGAAAGTGATGGTTGATGAATTGTAGTTTTAGGAGATTATAAAATAGAATATATAGTTAAGTGATTTAATATGTTAAAAATTCTGACAAAAGTGAAGACAAAGAAAAAGTTATCGATTATAATAGAAGAATAATGAATGATAGTCATTCATTATTCTTGTGTTATTTATAAATTTCCATTACATTAACCATAAATGAATGATAGTCATTCATTTATGTATATTAAAATAGAAGGGGAGTGTATGAGAATTATACTAGTTGAATGGAGGGGACAAGATGAAAGGTAAGCCAAGTGCTACATTTGTCCGTACGCTAACGCTTCGATCACTTGTCATTTTAGGGCTTGCATATATGGCTCCAATGACGGTGTTTACTACATATGGAGTTGTGGCTCAAACTACGCATGGCATGGTTTCTATGGCGTATGTTTTTGCTCTTGCAGCGATGTTATTTACGGCTTACAGCTACGGGCATATGGCTAAAGAATATCCTTTATCAGGCTCTGCCTATACGTATACTCAAAAATCTATAAGTCCTCATATAGGATTTTTTGTCGGCTGGTCTGTGCTTTTAGATTATCTTTTTTTGCCAATGATTAATTTTTTGTTAGCAGGAACTTTTTTATCGGCTGCGTTTCCCTCTATTCCATCGTCTCTTTGGATTCTACTTTTTATTGTTATCATTACTTGTATAAACGTGTTTGGTATTCAAATGACAGCAAAAGTAAACGGGATACTTGTTCTTTTTCAATTTCTTGTAACAGCTCTATTTGTTATCTTATCTATTAAGAAAATGATAGAAGGAGAAAGTGATATTGTGTTCTTTTCTTCTTTACAGCTCTTTGACTCAGAGGATTCTTTCTCTTTTGTTCTTTCAGGAGCTTCAATCCTTTGC